>JALSHG010000001.1 GCA_026982355.1 Thermodesulfovibrio sp.
TGGAGAGGCCGAGTCCGGTTCCGGCGCCGATCTCCTTTGTCGTGTAAAACGGCTCGAATATCATGTTTATCGCCTCTCTTGTCAGGCCGGGACCCGTATCGGTAACTTCCACCACTACGAAATCAACCCTGTACATCTCTTCCATATATGTCCTGATGGTCAGCGCGCCCCCTGACGACATTGCATCAATGGCATTGGAGAGCAGATTATTGACAGCCTGTCTGACCTGATCATTGTCAATGAGGATTTCAGGAAGCGAAGTATCGAGTTCCTCCACGATTTTTATCGACTGTTCGTTGCATACACCTGAAAAGGTGTGGATGGACTCCTTTACTGTTTCATTGATATTCCGGTATTTCATGTCGAATTTCGCTTCCCTTGAAAAGGTAAGGACATCCTTGAGTATACGCTCCAGCCTGTCCACTTCCGCGACAACGATTTCGGCATACTCTTTTTCACGTGTGCCCGGCGGCAACTTCCTGTTCAGGCGGCGTGCAAACCCTCCTATGGATGTCAGGGGATTTCTTATCTCATGGGCTACGTCGGCGGTCATCCTTCCGAGCGCGGATAATTTCTCCGCCTGGATAAGCTTGCCCTGTATATCCTGCAGCTCCTCTATATATTTCTCCAGGTCCCTGTTGAGGTTCTCTATCTTGGCCTTGTCCCTCCTCAGCTCCTGCGATAGAATGCCGATGGGCAGCGCCAGCAGAAACAGGAAGGCGGCCCTGACTGAAAAATCGGTCCAGTAAAGCTTCTCCAGATCAAAGTCGCCGCTTGCAAGATAAAGCAGCATGGCCGCCACAGCTATAATAATGCCCGGGACAAGACCGAACTTGAAAGAATAAAGGGCTGTTATCAGGTAAAACCCCGTAAAGAACTGGCTGTCGAATCCGCCCGTTGCCATGACGAGCACGGTGGCGAAGATAAGATCGAAAAAGAGGCAGAAGACGTAAATGAGCGACTTGTGCTTCGGTGAAAAGAAGAGCCATACATATATGAAAAACGAATAAACCACGAAGAAGAGGAATATGCTGCTGACATGTTCGAATGTCTTCTGTGATATTTCGGTGAATATGAGCCACCCGATCCCCCCGCAGAAAATTATGATTCTCAGGCATATAAAGGCTATATCCGTGACTTCGACATGGGCCTTGATATGGGTCTTGAGCCTGTTCCAGCAGGTCTGCAGTTTCTTTTTATATGGGACCATTTCGGGATCAGGGGTTTCCGTGAAAAAACACAGGGTTCCGTGACAGCATTATTCGATTCAGTCTGGATGGCTTATGAATTTGAGGTTTTTCCCTTGGCTTCTTATAGCGTTTTTTATTTTTTATCCTCTGAAACCAGAGACTTAACCGAGCATGCCTGCTCCTTAACATTTATTCGGCAACGGTCCGGAATTACTTTACCCCAAAGTTTCCTCTGCAACCACACCAGCCGCCCTGATGCAACATCAGGGCCGCGTTTCCACTTCATTATAACAGAGCGGGAAATATTGAAACAACAAATAAATACTCAGAAAAGTCAAACTCCACGGCTCTCCCCGGCATAAGGTTGATTTTTCATTCAATTGCGGTTAATGTTTAATATATATATTGCTTTATACGTCCGGTTCAACCCAGTTTTTTCCGGGAGAATTCAAATGGAGATAATTTCCAGAGAGAACCTGATTAAAAAGGTCGGCGACCTTAAAATGCTTCCTTTTGTGGCAAAGAAGATACTCGAGACAATCAATGATGACAACCTTTCCTTCTCCGACCTCGCCGAGATCATAGAAAAGGATCAGGCGATTGCCGCGAGGGTGCTCAAGATATCAAACAGCGCATTATACGGGTTGAGGCAGGAAGTCAACAGTATTCAGCAGGCATTGCTGATTCTCGGCCTCAAGACCATAAGAAGCCTCGTGCTGTCTGCATCGACAAGGTCGCTCTACAAGAAATTCGGCATGACGGAACAGAAGATATGGGACCATTCCATCGGCGCCGCCATCGCCGCCAAGATGACGGCTTCCGGCCTTGACGGCGATATCGGCAACATTGCCTTCATCGGGGGGCTCATGCATGACCTTGGAAAAGTCATCATGAACAATGAAACCCCTGATATATTTACAGAGGTAATGATGAGAACATACAACGAAGGCGTCAGTTCCATAGAGGCCGAAGAAGAGATTTACGGCTACAACCACGCTGAAATCGGCGCAAGGGTGGCGGAAAAATGGGGCTTTCCCTCCGTGCTCCTGCAGGTCATAGAGAAGCATCATCTGACCGGTGTCAGGCTCGAGGATATCGACGACCCTGTTGCGGCAAAAGGGATTGCATGCGTTAATGCCGCTGACTGCATCTGCAGGGCGCTGGGCATAGGATACAGGGACCCCGATGATTCCATCGTGCTGCACGAGCTGCCCGCGGTAACCTATCTCAATATAAGCCGGGACAGGCTCACCCCGCTTGTTGAAAAAATCGCCGAGACCTATGCCAGGGAAAAGTCCGTCTTCGAGTAAACAGCGTCAACCCGGTTATCCAGGCGGTATTTCAGGGCGGATTTCAATTTCAAAGGGGCCCGCGGTATCTGTACCTGATAATATTGGCCTTTTCCATTGTAATCAATCCTTCCCTTACCGTTTCATCAAGGAAGGGAAGAATCTTGTTTATATTCTCTTCAGTGTCCACTATTTCAATCATAACGGGCAGATCTTCCGAAAGCCTGAGCAGCTTGATGGAGTGAATGCGGCTGCTGGCGCCGTAACCCATTATTCCCCTGAAAACCGTCGCTCCTGCGAGATTCAGCTCCCTTGCCTTCAGTACAATGGATTCATAAAGAGGCTTCCCATCGTGTCTGTCGGTCTCCCCGACGAATATTCTCAGCAATTTCCCTTCTTCCGGCAGTTTCATGACATTCTTTCCTCGGTTGTTCTTCTCAATTTCACTTTACAGTTGCATAAAAACATCGCCTGCGGGCAAAACCGTTGTCCCGGACTTGTTTCAGCATCTCCCCTCACGTGAAACTATCTGATAAGACTGACAACATATTTTGAGATCAGAATACCCGTGAAGACCAGCGCTATACCGAGAATGTTGCTCGCCAGCAGGTTTAAAAGCAGGAGACTGATTTCGCCGTCCCTGAGCAGATTGAAACTTTCCAGTGCGAATGTCGAGAAAGTGGTAAATCCGCCGAGCACCCCGATAAATATGAAACTTCTCATATTCGGTGACAGGTTCTGAATTTCAAAAAACCCCCATAACAGGCCTATAACAAACGAACCCGCAAGATTTACAAGCAGTGTTCCCCACGGAAAGGCGCCGTCAAGAACCCTGTATGTCAACCCTGACAGTGTGTAACGAAGCACCGTCCCCACCGCCCCTCCGGCTGCAAGCAATATGATTTTTATCATGATGATATCCAGGGAAAATTTACTGATACAAATTTACATCTTATCCTGTCGAAAAATCAACAGTAACCGAATATCCGCCGCAAGGTTGATCTCAATGTTGCATAAGCAGGCAGGGGAGTCCGCGGTAAAGCCTTGTATAAAGCGATGGGATATTGGAATATGTCTTTGTTGCAGGACTTAGCGGTATCTTTATGCCACTGTAAGGTTGATTGATAAAAAACCCATCTGATATACTCAATCAATGATCGTAATACCCGCGATAGACATCAAAGACGGCAAGTGTGTACGGCTTCTTCAGGGCAAGAAAGAAGAAGTCACTGTCTATTCGGACGACCCCGTGTCAATGGCAAGGCACTGGGTTGATCTCGGCGCAAGGCTGCTCCACGTAGTCGACCTTGACGGCGCATTTACGGGGGAGCAGAAGAATTTCGACACGATAAAGGAGATAAGAAGATCAATTCACATCCCCGTGGAAGTGGGAGGCGGCATACGCGATCTCCAAAGGATAGAGACACTTATCGGTATCGGGATAGACAGGGTTATAATCGGCACTTCCGCCGTAAAGGACCCGGATATGATCAGAAAGGCCTGCGGGATGTTCCCCGGCAAGGTGTTCGCGGGAATCGATGCCCGGGACGGGAAAGTGGCTGTGAAGGGCTGGGTGGAGGTGACGGAGTACGGCGCAATTGAGTTTGCAAAGAAGATGGAGGATGCCGGGATCGCCGGGATCATATACACCGACATATCAAGGGACGGCATGCTCACGGGCCCCAACATCAGTGCAATGGAAAAAATGGTGAAAGGGGTCGGCATTCCGGTCATAGCATCCGGGGGTGTTTCGGATATTGATGACATCAGAAATCTCCTGCAGATAAAAAACCTCTGGGGAGTGATAACCGGCAAGGCCCTCTATTCAGGAGCGCTGGATCTCCGGGCGGCCATCGAGATTTCCCAGGAAAGTATATAATGCTTGCCAAACGTATAATTCCATGTCTTGATGTCAGGGACGGCAGAGTTGTAAAGGGTGTAAATTTCCGTAATCTTACCGATGCGGGCGACCCTGTTGAAAATGCAAGGTTTTATGACGAGCAGGGCGCTGACGAGCTCGTATTCCTCGATGTCACCGCCTCACATGAAAAACGCAGGATAATCCTCGATGTCGTGGCCCGCACCGCCGATGATGTGTTTATGCCCCTGACCGTGGGCGGGGGGATACGCGCCCTTGAAGATATAAGGGACCTGCTCAACGCCGGCTGCGACAAGGTATCGATCAATACAACCGCAGTGCGCGACCCGTATTTCATAAAACAGGCATCCGAGAGGTTCGGAAGCCAGTGCATTGTCGTGGCCGTCGATGCAAAGCGGATAAGGGAAGACATGGTTTACGAGCCGGAAGAGCCGTGGTTCAGCGATCCGTACCTGGGCGAAGTCCGCCTGCCGCCACCCTCTCCGTCAGAGAGCGGAGGACCTGTCTGGGCCATATCGACCCATGGCGGAAGAAAGATGAGACGGATCGACGCCGTAAAATGGGCGGAAAAAATGCAGGAGCTCGGCGCAGGCGAGATACTGCTTACCAGCATGGACAGGGACGGGACGAAGGACGGTTATGACATCGGGCTGACAAGGACGATATCAGAGGCGGTAAGGGTTCCCGTCGTTGCATCGGGCGGCGTGGGGACACTTGAGCATCTGCGCGAAGGACTCGTTGAAGGAAAGGCGGATGCGGCGCTTGCCGCTTCCATTTTTCATTACAGGGAATACTCGGTGCATGAAGCCAAGGAGTACCTGAGGTCAAAAGGTGTGCCGGTAAGGATTTAGCCGGGGAAGGCCTCGTTCATTTCCTGTCTTCCGTGTCATAAGTCTTTTCAAAACAGCCGGCGGGACACCCCCTGCATGTTGAGGCAAGGGTGAGTTCGTCGTTCTCTTTCTCCGGCCTGCGGCAATGCCTGGCATGCTGTTTATCCTCACCTACCGCCCTTTGCAGCCAGTTGAATCGCTTTCCGCAATAAGGACACGTTTTCATTTTTTCACTCTCTATCTTTATTTCCGTTGTTTGATATATCAACCTTACAGGGGCATAAAAACACCGCCTGCGGGCGGGGAGTCAGGCGGTTTTACGCCGGACTCTCCCGCCGGCTTATGCAACATTAAGGTTAAACAGTGGTGAATATTCTACCATTTCCCGAACCGGAATTAAAGGAGATGTCCGGCAACCGGGTTCCGCACCTGCTGTAATTACTCTCCACATATCTATTATAATAGAAAACCGTAGCAAGTCCGTTCCCGCCTTCCCCTCCGGCAAAGGGAGGATTGGCGGCGGGTGTTCTTAATCTGTTGAGAAATTTCAATAAGAAAACGTATATGCGCATTCAGGCAAATCCTCCTGAAGGGGAGGTTATACTGTCTCATGATACCTGAAACACCAACAGACACATTCAATGCCTACCGGAGGTTCATGAAAAAAGGGCAGTTCAAAAAGGCCTACCGCTGTCTTGAAAAAATGCTGGGCCTGTTCCCGGGTGACCAGGAGCTTCTGGATGATATTGTCAAACTGTGCCTTTTTCACTTGGAAAAGCCTGAAATGGCGCGGCCGTGGCTTCAGAAACTTGTAAGTATACGGTCATCCTGGATTGATTATGCGCTGCTGAGCGAGACGGAGGCTGCGCTGGAGAATACCACAAGGGCCAAGGGGTATCTTAAGACGGCAAAAAGACTGCATAAAAAGCAGCTGCCCGTAACACATCCCAGAGGCAATGCCGGAAAGGTCTTTGCCGGACTTGAAGAATATATCAAGTTCATGGAATGGAATGTACTTGCAAAACAGGATACCGGAACAAAATCCACTGTTATGACCACGGATACAGAGGTGCAATTCAATAAAGAGCCTGTGGCGACCATACATAACAGGATGAAGACGCCCCGGGCAAAGGCCGCTCACCCGGATACCGCCGCGCCAAGGTCGCTGCCGGAGCCGGGGGCAGTGCCGTCACATACAATTTCCGTTAAGATACCACCCTTTAGTGAAGACAAGTTCCGCCCTTTCCTTAAGGGTGCAAACTCAACCCTGAAGGAATGCCGGATTTTGACGGATTACATGCATATGACCGTCCGGAGCGGCTTTGATGAACTCCTGTGCCTGGATGCGATGAGCGGCATTGAAAAATACTGGTACCAGATTGAGACTGTTAAGAAGGTGCTCAAGCAATTTCACGGAAGAGTGCTTTTGTGCGACGAGGTGGGCCTCGGCAAGACAATAGAGGCGGGGATGCTCATAAAAGAATATCTCATGAGGGGCATGATTAAAAGCGTCCTCATACTTGCCCCTGCGCCTCTCGTCTCCCAGTGGAAGGAGGAGATGCTGTCCAAATTTCACATCGAGTTTCTGACAACGGACGATGGCGAATTCCAGTCGGCCCCCCGTGACTTCTGGAGAAACAGATTCATAATCGCATCTATCAATACGGCAAAGAGCAGCAGGAATATGCCGCTGGTAATCGAACGGTTCTATGACCTCGTGGTGGTTGATGAGGCGCATCACCTGAGAAACAGGCGCACACTGTCATGGA
>JALSHG010000002.1 GCA_026982355.1 Thermodesulfovibrio sp.
ATCAGGATCATCATGCCGTCGATCAGTTCCTCGGCGGGGAATATTCCCTCATCCATGCTTTTCCGGATACGGTACATGACCCCGATTCCCTCGGATTTGACCATGTGCGCGCCGATGACGGCTGTGAGTATTACTATAAGTATTGTATTGAAAGTGCCTATGAACGTGCCGATTTTTATTAAAAGCGCCAACTCTGCAACAGGCACTATGACGAACAGCAGAAATAATTTGAGCAACATTCTTTTAAACTATCATTGCGGGTATGAAAGTGTCAATCATGTTAAACCGCCGGAGTGGATTATATAACGGTCTTGTTATATAATTTTGCGAAAGGATGATTTCCAGCGATATCTTAAGGCAAGTCTTATGAAAAACCGGCGCAACTACTACCGCATTCTTCAGGTTCAGCCCGATGCACCTCCGGAGGTCATCAGGGCGAGCTACCGAACGCTCATGCGGGAATTGAAACAGCATCCCGATCTCGGGGGTGATCAGTGGAATGCCGGCATTCTCAATGAAGCATATGAGACCCTCGGTAATCCGGGGAGACGTGCGGAATACGACAAAAGGCTTTTTGAGACATATATCAAAAGACCATTTCCTGAAAAAGCCCCTGAGAAGAAATCCGTCATGAGCCTTTTCTGTCCTTTCTGCAAAAGGCCCATGGCGAGACGCACGGAATCCGGCGAAGGCTGTCCTGCATGCAGGGACCCACTGGAGCCTCACGGCGGCCATGAGACATTCAACCGGGCGCAACGGCGCTCCTCATGGCGGATCAGAAAGCCGGGAAAACTACTGTACTATTATTCACGGCCGGAGAAAGAACAAAGCGCGGAAATGATAGACATCTCCACCGGCGGAATCCGGTTTATGTGCGAGGAGATGCCGGGAGAGGAGTCCACCATCAGGCTGAGCAGCCCTTTATTGAGGGCCACTGCCAGAGTGACGAATTACCGGAAAAGTGAACTTCACGGTAAGATATATTATGCCGTGGGCGCCAGGTTTTTAAGCGTTGCCTTTACAAAAACAAAGGGATCGTTTATTTCCATCCTCGCCTGACCTCGCCCTTGCCGGGCCCGGGCCGATCAAATAATAAACCTTCTTTATAACCTAAAATAATATAAAAAGTCACCTGTCAGAAATGACAGTATATTTTTTTTCAACGGACTTGATAGAATTAAATCTTAGATTTTTCAATTCATGTCTGCCGGTTCGGAAGAAAAAAAACGAAAGCAGGCCGAAACGGCATGCTTTCGTTAAGTAATAGAGATAACCGCCGGGATTTAAAAGAAAAAAATAAAGGATGCTGACCCATATTTAGGGGACATGGCTGAAGTAAAAGGTTGGGCTCTCAGCATAGGCAGGGAAAACCTTTTTACTCAGGTGTCAGCATCCTTTATGAGAAATATCTCCTGGAATCTGTCTGTTTATTAACTACCGTCTTATCTATAATACTACTTATGAACGATTAATGCAATAGATGAAAAAAAATTTTTTTACTGATTTGCTTTTAATCGTCCCGGCCGCCCGTGCATCACAGGCCTTACATAAACCGGAAATTTAAGTATACTAAAAACTGTAATTTTTTACAAGTACGCGGAAACTTTTTTTCAGTTTGCAGGTACAAGACATTACTTGACGGCATCCGCACGGAGGAACATGAACATGAACGCCAGCCGGAAGAACCTGATAATATTTACAGATATGGACGGGACGCTTCTTGACACCGGGTACTCTTTCAAAAAGGCGCTGCCCGCCCTTAAACTGATCAAGGAAAAAGAGATACCCCTTGTATTGTGCTCCAGTAAAACACGGGCGGAAATCGAGCATTACAGGAGGCGGCTTGAAAACACCCATCCGTTTGTTTCCGAAAACGGCGGGGGTGTTTTTATCCCGAAAAATTATTTCAGGCCGGGAATATTGAGCCGCGGCCCCGCCGGGTCGCGGCCGGGGGATTATATTGTCATAAGGCTCGGAACGGACTATGCCGGTTTGAGAAAGGCGCTCAGGGAGCTGCGTTCAGAGGGATTCGACATTACCGGGTTCGGCGATATGAGCATCGCGGAGATCGCGGCGCTGACGGGTCTGGAGATTTCAGAGGCGGCGATGGCGGCGCAGAGGGATTTCGATGAGCCGTTTAAGTTCGAGGGAGATGAAACGGCATTAAGAAAACTCCTGCAGCGAATCCGCTCCGGAGGACTTGATTATACTAAGGGGGAACTGTTACATCTGACAGGTAACAACGACAAGGGCAGGGCGGTGGAGATACTGAAACAACTGTATACGCGTCAATACGGCGCGATCGTCACCGCCGCCCTCGGCGACAGCCCCAATGACATAGAGATGCTGAAAAAAGTCGATTACCCCATTGTCGTCAGGAAAAACGACGGGAGCTGTAGCCCGCAGGTTCTCAGAGAAGTTGAAGGCTGTATCAAAGCCGACGGCCCCGGGCCTGAGGGATGGAACAGTGCGGTGATGAAATTACTTGAAACCGTGCTCCTCTGAGGGGAATATTCCCCTTTCTATTTCCTCTTTATACGTTTTAACCGCCTCCAATGCATCTTTTCGTATATTTGCGTATTGCTTGACGAACCTGGGGACAAACCTGTCGAAGAGGCCGATAACGTCATAAAGGACAAGCACCTGGCCGTCGCAGTGGACTCCGGCCCCTATGCCTATGGTTGGGATCGAGAGCTCTTCCGTGATCCTCCGCGCAAGGTCCATGGGGATGGCTTCCAGCAACAGGGCGAACGCGCCGGCGTCCTCAACAGCGTGAGCTTCCTCAACCAGTTTTTTCGCCGCTTCATCCGTCTTTCCCTGGACCTTGTATCCTCCCATCCTGTGGATGGACTGCGGTGTAAGGCCGATATGCGCCATTACGGGGATGTCCGATCTGGTCATGGCCCGGATGTGTCCGGCGACTTCCGCGCCGCCTTCCATTTTGACGGCGGAGGCGCCTGCCTCCTTGAGGAACCTCCCGGCGTTCCTTACGGCATCGGAAATGCCCGTGTGGTAGGACATAAACGGCATGTCCCCTATCACCATTGCGTTTCTGACGGCCCTCGAAACTATCCTTGTATGGTAGATCATTTCATCCATGGTTACGGGCAGCGTGTTTTCCAGTCCCTGCACGACCATGCCGAGAGAATCCCCCACAAGAACGGCGTCTATTCCCGCCTCGTCCACGATACGCGCGAAGGGATAATCATATGCCGTAAGCATGGTGATCTTCCCCCCGTTTTTCTTCTTTGCCAGGAAATCCTGTATTGTAAAACCGGCCATATTGTTTACCTTACAGTGGCATAAAAATGCCGCCCGCGGGCAGGGGAGTCCGGCGGAAAAGCTTTATCCGCGATACCTTGGAGAGTATTCCGCACGGCTTATCGACATCCTCTGGAATTTCACTCTCCGTCACGTCCTGCAATAAAGACATATTTCCGGTATCCCATCGCTTTATAAAGGTTTTACGGCGGACTCCCCTGCCGGCTTGTGCAACATTAAGGTTTACCCTACTATCTCCACCAGTTGCAGATCAAAGATCAGCTCCTTGCCGGCCAGGGGATGATTCGCGTCCATCATAAAGCCGTTTTCGGTGCGGTCTACTACTGTTACGAAGAAAGAGCTGCCGTCCGGTTTATGCATCTGGACGGTCTGACCGATTTGAGGGTCAAAATCCGCCGGGGCGTTTTCCCTCCTGAATTCAAAGACCTTTCTTTCATCACGCGGACCGTAGGCATCCTCAGGGGGGATTGTTATTGTCTTCGTCTCGTTTGCGGACATCCCGACGATCCCCCTTTCAAAGCCCGGGATCGCCGTTCCCTCGCCGATGGTAAACTCTATCGGGGCCGTCTTTACCGATGTCTCGACCACGTTTCCATTTGCGTCCTTTAAAGTGTAATGCACCTTCACCCTGTCTCCAGCCTTTGCCTGCATTGATTCCCTCCTCGGTTAAATTTTTTACTACAGAAATTGTCCTTTCCAATCGCACAATTATAACACATCGGCGTGGCAAATAATCCGTGCGTTTGCATGAAAACACCAACCGTCCCCGCGAACTCTGCTCTCCTGCCCGCGGGCGGGATTTTTATGCCGCTGTAAGGTTTAAGGATGAGACTGCCGCCGCCCTCTGCGCCTGAGAACAATAATGCCGGTTCCGGCCAGTATCATGAAAAGGCAGAGTATCTGGCCCATGCTCAGGAACCCGAAAAACAGCCCGAGCTGGCTGTCCGGTTCGCGGACGAATTCTATGAAGAACCTCACGGTTCCGTATCCGATGATATACAGCGCGAGAAAAAACCCGCCGAAAAATTTCCGGTTGCGGATTTTCCAGAGGACGAGAAACAGGAAAATCCCCTCGAAAAACGCCTCGTACAACTGCGACGGATGCCTGAGCTGGTTGGTCCTGTCAAGCGGGAAATACATGCCCCACGGCACTGACGTGACGCGCCCGTACAATTCACCGTTGATGAAATTCCCTATTCTGCCGAATGTGTATCCAAGGGGGATTGACGGTATGAGAAAGTCCCCGAATCTCCAGAAGTTCACCTTGTACCTGTAACAGAACAACGCGGAAGCCGAGATCACGCCGATCAGCCCGCCGTGGTAAGACATCCCTGCAAGACCCGTGAAGTGAAAGCCTCCCGAAAAACTGAAGGGCAGGAATATTTCGAGCGGATGCGCAATATAATAATCAAGATTGTAAAAGACAACATAGCCGATCCGCGCCCCGAGCATGAGGCCGAGAACGGCCCATACAAAGTAATTGTCGACTATCTCCCTTGGATAATCATACTCTTTCTTTTTCAGCCTGTAGGCTGACAACAGGTATACAGCGGCAAAGGCGACAATATACATCAGCCCGTAGTAGCGTATCTGAAACTCCCCGATGCGGATAATGTAAGGTTTGATGTGTTCCGGCATGTGCTGCCAGAAGCTTATGAACTCATTTGCCATTTAAAACGCCCTATGCCGTTGGGTCCCTGAATATCACATGTTTGATAAAGCGGGAGATTTTTCGCACGGACCGCAGGAAAAAGACCGCGGAGACAGTAAAGATAAGGGCTGCCAGCGCCTTTTCGAAAATCTCCGTATTGCCCATATGGAGAAACTGCCGGTTTACTATACTGACCGTACTTAATACGAACAATACAACAACGAAAGTGACCATGAAATGGAAAAGAGCGGCAACAACCATCATTGCATAAAACCCGATGCGGCGAAGCATTTTTTTTGTTCCGGAGGCCGGCATGCTCAACTCATAACAGCCCGGCCCTCTCCATGATGAGCGGCACCTTGTCTTCAGCGCCGATGGCCATGATATGAACGCCGTCACATATCTTTTCATCGCGCAACTGTTTAATGTGGCGCGCCGCGATATTTATTCCCGCGTCAAGGGCTTTTTCTTTTCCGGCGGCCTTCAGCTCCTCGATGAGACCGGGAGGCACCGTGATGCCGGGAACGAACTTGTTCATGTAATTCGCCATTCCGGCGCTCTTCAGGAGAACCAGCCCGGCGAGCACTTTAACGGAAAATTTCCTTGCATGTTTCATGAAGTCCCTGAACTTGTCAATATCATAAATCGCCTGGGTCTGGAAAAATTTCGCACCTGCGCTGACTTTCTTCTCGAACTTCATGAGCTGTGGTTCAATCGGATTTGCCTCGGGCGTCACCACGGCGCCCTGGAAGAAATCGGTCGCCCCTTTCATTTCATTGCCCATCATGTCCCTGCCGTTATTCAGTGAATCAACCACCCTGAGGAGCTGGACCGATTCAATGTCATATACGGCCTTTGCGCCCTTGTGGTCCCCTGCGTCAGGATGGTCGCCGGTCATGCACAGGACGTTTTTGATTCCCAGCACGCTTGCGCCGAGCAGGTCGGACTGAAGGCCGATGCGGTTGCGGTCCCTGCAGGTCACCTGAAGTATCGGCTCGTGCCCCATGTCCAGGAGTATCTTGCATATCGACAGGGAGTTTATCCTCATTACAGCGGACTGGTTGTCCGTTACATTGACGGCGTCAAGTTTGCCTTTAAGCATCTCGGCGTCATGGAGCATTTCTTTTATATCCGTGCCTTTTGGCGGGCCTATTTCTGCCGTAACCACGAATTTGCCGGAATTAAGGGCATCTCTGAAATTCACTTTTCAACCTCCTCTTTTTTTTCACGTGCATTAAGGCTCATGGGTTTTTTGTGGGCCGACCAGTCCTTGGGCTCTGCTATTCGCTTCATATCTTCCAGTTGGTCGAGGCGCTTCAGCCTGTTGTATATTCTCACCCATGCACATTCAATATCGGCGCTGACCTCGCATTTCCCGTTATTCGTTCCACCGCAGGGACCGTTCAAAAGCCCTTTGGGACACGCGGTAACCGGGCATATCCCGCCTGTTTTATCGAGTATGCATTTACCGCACAGGGAGCACCTCTCATCAAACATCTGTATCCTCGTCATGTTGCCGAGAAACAGGGAGTCGTTGGCAGGATAGACAGGTTTATCCTGAAACAGCTCGACCGCCGTCTGGGTGCCTGCGCCGCAGGACATCACCAGGATGCAATCGGTTTCCGCAAGCGCATCTTTGAACTGTTTCAGCTCGACCTTTGTGCCAAGCACCTGGCAGCCCGTCTTGCTGACAAAGGTGCCGGTCACCCTTTTGCCTTCAGCTTCAAGCATCTCCTTCATTGCCCGGAGTTCGGGCTCACCGCCTGTTCCGCAGAGCGTTGCACACTCGGAACAGCCCAGGAGAAAGAGACTGTTGCAGTTTTTGATATTCTCCATCAAGTCGTTATGCTCGCGTTTTTTTGTGATTATCATTATAATTTCTCCCTGAAAATAAAATATGGTTGTTATTCGCTCTTTTTTATCAATTCAAGCAGTTCCACCCTTGTTGACTCCTGTGTGCGGAATATCCCCCTGACCGCGGACGTCACTGTTCTGGCGTTGGGCTTTTTTATGCCCCTCATCGAGAGGCACAGGTGCTCCGCATCTATTATCACCATCGCCCCGCGCGGTTTCAGCTTTTCCATGATCATGTCAGCAAGCTGGGTGGTCAGGCGTTCCTGCACCTGCGGCCTTTTGGCGAATACCTCGACGGCTTGGGCAAGCTTGCTGAGACCGACGATCTTGCCACCCGCAGGAATATATGCAACATGGGCCTTTCCTATAAAGGGCAGCAGGTGGTGTTCGCAGACAGAGTAAAACGGTATGTCCTTCAGTAGTACCATTTCGTCATAGCTTTCGCCTTCAATCGGTTTCAGAATTTCCTCCGTCGGGGTCCTGAGACCGGAAAATATCTCTTCGTACAGGTCTGCAATGCGCCTCGGCGTGTCCTTCAGACCGGGCCTGTCAGGGTCTTCCCCGATGCCCTCAAGGATCATCCTTACACCTTTTCCGATTTTATCCTTATTCATGCGGAGTTCAGCCGGTTATCCGTCATATGCCCGGATTTACGGTCTGCCGTCATTATTGAAAATGGTTAAAAAGTTTAACATTTGCGAACAACCGGTGTCAAAATGCAATGTTGACCCGGCAGGGCCGCTCCAGAGCTTTACAATTCTCGGGCATGGCACATATTTGACCTTACAGTTGCATAGAATACCGGAGGCGGAGCAGAGGAGTCCGGAGATTTTTTAAGGCGGACTCTCCTGCCTATGTAGCATTAAGATTATAAGACCGTCAGTCAATTAAGATATAACCTGCTTTAATATCTCCACAATTTTTCGTGCTTCCCGGTCTTTCAATCCAATCCAGAACGGCAATGATATTGTCATGTCGCCGATTTCCTCGGCAACGGGGAAATCCCCTCTTTTATATCCGAAGTGTTTCCTGAAGTAAGTGAGCAAGTGTATTGCCCTGTAATTTACGGCAACCCCTATGCCGTTTTCGCCCAGTTTCCTGAGCGCATAATCCCTCTTATCCTTACCGACCCAGACTGTGAACATATGATAGGCGCTCTTTGATTCCCTCTCAATCCCGGGATATGTAATGCCGGGAACATTTTTCAATAGTTCGATATATTTATTGTAAAGTTTTTTTCTCTTGTCCCAGAGAATATCTATCCTTTCAAGCTGCGGCAGAAGCAGAGCCGCCTGTATGTTGTCCATATTGTATTTCCATCCGAATTCAACCATGTCCCAGTGTTCATAGACCCCGGAATATCTGTCCGCCGCCTCCCTGGACATTCCGTGCTGGCGAAGAACCGTCACCTTTTCAGCGAGTTTCTTGTTGTTCGTGGCAAGCGCTCCCCCTTCGCCGGAAGTGATACTTTTAGTTGCATAAAAGCTGAAGCAAGCCGCATCGCCCAACATGCCGGGGCCTATGCCGTCGCGTTTTCCTTCAATGCAATGAGCGGAGTCCTCGATGATTTTCAGATTATATTTGTCCGCTATCGTCCTGATCTTTTCCATATCGCACATCTGGCCGTAAAGATGTACCGGAATAATCGCCCTGGTCCTTCCGGTAATGGCATTTTCTATTTTCTCGTGATCAATAAGTCCCGTATCCCGCCGGACATCAACGAATACCGGCTTTGCACCGGCCTGCATGATCGCAGTTGCGGTGGCGATAAAGGTCAAGGGTGTGGTGATTACCTCGTCGCCGTTTCCGATACCCAGCGCGAGCAGAGATAAATGCAGGGCAGCGGTACATGAGGTCAATCCCACGGCATGCTTCAGATCCAGATAGGCGGAAAAGTTTTTTTCGAACTCCGCAACATAGGAGCCGGTGGTCAGGAATATGCCGTCAAGGCATTCAAGCACCTTTTTTTTCTCTTCTTCGCCGATGTTGTGTCTGTAAAATTCAATCTTCATGAACTGTTATAACAGGATGAGGGATAAAGGGTTACTTCATTTTTTTGCAACAACATAAAAACCGTTTGCGATCTTTCCGGCATACGGCAATTTTACCATAAAGACATCCAATATTTTTAATGGGGCCAATACAACCATCAACAACAGAAAGCAGATATCGTGGATTGTCCTGCTGCCGAAAGAAAAAAAGATCGCCAGCCATTCCTGCAGTATCCAGAGCAGGCTGGATGTGGGACCCTGGGCTATTGATATCTCCACCTCATCAAAGCATGAAAAAAGCTCCTCTACTCCCTGTCCGGTCCATCGCTGAAAGTCATTCGGCGCGGCATGAAAGGGCTGCAAAAAAGGCAAAAAACAGAATATCTCTCCTCCTTGTCTGATGACCCGGTACATCTCTTTCACTATTGCATGAGGATTTCTTACATGTTCAAGAAGCGAAATATTAATAACGAGATCCGCGGAATCATTCTCTACGGGGATATCCGATGCATCGGCAACTATATCGACTTCGTGAAATGCATAAACATCCATGTTAATTATGTCTTTTCGTCCCATATAGAATGCGGGACCGCTTCCGAGATTCAGTATTACACTTTCGGGGTCATGCCGGGACAATATCTCCTTAACCCTTTTACGCAGGGGTCCGTCATAGACAGGCATGAAAAGATCAAGCAGAAAATAATATATCTTTCCATGTTTTTTTAAAAAGTTTTGAATTTTTCCCTGAAGACCCGGGCCCGCGGTCTGCACCGGGAACCTGTTGCCGGGAAGAAAGCAGATTGCCCTGTTCTGAATACCGTGAGGTTTTATATCTTTTTTTAAAATACGTTCTATTTTCTTCGCTTTCCGTTTCTCATCCATTGTTTATTTGAGGTCACTTTTATCTGAAAAAAGATCATATTTAATCGCTAACCACGCATTTTTTATGATATAGCACGGGTTTCTCGGATATGTGCCGGGAAATATCCTCGTGCTTTGCATGAACGTTTCGCTCAGGTTATAGATCAAACGGTACAGGAATGTCAGGTTGAGCCTGATTAACAATTTCAACACCGGAATCATGAAATCCGGCAAAGAGCAGAAAAGTGTCGAGAGGTAGGTCAGGCGTAACTGTATGTTCTTCTCTTTTTCAGTATAAGAGTTAAGGGCAGATTTCATTGAGAATGTTGTATTGTAATCATAATCGCGATCAAGATATTTCCTGTTGATTGCAAACTCGGTCAACTCGGTTTTCGGAAACGGGGCAAAGATTCCGAATGAGGGGAATGCCGGTTTCAGCCTTTTGGCGAACAGGAAGGACTTGAAATCATCTTCAACAGTGGTGCCCGGAAGGCCCATCATGGTATTGGCATAAGTGTTCAGGCCGTATTTCCTGGCAACGGCGAATGATTTCATCAGAAGTTCATCAGGCATGTTTCTTTTCAATATTTCATTGCGGACGGTTGCGTTTCCGGATTCTATGGACATTCCGATTGACCGGCATCCGGCTGCGGAAAGAAGCTGAGCCACCTCTTCTGTCAGATTGTTGGCGCGGATCAGACAGTAAAACGGGATGCCGATTTCACGCGGGTATCTTTCGGCGAACTCCTCCAGCCACGCATCCCTGCGGATTACAAACACGTCATCCGCAAACCGGATAAAGCGTACAACCGGATAATTTTTGACGACGTATTTTATCTCTTCGAGCAGGTGATCAACGGAGCGCCTGCGCACAATATTACGCCTGACCTCCCGAAACATCCTGTTGTAGGCATGATTGAAACAGTAAGTGCACCTGTACGGGCATCCTCTCTGTGTCAGGAATGAACGGATGCCCACGGCCTGAAGTTCGGGTGAGACACTGTAGAGCAAGTCTCTGTCGACAAATGGAAGGGAGTCCATATCGTCGATGACCTCCTTGGTCAACCCGCAACCGCCACGCGGGATGACGTTGGGTATCATCGAAAAGTCAGTTCCCGTCTCCACTCTCTCGATAATGCTCAGAATTGCATTGTCCCCTTCTCCGACACAAATGGCATCAAGGTCCATCTTCTGAAGGACTTCGTTGAAATAGGTCGGATGCGGTCCCCCCATGATTCTCGGAACCTCTTTCCCCGTCTTTTTCATCCATGAGCGCACAATCCCGTCCGCTTTCCGGAACAGCCGCTCATCAGGAGTCATGGTGCTGTATGCAACAACGTCGGGGTCAAAGGCATTCAGCGCATTAACAAGTGAATGGTCCTTTAATGACACGAGCATTGTCCTGTGGCCCTTTTCACGACAGACAGCGCTGAGCTGCATGACACCGAGCGGTTCCGAGAAATATAGTTCGGAAATTACAAAGAGTATATTCATCGTCTTCGGGGTATAATAATCAGTGCAGCTCTATTTCCCCGGATTTCGTCATTATCCTGATATGTTTCATCCATTCTATTTTGCGCCACCATTCCTCGTTGTTTTTATACCATTTAATGGTTTTTATCAGGCCTTCTTCAAAAGGCCGTCCGGGTTGAATGCCCAGAACTTCTGCTGCCTTCTCTGTAGATGAAATATGATGCTGAACCTGTCCAGGGCGATCCCCTATAAAGGTTATCAGGCTCTCTTGCCTGCCGGTAATTTTCAAAATCATTTTTGCAATCGACAGTATATCAAGATCAAAGCCCGAGCCGATGTTAAAGACCTCTCCCTTTACCTTTTCAATGGGGGCGTTTATTATTATGTCGAGTCTTTTACAGGTGTCTTCAACGTACAGCCAGTCACGCCTTGCCGACCCGTCACCATGGACAGTTAACGGTTCATTTTTTAAAGCGCTGGTGATAAACCTGGGGATGACTTTTTCAAGATGCTGGCGCGGACCGTATTGATTAAAAGGCCTGACAATAACCGCCGGGATGTTATATGTAGCCCAGTATGAGTAAACCAGCCTGTCGGCACCTGCCTTGGCGCTTGCATAGGGTGACATGGGATTCAGCGGGTGACCCTCGCTCATGGGTTTTGACAGAGCTGTTCCATAGACCTCGGAGGTTGATACATGAATAAATCTCTCGACGGTTTTATAGTTTTTGAGCACTGCGTTGGATACAGTCTGGGTGCCGATGACATCGGTCATATAAAATATCTTGTTGTCGAAAATAGACCGCGCCACATGGGATTCAGCGGCGAAATGTACCACGATGGCGGATCTCGATACAAGGTTGTTAACCAGTTCATCATTGGTTACATTGCCGTACCAGAATTCGAATCGATCGGAATCCCTGATATGCTCGGGAAAATTATCCGGATTTCCCGCGTATGTCAATGCATCCAGGACTATAATCCTGTCATCAGGATATTTATTAAACCAGTATTCGACAAAGTTGCTGCCTATGAATCCTGCCCCGCCTGTAACGAGTATGGTTCTCATGTCTGCTCTCCTGCCGGCTTATACAACATTAAAGTAGATTCTAAAATTCTATAGAGTGCCGCTGGCAGTGATATGAGCCTGCCTGAAAAAATTTCATATTTTATCGGCATGTCTCACACTTAATTTTTCAGGTTTTGAAATGCTCTTTTTCCCTGTCAGTATATCCCGGGAGTCCCTTCCATGATTGAAAAGCAAATCCACTATTGAAAGGTGGGAGATGAAGCCATGCTTTTCAAGCCACAATTGATTGTAGTACGGATGATTGTAGTCATGCCACTGCACATTAATATTTTCTGAATGAAAAATCGATTCCCTAAGGTAATTCTTCGCTGCATTTCCGCTTAAATATGTTGTTGCATTGAGAGATTTACAAATTGACAGGAGCTTATCATCTCTTCTTCCAGTTGAGGGTATTTCAGAAGAAAAAATAATCATGGTATCGAGATCCAGGAATTCCCTTACTTTAAAAATAAAGGCCATATCGAGATCGATAAGAAATGTATATTTCCTGTTTAAGACAGTCTCAACAATCTCTGCAATTTCTTCAAAATGGTTCGATTTCTTATAAAAACCAGATAAACTTTTCAAATGTTTTTTTTGCCATTGGATGGTATTGTCGATCTCCACATCTTTGATCAGTTTGTTCCGGACACCTCTTGAATTAACCGGAACAGTTAATGTTAAAACGCCATCCGGTGTTTTGATTCTGTTTCTGTTACGCCAATCCCGGATGGTATATTGTACATCATCAAAAATTACAAAGCAGTCCGCTTTATACATAAGATCAAAAAAGCCCAACCAGGGTAAATAGCCCGGCTGGAGTATGGCAACCTTCACCTGAAAACTCCGACTGTTATTTTCCAGAGAGGATAACAGGAAATAATTGTTACTTTCCTGCTTAAATTTTTACAGATAAAACCGAAAATGACATCAAGAGACGGATAAAACAAACGGGGGTCCTTGTAGTCAGGGGAGGGTGTCATTAAATTGAAAACCGTTCCTTTCTCGGAGAGGTTGAACATTAATTCAATTATATGAAGAACGTTTTTCTCAAAAAGATGTTCATCGATATCTTCCTTCACATTAAAAATTCCGCTGCTTGTAACAAAATCAAACCTGCTTTGAAAACTGAATGATTTGAAGTCACCAATGTAGAGATTGTTTTTCAGTTCGGGAAATCTTGTTATTGCTGTTGTTATCATTTCATCAACCAGATCTATCCCTGAATAGGTTATATCATGATGCAAATCTTTTTCTTTTAAAAATTCGAAAAAGGCTCCATATCCACAACCTACCTCAAAAATCGAGAAAGATTTCAAAGAAGGAAAATAGAAGTGTATTGTATCCATGATATGCTGAAAACCAAGCGATTGTGATTTTTTGTCTTTCCAGTCCACGCCTTTCGGAGTATCTCCAAAGTGCAGAAATTTATCCTTGTAGTAATCCTTATTGAATCTGTCTATATCTTTTTCGTCCATTCATCTCACCTTACAGTTGCATAAAAACATCTCTGCCGGCTTATGCAACATTAAGGTTTAACCTTTACCTTACACGGGGGCGTTAACATATGACGGCAGACTTTTCCGGGATATACTCACGGTGTCAGATTTCTTCTTTAACCATATACAGCGGTCTTTTCTGAACCTCGGTAAAGACTCTCCCGAGATATTCGCCTATGAGCCCCAGAAAGGCCAATTGAACTCCTCCGATGAATAATATCGAGAGCATTATGGATGCCCACCCCGCTACATCAATTTCAAACACCAGTTTTTGTATTATAAACCATATTCCCAACATGAAAGAAACAACGGAGAAGAACAGTCCGGTGATTCCGGCCAGTTGAAGCGGCAGGTATGAAAATGAAGTAACAGCGTTGAAGGTGAGTTTTATCAACTTCCAGAATGTGTATTTTGTTCTGCCGGCATACCTCGGTGCATGCTCAACCTGAACAGTGGTCTGATTGAAACCCGTCCAGGCGAACAGTCCGGCAAGGAACCTGTTTCTCTCTGTAATCTTCCTGAAATTGTTTACAAACCTCCTGCTCATAATCCTCAGCATTGACTGGTTTTCGGTTATATCGAGCCTCAGGAGGGTTTTGAACACTATCCAGAAGAGAATCGAGATGAATTTCCTGTAGGAATTATCCGACCTTGCCTGCCTGATCCCGCAGACGACATCATATCCATCCTTCAGTTTGCTGTATAATTTCGGGATTTCCTCCGGGGGATCCTGCAGGTCGCCGTCCATGAGCACAACCGCCTCGCCCTTTGCAGCGTCGATGCCCGCGGATACGGCTATATGCTGTCCGAAATTTCTTGAAAAACTTATACCGCGGACCTCGGGGCTTTGTTCATGGAGTTTTCTGATAAGAGCCCATGAATTGTCACTGCTTCCATCATCCACCATTATGATTTCATAATCATTGGCGGAACGGCCTTCGTCAAGGCACAGTTTTCCCAGTACCGAGGTCAGCCTCCTGTAGAGCTCCGGTATGTTTTCCTCTTCATTATATATCGGGATAACAACCGAGAAAAAGGGGTTCAACGTATTCATATTTTTTATTATTTTACAAGATACCATTTCTTAAGTCCAACAGAGTTCGGCATCTTGCCCTGTTATGAAGGTGTTACGGTAAGCTTTTCTGCAACGTAAAGCATGTTACCGAAGTGATAATTTCTTCCCGCGCAATGCATTCCTCACCTGCAGGCCGAGATAGTATTCACAGACGGGTTTCCAGTCCTGGTTTACCGGGTAAGATGCTGATATTTTCCTGATATGGTCCTGATCTCCAACAAAGGTGTCAGGCCCGTATTTTTCGGCGAGTTTGGCACGTACTCCGGGTGAAAAGCGTGCAGTGAGTTTTTCACTGCGTTCAGTATTTCTCCTGAAAGGCATATCTGATGCCAGCAGAAAGAAATCGTACATCCTTACCTGTTTAAAAACAGACAGAACTGTTTTGGGCATTACCCTGTGCTCTTCGGTATAAACCATAAATATGCCTCCCCTGTTGAGATGTTTTCTTGCAAGCAGAAAAAACTGGCGGGAATAAAGATTGTTGCTGTAGGATGTTGTCGTCAGGAGTGGGTCGATCAGTATGAGATCGTATTTCTGCGCGGTTCTCAATAAGAATCTTCTCCCGTCATCAATGATTAAATCGATTTTTTCATCGGAGAGCATTTCGCTGAAAAGCGGTATTTTTTCCAGATTTCTTATTAAAGTACGGTTCAGCTCGACGAGGGTTACTTTCCGTACTTCATCCACTTTCAGTATGGCTTCAGCGATCGAGCCGGTACCGTAACCGATCAGCAAGATATTTTCCATCTTTGGCGCAAAAGCCGCCGCCTCGATAGCCTCGTAGTAAAACCAGTAGCCCGGACGCCCGCCATGTGCTCGGCCGTTAATGTAGTTTTTTACGGTTTCATCTTTTTTGTAAGTCATTATGATGCCGTCCACGCCTTCCTCGAAATATTTTTCAAAACCCTTCCCCGGCGATGTGTGCATTGTCTCATAAAGCCGGCCCCTGCCCGGGAATAGTATTATTGAAGCCGCTGCTGCAACAAGAACGATCGCTGTCTTTACGACAGGCGGTCCGGAAACAAATATTCCGAACATAATACCGGTTAATGAGAAAACGAGAAGTGTAATCTCGGTTCCCAGATACGGCAATAACAGGAATCCTGTTGCAATCCCACCGAGGACGTTTCCGGTGATATTGAAGAAGTAGACCGTACCGACGGTTTTACCTTCTTTATTACGCTGTGACAGGGCCAGCAATGATATGAGGGGGAAGCTCGCACCCATAAGAACGGTGGGTATAAATACAAATACTGCCGGCCACAGAAACACATCGAATATGGCATACATGCCTCTGAGAAACGAGCTTAGTGACTCAAAGGAAGGCATCAGGAAGCGCGGATGCAGTATGTTTGAAAAGGAAACCCGGGTAAAAATCTCAAGGGGGGTATACTTTGTCAGGTAATAGTATCCTGCGAATATGAAAATCACATAAATACCGATAGAAACCTGGATCAAGAAAAATATGTTTTTCCTGTTCATGATTTTATGCCTTTCCAGACAGCGGCCCATCAACAGGCTGCCAACGGCGATCCCCAGCAGGTAAACGGAAAGTATGCTGGAGAATGCATACGGCGATGCCTTGACCAGGATCCCGATAACCCTGAACCACGCAATCTCATAGCCGATGGCAAGGAAGCCTGTAACAAAGACCAGCAGGTATGCAACGTTGCCAAAAATACTTTCACGGTTGCCTGGTAGCAGCTCATGCCCTGTTTCATGCACTGGATCGACTTCCGGATAGTATTTTGCGAGAAAGATCAGTACGGCCAGGAGAAAATTTATGATGACGGCGACGTAGACAGCGGTATCCAGCCCGAAAAAGGAAATGACCGCGTAACTGGCAAATACAGCGCCGACAGCGGCCCCCAGAGTGTTCAGGAAATACAGTATGCTGACGGTCTTGAGAAAGTCACGTAGCAGGTTGTTGAATATTTTTGTAAGCAGTGGCAGGGTGATGCCCATTAATAGCGTCGGCAGGCTCAGGAATAAAAACATATAAAAAAATGACAGGATATAGCTGCTTCCGGCTGTGTAGCGCCCCAGGAAATCCAGGAAGGAGAGGCTGATTAATCCGAAAAAACCTATCAAAAGCTCTACTATAAAATACAGAAAAATTTTATTATTTATGCGTTCAGCCAGGAATCCTCCGAACAATGAGCCTATTCCCATGCCGAACATGTATACACTCACTATAAGTGTGATCGAAACCGTCCCCACGCCGTAATGCACGGTCAGAAGTCGCTGCCATGACACCTGGTACATAAGGGCGGCAAAGCCTGAAAAAAAGAATATGAATGAAAACAGCGTCGTTAATTTCAAGTATGATTCTTTATGCATCATGATTTTCCGAGTCTGCCTTAATGTGGCATAAACGTGCAGAGGAGTCTGCCGGGAAAGCTTTATCTGCGATACCTTCAGGGCATATCCCGCACGGCATATCGACATCCTTTGGAATTTCACTCTCCGTTACGTCCTGCAATAAAGACATATTTCCGATATCCCATCGCTTTATAAAGGTTTTATGCCGGACTCTCCTGCCGGCTTATGCCACATTAAGGTAAATTCAGAATGACAAAGCATGGCAAGGTGGATTTAATCGGCAACCGGTTTTCTTATCATGTAAAACAGTGTGCAGGCAATCAATATAACATACAACACCGGAAGATTGCTCTTCAATAAAAACGGCTTGTAAACATATGAAAACAGCGTTGAAGAATAAAAAACGGATATTATGGTTATCAGCAGGATTGAGAGTAAGCGTTTCCGGGCACCCGAGTTTAATATATATACGTCATTGAGAAAGATGGCTACAGGACCGGCAAGAATCGATAATTTGTATTCATGACTGTCGGACGGTATGAGAAGAGCGCCGATAGTGCACGCCAACAGGACATAGGGGTTTATCCCTCCCTCTTTCAGAGAATATGCCTTCATCATGACAAGCAACAGGCAGATGATGACAGAGATGAGCAGGACGGTCTGGACAAGCGCGGGGTTGGCGGTTATCCACAATGCCCATTCGGGCAGTTTATACTCTATGGTGGACAGATACGATATGAAACCCCTGATGGAGAAGTTGCCTTTCCATACAACATTCGGATTTACTGCGTAAGTCTTTATTGCATTGTAGAAAAGAACAAAATAGTCTATGCCCAGAATGAAGAGGCAGGCAAAGGTAAACCCCAGTATTCCCGTTATCCTTTTGATATTGCCTTTCCAGTCCGACCAGTCTTTTATGAACAGTACAACAAAGATTCCCGGATACAGCTTTAACTGTATGGAAACGGAAAAGAGCAGATATGCGAGATAGCGCAGCCGGTGATGGTAATGGAACATGTATACAGCAAGAAAACACAGGAACATGGCAAGAACATTGGACTGCCCCCTCTCCAGTTCAAACTGAAATCCGTACGAAAAAAGCCCCGTTACCAGTACCAGCATCAACACCGCAGAAAGCTTCCGGTCTTTACTTATCAGCACGGGGAATATTACCGTAATGAACAGGAAAGATATTATGTTCAGTATAGTTGCGATTACATAAGCATTATAGGGATCAATGTCAACCAGCGGTCTGTAAAGGATGCATTCAAGCGGTATGCACATGCCCTTCTTTAATTCGAGAGGCTCTTTAAGAACAAGGACTGCCCTGCTCAAATCTATTAACCGTTCCAGGTCCGCGCCTATGGTATTCAATGCCGGTACGTATTCCCTGAACTGCATCCTGTGCTCCGGGCTGAAGAATACGGGGCGTATGAAGAAGAACATGTATGATATTAAAAAACCGAGCAGTATCCAGGGCAGGGGCCGCCGCCACGATATGCTGCCTTGCCTGTTATGGTCTTTAATCATTCCGGCCTAAATGAACTTGATTTTTTTCAGGGCGAAAAGCGTCATTTTGAGGAGAAGGACACCGTGCATGAATCGGCTGATCTGTGTTGTCCCGTATGCCCTCTCACGATAACGCACGGGAATCTCGACTATCTTCAGGTTGAGTTTGGCTGCGCCGAAGAGCAGGTCGAAATCCCCGAACGGATCAAAGTCGCCGAAGTATTCCCTGCCCTGCAGTATCTTCGTGTAGTCTTCCCTCCAGAGCACCTTGGTGCCGCAGAGGGTATCCCTGATCCGCTGTTCAAGGAGATAGGTGAACGCCCTGCTGAAAAACTTGTTCCCCAGCAGGTTCAGAAAGCGCATGGCCTCTTTTTCCATCTGGTAAACCAGCCTCGAGCCGTTGATGAATTCGCCTTTGCCCGAGACAATGGCATCGAAGAATTTCGGCAGGTCCTCGGGCGGCACGGTAAGGTCCGCATCCAGGATCATCAGCACATCATTTCCGGCATGAGCGAACCCTTTTCTGACCGCGTCTCCTTTACCTTTTCCGTCCTGTACGAGTACCTTTATATCCTTCCGGGGATACTTTTCCCTCATTCTCCTGCATTCCTCCAGCGTCCCGTCGCCGGAATGGCCTTCGACAAAGATAATCTCCGTATGTCTGCCCATTTCAGGTATCCTCAATACGGCATCCTCAATATTTCCCCTCTCATTACGGCACGGCACTATGACCGAGCATGTTACATCCCCCGGTGATTTCCTCGGTCCCACGGGGCGCGCGATTATCACCTTGTTCAGAGAAAGCCTCCAGAAAAAAGGCATGTTCACGAGAAACCTGTTGAAGAAAGCGGACAGGAGGGGAATATGAACGGGCAGCAGAAACCGGTGTTCTTTCTTTATTACCTCAAAGTCGTTCAGGACGAGCAGGTTGGCGATGTCTTCAATGGGAAGCCAGTGCTGCAGCAGGTGTTTCATCCTGAGGCCGGCCGTCTCTGCGAATTTCAGGACAGGCTCCCAGAGATAGTTGTAATATACGATAATCACTCTTGTCTCCGGCCGGCAGACTTTATGCAGTTCCCTGAGGGCCAGTTGAATATCATCCACATGTCCGATGGTTTCGGCAAGAATCACATAATCGAATTTTTCTTTCACCTGAATGTCATCAAGGTCTCCGACTTCAAACTGAAGATCAGGGAAATTTTCCCTTGCGATCTCGATCATTTTAGGGCTTATGTCAATGCCGAGCCCCCTGGCAGGCCTCAGGGCCGCCAGCAGGCCGCCCGTGCCGCATCCGATCTCAAGCACGGATGACCCGGGGGGCACCAGAAACGAGAGATACTTTTCAAGCTCCCCGTGATAATATGCCCCCCTTTTTTTCCACTTGTCCCTTTCAGCGGCTACAGAATCGAAATATTTTATTTTTTCAGCCTTTGTCAATCGCCTAACCTCACCAGCGGTCCCTTGAAAAGAATATCTTTAAAGCTGTCTTTGTATATTTGTAAAACACCTCGAAAAAATCCGTCTTGCTTTCTCCGGACCTGCGGCGCACGTAAAATGTCGGAACTTCCAGTATCCGGTATTGCCTCTTCTGCGCCTTGAGCAGGAGACGGATAAGGAAATCACCGTATCCGAAGAATATGGAATCCATGTCCAGTTCAATCAGCCTTTCCTTTCTCATCGACAGGAATCCGCTCAGTTTGTCTTTTATCCGTATTCCCAGGAAAAATCTGAGCCATGTCGTGTATATCAGGCTCAGACAGTACCGCATCCTGTCCTCCATGCCTCCGCCGAATACAAAACGCGAGCCTATGACTATGTCGTAATATTTAAGGAACTCGATCAGTTGTGGTATCACATAGGGGTCGTGATTGAAATCCGTATCCATTATAACCACCGTATCACCCCTTGATTGTTCTATACCGTATCTTATTGCGGTTGCGAGGCCGCGGTCCCCTTTTCTCACAAACAGCCGGACCTTGTTGCTGTCAAAATTGTTCCTGACGACGCCGGCTGTCCCGTCGGGGCTGTCGTCATCAACGACTATTACTTCATGGTCTATTTTTTCCCCGTTCAGTACATTGCTGATTGTGGTGATCAGCTCTACTATATTTCCTTCCTCATTATATGTAGGCAATATTATTGATGTTTGAGTTTTCATTGTCTATATCCGGTTACCCTTACAGTTGCATAAAACCACCGCCTGCGGGCAGGGAAGTCCGGCGGAAAGGCTTTATCCGCGATTCCTTCAGGACATATTCCGCACGGCATATCGGCATCTTTTGGAATTTCGCTCTCCGTTAAGTCCTGCAACAGAAACATATTTCCGATATCCAATCGCTTTATAAAGGTTTTCCGGCAGACTCCTATGCGCGTTTATGTCACATTAAGGTTGAACTCAAAAAAAAACCGGTCAGCGGTTTTTATCCCTTACAGACGCAATAGCCGCACACACGGTCTTTATATCGCTGTCCGTCAGTTTCGTGGACGACGGGAGGTTAATGCCTTTACGCGACAATTCATCCGCCACAGGATATTCCGCATCACTGCTGTACATCGGCAACCGGTGAAGAGGATAGAAGAAAGGACGGGTGTCAATTCCCATATCTTTCAGACGTGCCATCACTTCATCACGTGACAGTCCGAAATCATCCTCTATAAGTATGGAATACATCCAGTATACATTTTTGCACCTGTCTGCTTCGGGCGGCAGCGTAATGCCGTCCATGTCGCGGAGCAGCGAATTATACAGTGCGGCATTTCTGCGTTTTATACCGATGAAATCGTCTGCCTGCTCCATCTGTGCCACACCTATGGCTGCCTGTATATTGGTCAGCCTGTAGTTATAGCCGGGCAGATCATGCCAGTATCTGCGGGTCTTGCTCATGGCGTGGTCGCGGAGCAGGCGAGCCTTTTCCGCAATGTCCGGACTGTCCGTGGTTATCATGCCGCCCTCGCCGGTTGTGATGAGCTTGTTGCCGTAGAAGCTGAACACCCCTGCATCCCCGATGCTTCCGACGCGTTTCTTCCCGTATTCGGCTCCGTGCGCCTGGGCTGCATCTTCGATTACTTTCAGGTTGTGGCGTTCCGCTATCTTCATCACTGCATCCATATCACACGGATGCCCGTATAAGTGCACCACCATTATTGCACGGGACCGTTCCGTTATACACGCCTCTATCTTTTCAGGATCAATATTCCACGTTTTCTCATCGACATCGACAAACACGGGCCTGGCGCCGCAGTACAATACTGCATTGGCGGAGGCCACAAACGTAAGGTCCGGCATTATGACTTCGTCTCCCGCTTTTATATCCAGGGCCAGCAGCGCAAGATGCAAGGCGGCCGTCCCGCTGCTTGCCGAAACCGCACAGGAGGTGCCGCAGAAGCGGGCAAATACATCTTCAAAATTCCTGACATATTTGCCTATGGAGGATATCCAGTTGGTCTTGATGCAATCCGTTACATATTCAAGTTCTTTACCGCTGAGGAATGGTTCGGAAACAGGTATCATTTATTCTTCCTTTTTCATCATCACCCCTGAAACCGGGGCGCTGTTATGAAGACGTGAATGGAATCAGGACCCCTGCACCGCCAGCTTGTCTCTCATCTTGTAGGCCCGCCACATCATCCGGAGCGTCACCTTGATCCCCTCAATACCGAGAAAGGGGAATGTTACGGGGATGGAAATCACATACAGTATCAGCGCCAGTTTCTCCTGCTCTCTTGCCATAAGCCACCTGATCACAGGCTTGATGAAAGACGGGGCCTTGTTGTAAACAGGAATAAACTTGGATAAAGTCGCGGCCAGCTTCTTGTGTGGATGCTTCAGTATACTGGCATGATGATACCCGCCTATACCTTCTTTCACCATGTGAATCTCTTCCTCACCGAGGTAACCGTTCTCCACCGAATAGTGATAAAGCTCTGTTTCGGGGAAGGGATAGAAAATGTATCCGGAGACCTGGTCGGGAGCTATCTTTTCCGCAAGGCTCAGGGTTTTCCACATGGACTCGGCCGACTCGCCGGGAAGGCCGAACAGCGTTGATGCCTGCAGTGATATCTTGTGTTCTTTGATTATTCTTCCCGCCGACAGTATTTCCTCATCCGACATCGGCCGTTTCAGTAAATCCCTCCGGATGTCCTCGTCGCCGGAGTCCACACCGAGAAATATCTGCATGCAGTTGGCGCTTTTCAGCATGGATATGACGCGCCTGTTTACAGTCCTCGGAAATACAAAGCAGTAGAAAGGAAGGTTTATCTCTTTCCTGTAGACTTCAGTGAATTCTTCAATCCACTGCATATCCGTTGTAAAGGTGTCGTCATGAAATGAGACATACTTGACATCGTACTTGTTCAACTGGAACTTCAGCTCCTCGATAACATTGGCGACGCTGCGTCTCCGGAGAAATTTCCCCTTTCCCCTGTTAAGCTTTCTCTGCAGGTGTATGTTGCAGAAGGTGCACTTGAAGGGACATCCTCTCCCCGTGATGATTTCCAGGTTGTCATAAAAACAGCCGTATTCATAAAAGAGTGTCTTGTCGGGAAAGGGAAGTTTGTCCAGGTCCTGTATCAGATTGCGGCGTTTATTTTTGATTATCCGGCCGTCCTTTTTGAACCATATGTTTTGGGTGTCGTAAATATCCTCTCCCTTTTCCATCTTGTCGAGCAGTTCGGGAAGGGCCTCTTCACCTTCACCGATGCAGACCATGTCGATATTGTCATTCTGAAGGACGTATTCGGGAAGGGCCCATACGTGAGGCCCCCCGGCAATCACCGGCACGGACAGTTCTTTCTTCAGGGCCGGCAGCATCTCGTTGAAAAAGGGGTATAAATTCGTTGGAATCGAAAGCGCCAGGATATCCGGATTGAACCGTTTTGCTTTTTCTATCAGGTACTTGTTCTGATTGAGGCCCTTCATGAATTTAAGCCTGAGGAAAAGATTGTCGTCAAGCCCCGGATCGAATATGAGGTCGTACTGGTGCCCCCTCTCCTTCAGAGACGACATCAGATACTCGATGCCGAGGTGCTCAATCCCCCTGTAATAAAAAAGAACCTTCATCTTACCCCCTGTTTTTGTTGAGAATGTTTTATTAACCTACTGATATGCAAGCTTAAACGGTAAATCATCCGTATTTTTGAGCCGGAATATGAGGAAATAATTTAATTATTATAACACTAAGAAACGGAACGTTACAAGGAATCGGGAATCATCGCCAGAACTACGTCAAGATAACAGGCAACCGGCTCAAGAAAATAAAGAAACAAAAGCAATTCAAAATTCAAAACTCAAGATTCAAAATTCTGAGTTCGTTCTTCACTCTGTGAACGGTTGGGATGGAACGGGAAGGTGGTTTGTATACAAAGTGCTGAAGGGGAAACGGGATTGTTACACTATCCTGCCGTCGAGGTTGAAGACCTGTCCGGTTATGCCGCTCGTGCCGGAAAGATGGCAGATAAACCGGGCGACCTGGTCAGGGTCCGAAAAGGTTTTTACGAGACTGTCGCGCAGCGCGGCCCGCCTTGCCTTTTCGCCCGCCGAGATTCCCATGCCGACCGGCATGTAGCCGGGCAGAACCGCGTTGACCATGATGTTGTATGCGCCCAGTTCTTTTGCAGCGCTCAGCGTCAGCCCCGCAATGGCCGCCTTTGAGGCGGAATATGCGGACAGCCCCTCCTTTCCCTTCATGCCGGCATAAGAGGAGATATTTATTATGTGCCCGCTTTTCCGTTCCATCATGCCGGGCGCAACGGCGCGTATAAAATTGAAGGCGCCTTTGAGGTTGGTGTCCAGCACTTCGTCGAAGTCTTTTTCATCGGTCCTGATGAGCAGGGCCTCTTTTGTTATGCCCGCATTATTGACGAGCACGTCGATTCCGCCCCATTTTTCAATGACCTCACCGACAAGGGCGCCGACCTCCCGGGAATCCCTGGCATCCGCCCTCACGACGAGTGATTCCCTTATGAGAGATGCGGTCTCTTCCGCTTCAGCGGCCCTTTCCCTGTAATGGACGGCAACCCTGTGCCCCTCCCTGCCGAAGGCGAGGGCAGTGGCCCTCCCGAGTCCCCTTGATGAACCGGTTACAAGGCAGATCATTGTCCTGTCGCCACTCCTGCATCATCCCCTTTGGTCACTGCCGGGCCGGGGGAGATTCGTGCAGCATCACGGTTATATCCGCTTTTTTTCTCAGTTCCCCTATGTATTCCCGCAGCCTGGCCTTCAGTTCCCGTTCCACAAGGTAATCCTCTATCTCGTCCTTTACCTCGTAGAAATCCCTGCCCGCGTACCGTTCCCTGTTGTTCATGTAGTATGACTCCACCTTTTCAAACGGGATATGGATGAGTATCTTTATCCTCTTGTTTATGTATTCATTTACTATCCTGTTGCTGTCGACAGTCGCTTCCCCCGGCTCGGGGGACAGGCCGAGTCTGAATCTCCGTGCCTCTTTCAAAAGCAGGAGCCTGTCTATCATGTCATTGAGCACTTCCTCCCTGGTCACGTCCCTGCCGGCTTTCAGTGCGGCCCGGTATTCGTCTTCGAGTTCGCTGAGCAGGATCACGTCGTCGTTTACCGTTGCAACCACCCTCTCCAGCAACTCCGCCAGGACGATGCCGGCGGACAACAGGTAAACCGCGGCAAGCAGGATGATGAATACTGTTCTCCCCTTCGTCATTCTAAAACGCCTGCCCGAGGCTGAAGTGAATCTCTCCGGAGCTCTCGCCTTCTTCCCTGTTGAGTTTGTATCCGTAATCTATTCTTACAGGGCCGACCGGTGTGCTGTATCTCAATCCTGTGCCGACGGTATATTTCATCCTTGTGTCCGTGTCCCCGGCCAGTGTCCATACATTTCCTGAATCCACGAATGTTACAATGCCGAATCCCTTGCCGATGGATATCCTGAATTCGCCGTTTACGAGCGAAAACATGTTTCCGCCGGTGGGATTGCCGTCCGCGCCCTTTGGACCGAGGCTGTCCTGACTGTATCCGCGCACGGTGGTCCTGCCGCCGAGGAAGAACCTCTCTATCAGGGGGAGTTCCTGTGTGCCGCCGAAGCCGTATGCGGCGCCCCCCCTGAAGGAGACCGCAAACACCAGTCCTTTCCTCAGCTCAAAGAACCATGAACTCTGGAACGTGGCCTTGACGAATTCCACCTCTGAAAAGAATGCCCCGGAAGCAAATTTCAGTATGACCCCCTGCAGGGAGCCCGAGGCGGGATCAAACGGGTCGTCCCTTGTATCGTAGAACAGCGAAGGCGATATGCTGCCTATTCCGATGGTGCCGGTGTCCTCCCTGCTCAGTACCACGTCCGGTGCGACGTCGGTGGTGTCGGTGAAAGAGTACTCGTAGTTCAGGCCAGCCTTCAACTGCCTGGTGAATTCCTTTTCGATGCCGGCAAGGAGGCTGAGCCGGTCGATCCTGTAACGCGTCTCCTCGGTGTCGGGATTGACCGCCCTTGTCTCTTCTTTTGTCAGGAACAGGTTGAACGGAATATCCTGCTTATTGAAGAGTCCCGGCTCCCTGAAGTTCAGCACGTATTTTTTCTTTACCGAACTCCCCTCCGCACGGAATCCTATCCGCCTGTTGTACCCCCCGAGATTATCGTATCTTATGTCAAGGGAGGCGCGCAGCTTTTCATAATCACCGTAGCCCACGCCGATCTCCACGGAGCCGGGGTTGCCCTCACTCAGAGAAACCACCAGGTCCTTGACGAGGACTCCGCGCGTCCTGATCCCCGGATCCGTCATGTCGATAGAGACCCTGTTGAACAGGCCGAGTTTGTACAGGCGCTGTCTGGTCTTTAGCACCTCTTCATGGTTGTACGGATCGCCTTCTTTTATCGTGAATTCCCTGCGTATCACCTCCGGCCTCGTCTTGCGGTTGCCGCGTATGATGATCTTTCCTATGACAGTGGGCCGGTTTTCGGTTATCGTGAAGTCAAGGACGGCATTGTCCCCATCGAACGTGCTTTCAACGTCAACGCGCGCATCGAGGTATCCGTGGCGGCTGTACAGCGAAAGCAGCCTGTATCTTGCGTCCCTGATGTCCGTCACATTGTAGGGGCTTCCCTCCCGGAGCCTCAGGGCCTTTTTTATCTCAAACCTGCTTATGCTGCTGTTGCCGTGTATCACGACCTCTCTGATTATGGTCCGCCTTCCCTCATGGATGGTGAATACGAGATCCAGTCCGGTTCCGTCTTCACTGAATTTCTTTTCGATGGCGGTTACACCGGCCCTGAGGTAACCGAGCGCATTGTAGAAGTTGACCAGTGATTGCCTGCTGCCGCTTAAGAGGTTTTCATTGTACGGCTTGTTTTCCCTGAGGAGGACAACCCCCCTGAGCACACGGCCGGGAATGCCGTTGCCCCGAAAGGTGATCTTTCTCAGGATAACCCTTTTACCTTCATTAATGAAAAAAGTAACGGTAATCCTGTCCCCTGTCTTCTCCACCCCGGCGGCTACCGTGGCATAGTAATAGCCCCTGGAGAGATAGAGCCTTTTAATCCGGCCTGCCGCCTCTTCCACGAGTTCATCCGAGACCTCCCCGCTGTCCATGAAAGGCGTTTCCCTTTTCAGCTTTTTCGCGCTTATTGCGGAGTTGCCTTTGAAAGCCAGTTCGAGTTTCGGCCCCCTGTCCACGGGAATCCTCAGGACGCCGTCCCTGAATTCATACGGCCCGACGACGGGCCTCAGGTAACCCTGTTTTTTATAGTACTCTCTCAGTTTCCCGATGTCTTTATCGAGCACATCCCTGTCAAGGATGTCGCCTTCGGACAGCCTTAACCGGGCCGCGGCCACGGGAGGCGCGTCTATCTCCCTGACAACCAGCGGCCGGCCTTCTTTAATGTTCAGATGTATGATCACCCGGGACTGCTCCCCCGCCTCCGAGACTTTTATGTCCACCGCGGCATCGGGAAACCCTTTTCTCCGGTAAAACCCGGCAAGGTCCGTCCGTGCCCTGCCGAGGAGTTCTTCACGGAAGTCTTCATCCTCCCTGAAAATAAAAGCATCTCTGATCTTTCCGGTCGATATATTCTCATTGCCTTTTATCACGATTTTTTCGACAACGGGTATCTCCTTCACGATATATTTGAGCCTGACCCCGTCTCCGTACGGCTCCGCCTGAACTTCTATGCCGGTGAAGATATCCTTTCTGAATGCCCTCCTGATGCCGGTTCCCAGTCTTTCCCTGTCAAGGATGTCGCCGGTGCGGAGTCCGGCCAGATCAAGGAATTCCTCCTTTTTTATCCGGGTGAGCCCCTGCACCTCGACGGCCCTGATCACCTTGTTGAACAACTCACCTCCGCCTCCCTTGCCGGGACCGCCTGGTGATGCGGCATAACCATGGGCAGGGAGCAGGGAATAAACACAGAGAAACACGGCGGCAAGGACAATGATCAACTTTTCCGTTACTTCCTGCAACATAGACATGTTTCCGATATCCAATCGCGTTATAAAGGTTTTACGCCTGACTCCGCAGCCGGCTTGTGCAACATTAAGGTGAACAGACCGGTTTTTCATCTGAATTCAAACCGGTATTTCAGGTCCGCCCCCACGCTGCCTATTTCATTCTTCGAGGCGCTGACCGATATATTCCTGCCGAGGCTGTACTTGAGCTTTATAACCGGCTCTTCGGTAGTTCCGATGGAGGTGGAATATATCACCGAAAGTTTATCATCGAGCAACTGTTTGCCCACGGTGATCTTCGGGCTGAATGCGCCGGTGGCCGTGGTATGGGGCTCGATTTCAAAGCGCTCAAGCCCGGCGATGTATTTGAAGTTCTCCGTCATCTCGCCCTGAATGTTTCCCGTGAGCAGGGACGCTGCCTCGCTTGCCAGAAGGCCGCTTTCAAAGCCCTTCGCCTCTCTCTTGATCTGTCCGAAGGTGAGCAGCGAGAGTATGTCCTCCTCGGACAGCGGCGGGTCCGAAAACAGGGACAGGTCGAAACGGTCGATGGTGCCGTCCAGGCTCAGCTTTATATAATAGTCTCTTACAGAGGTCTCTGCAAGGAGGTGGAAGACGGGGACGATGTGGTTTGCCTCGACGAATTCCACGCTGCTGCCCTCAAGCACCCTGAACTCGTTGCCCCTGAAATATATGCTCCCCCGGTCCGCCTCGACAGTGCCTATAAGCCCGGGTTCCGCAACGGTACCCGTGAGACTGACGTCTATCTTCACGGGCGCCCTGGCGATATTATTGTCTATGAGTATATTGGACGGGCCCTGTATGCGGATGTTGAGCTCCGTTGCCGAGAGGAACGCGGGATACTCCGCCGGGGCCTCCGCGACCTGCTCCATGCCCGGCAGCCACGCCGCCGTGAACTCCACGTCTTTCCTGTACATCGCCCTCTTTATGTCTATGGTCCCTGTGAGGCTTGAGGCCTTTGCGGAAGCCTCGTAGAAAAGCCTTCCGTCGAATGAGGCGCTTACCCCTTCCACCGGCCTGACGGTGATTCCCCTGAGGACCGAGGAAACAAACAGCCTCTTCAGTGACCTCCCCTCAATGTATCCCGCACCGGAGAAGGTGACGGCGCCGCCGGCAAATGCGGTCTTCAGTGAGTCAAACACAAACCTGTCCTTCTTCAGGAATATCGTCCCGTTCACAGGGCCGATCTTGTATACGAAATCCTTCAGTGCGGCCGTTGCATCATTTATATTTATCTTTCCCGTAAGCTCGGGGTGGTCCCATGAACCCGCAATATCAATGTTGAAATCGCTGCGGCCTTTTAAGGAGGCCAGCCGGTCCGTCAACACCTTCAGGGGCGCTATGTCCATGTCCCCCGTGAGCTTCAGGGCGTATTTTTCGTTTATCCTTACACCGCCCGAGACGGACAAATCGGCGCCGCTGCCGCTCATTGAAAAGGACTTCACCCTGAATTCATCATCAACCAGTTCCAGGACAATGTCCCCGGTGTTGCGGAAATTGTACCCGTACAGGCTCAGTCCCGCGGATGCGAACTCCGAGTACACGGAGACTTTCCTTCCCCGTCCCTTCAGCCTGATGTCGCCCTCAAGCGAAAGCAGGAGGTCTTCGGGGACTTCATCGAGGAATTCGGTCAGCAGAAAATCGTAGCGGCCCTTTTTCAGTTTTATATCTGCGGACCACGGTATGCCGCCGGACAGCGAAGCGGTTGCATCCGCGGTGATCAGCCCGCCTGCAAGCTCGCCTTCCGCATCGAGCCTGCGGCCACTGAGCCTTCCGGTTATCCTGCCTTTGTTCATCTTTATCTTCCTGAAGGCTATTTCATCAATGTCAACAGAAAACCTCAGGTCGGGGTTGCCGATCGTCCCGCCGCCTTTCAAATCCATATTGAAAACGGCATCAACGGGATAATCGCCGGGGGGCAGGATATCCCGCAGATGAATGTTGTCCAGTGAAGCGGAGGCGTTGAGCCTGCCGCTGAAGGACAGATCGCCTGCGGCCGTGAGGCGTGATTCGTCCCTGTACGCGGTCAATGACCGGATTTTTATCTTTTCAGGCTCCAGGTCCGCTTTCACGGCAACCCTGTCCAGCCTGCGGCCGTAAACCGCGGCGTTTTCCACGGTCAAGTCAGCGGAGCCTGAATATTTTTTCGTGTCACCCTCGAAAGACAGGGTGCCGCTGACCGTGCCGGATACGGGCATGTCCCTGTACGCGGCCTTTACGAGCGGCTTCAGGCCGGCGCCCTGCAGTGCGGCCTTTGCGCTGAAGAAGGGATTGTTAAATGAAAAGAGCCCCGCAGCCTTCCTGAAACGGACATTCCCCGAGATATCACAGACCGCTTCCCCCTCCCTGACCTGCAGTTGCCGCACCGACAGCATGTTGATGCTGTATTTCAGGTCGGCAAAGGCGCTCTCGAATTCCACCCCCCGCACAGCGCCTGCGCCCGCTTCAAGCCTGCCGGATATCTCCGGGTCGTCCATGGGACCTTTCATCACGCCGCTGAATGATACCGGCGCGGCAATATCCCGATAATACGGAGCCGTCAGGTCCGAGACATCCCTGCTCTGCACGCGCAGGTTGAGGGCCAGCGTGTGCCGCCGGAAGTCTATTGTCCCGTCCATTGACAGGTCCGACAGTGATGTTGAAAGAAGCGTATCCTTCAGGGCAAGGACGTCCCCCCTCAATTCAAGGGATGCGTCGACAGTCCTCAACCTGCCGAGCACGTCACCCTTTTTGTTTACGGAAGTATTCAGATAATTTATATCCGCAGTGACCGACATGTCCCCGCCGCTTGCATGATCCACCTGAAACGTCCCCCTGATCTTACCCCGGGGAAACGGCGAATCCCATTTTATAAACCTGAAAAACTCCGGGCTGTCCACACCGGAGACGGCTCCTGCAACGGAGAAATCACCGCGGGGTATCAGAATATACGCATCGCCCCGGATAACGCCGCCGTAGAGCCGCGCGGTAAACTCATTCAGGGCGAATTTCCTGTTCCCGTACCTTATCTTTCCCGCAAGGCTGTCGACCGCAAGTGTGTCGAACACGGCGTTGCGGAGCTTGACCGTCCCGCTGCCCCTCAGGCCGGGCAATGTCCCGGTGATCTTTCCGTCCACGGAGAGGGCGCCCCTGATATTCTCCTTCACCTGCAGGATTTCCATCAAAGTCTCAAGATAAAACCGGCCCTTTGTCTTCAGATCAAATGTAAACCGCGGCGGCCCGGAGCCCTCATCCCCGGCCAGGTCAACCGTTCCGTCAATGGACAACACACCGTCCCTCTCCTGCTTCAGCCCGAAGGCCCTGTTTAAAGTGAATGCGGATATCCTGGCCCTTGTGTGAAACCTGCCGTTTTTAATCCCCCCGTCCGGGGCAAGGAGCGCCTCGCCCTTTACGTGCAGGTCCGACCCTGAAGAGCGGACATTGATCTCCGTGACGCTGATGCGCCGGTTTTCAAGCCTGATTTTACCGTCAAGCCCGCCCGAGAGTCCGGAACCGCGGGGGAGTTTCAGCGCTGCATCCCTGAGCGACACATTGATTGTCGAAGATGTGTTGCTTGAGAGCATGTCCAGGAACAGGCCGCTTCCCGATATGCCGAATGAGCCCTTTGCATCAGTGAATTTTATACTGCCGTCGGTCAACTGCACGTTTTTCAGGCTCACCCCGTACCCGCCTTCACCGCCCCTGGATGAGGATTTCCTGATATTATCCATTATCCTGTTCACATCCTCTTCGCCGACGGTCAGGTCCGGTTCTTTCAGCATTAATTTCCTTATCCTTATCTCTTTTGAGAGCAGGCCGGTCAGGTCGATGTATGCGCGTGCCTTGGTGATCCAGAGGAGCCTGTTTCCGTTTTTGTCAAAGACCTTGAACCCCTTGGCCTGGAGGTAAAAGGGAAAGAGATTGATAACGGCCTTGTCGATGAGCACCCTCTCCCTTGTTGCGTTTTCAAAAACAGGAATAATAATCCTCTTTATTGAATTCGACAGGTACGGTCCCCTCAGGAGAAAGAATAAAATGCCGAAGGCAAAAGCGGCCAGGCTCAGAAATGCTGTTATTTTAGCTTTACGGGTTCTGACTTTTATCAACGGCTTTTTGTTAATGGCGAATGTCCTTCCGCGTTACAGTCCATAATAATAATAAATAGTTGTTCACTTCTGCCGGCTTAAACCTGCGGTTGCATCAACCACCCCCGCAGGCGAGGGGGGAGAGCGTGATTGTAAAGGTTTTGTGCGGCAGGCCCCCTCCCCTGTTGCATGAACATCGATGTTTACCTTACAGTTGCATGAAAACATCTCCCGCGGGCAGGGAAGTGCGGAGGTTTTAACCGGCCTCTCCTGCCCGCTCATGCAACATTAAGGTTTATGCAACATCAATGTTCATGCTATAATACCTAAACTAAAAGATAGGCGTCAATTTAAAGAGGCCGGAGCAGGAGGATTTTTCAGGGCGGTTAGCTCAGTCGGGAGAGCGCCACGTTCGCAACGTGGAAGTCGGGGGTTCGAATCCCCTACCGTCCACCATGAATCTCCGCTGCATACCTGCGGTCGTAACGATGGGATTGTGCCGGATAGCCCTCAGGCCTTTGATTTGAGGATGACGTCGACAGCGCCGGATATCAGCTCCGTAAAAGACTGCCTCGCGGTCCGGGGATAGACCTTGACGTAGGAGGTGTAGCCCCTCCACAGCTTCCTGATCACATTATAAAAATTATGTAACGGCAGCCTGACCATGAACTTGATGATATGAATGAGAAAGGGGAATTCCACGGCTATTGAAAACAGTTTGTGGAAGTTTTCTATCTCCCTCTTGTCCTTCAGGTTCAGGATGGACTTATCATGGTAGGTCGACAGGAACTCACCCGCCTTTTCCTCGTCGAGATAGCCGTTTGATACCGCGTAATCGTACAGCTCCGTCTTGGGATACGGGTAGACGAGGTACGCCCACGTGCCCGTGGAGCGGCATTTCACGTTCAGGTCCCACGTCTCCAGGGCCATTTCAAAGGTCTCACCTGGGGAGCCGATCATGTTGTAGGTGAAGAAGGGCACCTTCCTGTCGTGCAGAATCCGCGCCGCCCTGAGGATGGCCTCTTTGCTCATGTTTCTCTTCAGGACCTTGTTCCTGATGAAGTCGTTCCCCGCCTCCACGGCAAACGTGACATTGTAAAGCCCGGCCCTTTTCAGGTCGTCTATTATTTCCCCGGTCACATGGTTGGCCCTGAGCACACAGTAAAAAGGCAGGCCTATCTCTTTTGAATACTTTTCGGAAAATTCCTTCACCCAGTTCTTGTTCAGGGTGAATATCTCGTCCCTGAACAGGACATATTCGAGGGGATATTTCGCCCTGACCTGCTTGATCTCTTCGATAACATTATCAACGCTCCTGCGGCGGATGATGCTGTCTCCCTTCGCCAGCATCCTGTGGAGCTGGTGGTTGAAACAGTAAGTGCAGTTGTAGGGACAGCCGAAGGCGCTCATAAAGGAAAACGATTTTGTCTTCCTGTAGGAAGGGTACTTGTCGAATATGCTCCTGTCCGGGAAAGGCAGATCGTCAAGGGACCCGATCTGGCGGCCCACCGGGTTTTTGTATATCCTCCCGTCCTTTCTTATCCACCAGTTGGGTGTCCGGGTGATATCCTCTCCCTTCTGCAGTTTGTCGACGAGGCCTGGCACTGCCTCGAATCCCTCTCCGCGGCATATTGCGTCTATCTCTTCCTCTTCCTCTATCAGTTCAGGGGAGAATGTCGGATGGGGACCTCCGAACATGGAGAAAAAATCGAACTTTTTCTTCAGCCTTCTGTTTATCTCCACCATGGGAAGATGCAGGCCGGTGAAAGCGCTGTATGCTACGATATCAGGGGAAAACTCCCTGAAAACCCCTTCGGCTTCATCATAATCCACGGAAGTTACATCACACTGGTGCCCTGCCTTTTTCAGGACGGCAGACAGATACATTGTGCCAAAGGAGAGAAATCCACTGAATATCAGTGTCTTGTTTATTTCGGTCACAAGTAAAACGCGCAATCAGCACCTCCTGTACGTTGAAACGGTTTTTCTTCTCTACTGAGCGATTTTATTAATTAATTCAGGATACCCTCAGGCAAAGCTCTCTGGGGAAAAAGGCAGTCACCCGGGCGCGTATCACCGCCGCTTCCATGGATTCCTTTACGGGACACGGACAGATTCCCCGCCGCCCGGAATGGCGGAACCGGGAATCGCTCAATTCAGGCTCCGATGCCTGAACTCTTGAGAACATGCATGTTTTTTCGTTTTTTATAGTTGAGTCTCTTGCAAGAGTCGTCTCACTGTCACCTGCAGCGGAGAGAGAGGTCTTTGTAACTCACCGCTGCCGAAAGATTTCCCCCTCCGGTCGAAATGACATATACAGACATTTTCATACTTTTGCAAGAGGCTCGGTTGTATTAATTTTAACAATAAATGCGGATTAACTACAACCATATTATAAAAAAAGGTAATGTCAAGATTTCTGTGTAAATTCTTTTAAGGGTGTCATTCTCCATTTATCATTTAAGTGATTTAGTACAGCATAAACAATCCTCTCAATACTCTGAGAGTTGTT
>JALSHG010000003.1 GCA_026982355.1 Thermodesulfovibrio sp.
TATGAGTTGTTTTAACAACTCTCAGAGTATTGAGAGGATTGTTTATGCTGTACTAAATCACTTAAACGATAAATGGAGAATGACACCCTTAAAAGAATTTACACAGAAATCTTGACATTACCCGGATCCTTTCGAAATTTGATTTTTTCCCGGGGCATTAGTAAAATATTACGTTGAAATCCGGTAGGGGTTGCCAGTCGAAAAAGCAAGGAGCGCATAATGACATATACTACATACCGTCCCCATAATAAAAAACGCAAGAGGACGCACGGCTTCCGTGCAAGGATGAGAACACCCGGCGGCAGGAGGGTAATCAACAGAAGGCGCGCCAAGGGGCGCAGGAAATTGTCCGTATGATAACGGGCATCCGCATCTCTGTGATGATTTGCCGCCGGGTTACGGCAAAAAGGAAGAGACTTGAAGAAACCGGCAGTCTTTGCTATTGAAAAATATCAAAAATGCATTTCACCGTTTCTGCCTCATTCCTGCAGATTTTATCCGTCCTGCTCGAGCTACTGCCGTGAAGCAGTAGAGAGATACGGCTTGCTGAAGGGATTGTGGCTGTTCAGCGGACGGATCATTAAATGCCACCCGTTTCATCCGGGCGGATATGACCCGGTGCGGCATCCGGGCGACTCCCGTTAACCGGTCTTTTTATTAAACGAAAGGGAATAATGGATAAAAGAACGATTCTGGCAGTTACATTGTCGCTTATTGTACTGATCGGCTGGTCATATTTTTTCCAGCGGAAACCAGCGCCGCATGCACCCGCATCCCCTCCCGGCGCACAGTCTCCCGTGAAACCCGACACCGGGACTGAAACCGTAACCACCGGGGACGGAGCCGTGACTGAAGAGGCGCCCGTGAAGCCGCCGCTCGTTGAATACCCTGCCGCAAGAGATGCCAGGGCGAGTGACATAGTTGTTGACACAGACCTCTACAGGGCCGTTATATCCACGCAGGGGGCGATAATCACTTCGTGGCAACTGAAGACCTTCAAGGATTCCGGGGGCAGGCCGGTCATGCTGTTGAAAAAGCCGGGTGCAATCCCGCCTCTCGGCATTATATTTGAGAGCGGAGACCGCAATCTGCCGCAGAAACTCATATATTCCGCCGACACAAAAAACATCATCCTCTCTGAACATGGGAAGACACGGGGAGAACTCACCCTGACATACAGGAACCAGTCAATGTATATCACCAAGAAATTCGTCTTCCACAATGACAGTTATAATGTCGATTTTTACGTCAGGACCGTCAATACGCCTTCTTATCTTCTGCCTGTCGGCACGGGTTTCGGCCTTTTCGACAAAGAGGCCAGACAGGGCTCTCACCGGGGTCCCGTTGTTCTCAGCGGTTCCGACAAGACCGGGTTCACGGAAAAGTCGGACAATAAATATTTTCCCGGGAGTGTCCGCTGGATAGCCCAGGAAGACCAGTACTTTACGGCGGCGATTATCCCCCTCGGCCGTATAGAGGGAGCCGAGTTCTGGAAGGAGGGTCCATCCCCGGAAATCGCCTTGAGACTCAAGCCCGGAGAGCATAAATTCATATTTTACGCAGGTCCCAAGGAATACGACCGGCTCAAGCAGTTGAACGCGGGACTGGAGCATATAATCGACTTCGGGTGGTTCTCCATCGTGGCAATGCCCCTTTTCTGGGTCCTGAAATTCTTTTATAAATATCTCGGCAACTACGGCTGGTCCATAATTCTCTTAACCATACTTGTAAGAGTGCCGTTCATACCCATTCTGCACAAGAGCCAGCAGTCAATGAAGAAGATGCAGAAGCTCCAGCCGCTGATGGCCGAATTAAAGGAAAAGTACAAGAAAGACCCCCAGAAACTGCAAAAGGAGACAATGCTGCTTTACAAAAAGCACAAGGTCAATCCCGTGGGCGGCTGCCTGCCCCTGCTGCTTCAGATACCTGTTTTCATAGCGCTGTACAATGTCCTCCTGAAGGCGATTGAGTTGAGGGGCGCGCCCTTTATACTGTGGATAACCGATCTTTCGGCCAAGGATCCTTACTATGTGCTGCCTATCGTTATGGGGTTAACCATGGTCATCCAGCAGAAAATGACCCCCACAGCCATGGATCCGAAACAGGCGAAGATTATGATGCTCATGCCCATAGTCTTTACATTCATGTTTCTCACCTTCCCTGCCGGACTGGTCATATACTGGCTCGTGAACAACATCCTCGGTATCATCCAGCAGTATTATGCAAACAAAAAGGCATAGGTGTTTTTCCCCCCGCAAATAACACAAAGGACGGTATGCATACCGAGGATACCATAGCGGCGATATCCACCCCTCCGGGCGCAGGCGGCATCGGGATCGTCAGGCTCAGCGGCAGGGACTCTTTAAAAATAGCGGACGGGATTTTCCGCTCACCCCGCAAAAAAAAACTCGCCAGCTCGCCGTCCCACAGAATCCTGTTCGGCCATATCGTGGATCCCGCAAGCGGGGAAATCCTGGATGAGGTCCTTGTCTCCGTAATGAAGGCGCCCAATACATATACGAGGGAAGACGTTGTGGAGATAAACTGCCACGGCGGGGCGGCGCCCCTGCGCAGGATACTGGAGCTTGTCCTGAACACAGGCGCGAGGCTTGCGGAACCCGGAGAATTTACGAAAAGGGCGTTTCTCAACGGAAGGATAGACCTTGCGAGGGCGGAGGCAGTGCTTGACGTTATAAATGCGCTCACTGAAGAGAGCCGGAGGGCCGCGCTCAGGCAACTCAGGGGCGCCCTCTCGGAAAAAATAGAGGCCGTAAGGCGGAAACTGACGGAACTTGCCGCCCTTGTGGAGGCATATATTGATTTCCCGGATGAAGACATAGAACCGGTGTCTCTGGAAGATATGCGGAAGACCGCCGCCGATATACGGAGTTCCCTCGGAAAACTCATAGACGGCGCCAGGTACGGGCTGATCCTGCGGGAGGGTCTTAAGACCGCAATAGTGGGAAGACCCAATGTGGGAAAATCCTCATTGCTCAATGCGCTGCTCCGGCAGGACAGGGCCATTGTCACGGAGACGCCGGGCACTACAAGGGATGTAATAGAGGAGTGCCTGAACATACGGGGACTTCCGGTGAGAATCATGGACACCGCAGGGATAAGAAGCGCCTCGAGCACTGCCGAGAGGGAGGGCGTAAAGAGAAGCCTCAGCGCAATGGAGGAGGCCGACCTCGTGCTTCTTGTAATTGACGGAAGCAGGCCTCTTCACAAGACAGACAGGGAACTGATAAGAAAATCACGCCCGGACAAGACAATCATTGTCATAAACAAGACGGACCTTCCACGGAAGATAAATTTAAACAAAAGCAATAAGCAGGAAATCTCCGCCCTCAACGGAACAGGTCTTGAAGAACTGAAACGGAAGATGGTGGAAACCGCCCTGGGCGGCGGGAGCACGGGCGGCGCTGAGATCGTGACGAATACAAGGCATGTCCGTGCCCTGGAGAAATCCCTGGCGTCGCTCGATTCTTTTCTATCCGGACTCTCGGATAAAACGCCGCCGGAGTTTCTCTCCGTTGAATTAAGGGACGCCCTTGACGCGGTGGGGGAGATACTCGGGATCACCACGCCGGAGGATATCCTGAACAAAATCTTCAGTGATTTCTGTATCGGGAAGTGACAACCTGACTTAACCTTCTTGATGTTGCGTAAGCGGGCAGCGGAGTCCGCCGTAAAACCTTCAGACCCTCCCCTGCCCGCGTGCGGTGTTTTTATGCCGCTGCAAGGCAAAGGCAGGCCGGTTTGGTTTATAATTTAGCATGGCACGTCTTAAAAAAGTCAGGCGGGTGCTTTTATACACCCTCTTTCTCAACATAGCGGTTGCATCCGCAAAGATCATATACGGTTATGAAACGGACTCCATCAGCATGCTGTCCGACGGGTTTCATTCTTTTTTCGACGGCACATCCAATATAATCGGTCTCGTCGGCATATGGATCGCCTCCCGGCCTCCGGATGAAGATCATCCCTACGGGCACCGGAAGTTCGAAACCCTTGCCACAGTCGCCATAGCCGTCCTCATATTCGCCGCGGGCATAGAAATACTAAGGGAGGCATATTCAAGGATAAAGACCGTCCGCGACATACAGGTCACTTACATGAGCTTCGTGATTATGGCGATGACGCTCACGGTAAACATCGGTGTAATGACCTATGAGACCAGGAAGGGCCGCGAGCTGAAAAGCGATTTCCTCCTCGCGGACGCCACGCACACGAGGAGCGATATATTTGTATCCGTATCGGTTGTCGTAAGCCTTATCGCCGCAAAGATGGGGTACCCTGCAGTTGATGTTATTGCGGCCATTGTCATCACCGTGTTGATCGCAAGGATGGGTTTTTCCATACTTAAATCCGCCACGGCCGTGCTTACCGATTCCGCCTGCATCAGTCCCGATAAAATAAAAAAGGTGGTAAACGGCATCAAGGGCATACAGGACTGCCACGGCATAAGGACGAGGGGCAACGAGGATTTTATAAACATCGACCTTCACGTGCTTGTCGACCCTGAAATAAACGTCCGCGAGGCGCATGACGTGGCGCATTTGGTGGAGGAAGCCATTAAAGATAAGTTTCCTTCAGTTATGGATGTGGTCATACATGTTGAGCCCTACCGCGGCAGGCAGGATAAAACAGTGGCGCCTGCGCCGGGCAGGGATACGTGATCTGTTATACTTAACCTTAATGCGGCATAAACGTGCAGGGGAGTCCGCCGTAAAACCTCCGGGCTCCCCTGCACGCGGGCGGCATCTCCATGCCGCTGTAAGGTTAACGGCGGTTCAGGATTCAGGGGTTAAGATATAAAACGATTGAAAGGAGCACATCATGCCTTTTCCGGTACACAGGCCGAGAAGACTCCGGTCTGCAGATGCAATAAGAAAAATGGTCCGCGAGACGCACCTGACGCCGGACGATTTCATCTATCCCGTGTTTGTCACCCCGGGAAAGGGGGTGAGAAAAAAGATCGTCTCAATGCCCGGCTGCTTCCAGATGTCCGCGGACGAGATTGTGAAAGAGGCGCAGAAGGTCCATAAGCTCGGGATACCGGCGATTATTCTCTTCGGTATTCCGGAGCGTAAAGACGAACGCGGCTCAGAGGCGTACAGCCCCAAGGGGATTGTTCAGAAAACCGTCAGGGCCGTCAAGGACAAGGTCCCCGGGCTTGTCGTAATCACGGATGTCTGCATGTGTGAATACACGAGCCACGGCCACTGCGGCGTGGTGAAGGAAGGCAGGGTGTTGAACGACCCCACCCTTGAGCTGCTTGCCAGGGAGGCCCTGTCACATGCAAAGGCAGGCGCGGACATTGTCGCCCCTTCCGACATGATGGACGGCCGCGTGGCTGCGATCAGGGATGCCCTGGATGCCGGGGGCTTTGATGATGTCCCCATAATGAGTTATGCGGCGAAATACGCATCCGCATTTTACGGGCCCTTCAGGGAGGCTGCGGAGTCAACCCCCGCATTCGGAGACAGGAGGTCCTACCAGATGGACCCCGCGAACAGGAGAGAGGCGATAAGGGAGGTGGCCCTTGACATAGAAGAGGGCGCCGATATCGTGATGGTCAAACCCGCCATGAGCTACATGGACATAATCTCGGACGTGAAGGAGACCTTTGAGGTGCCGGTGGCGGCATATAATGTAAGCGGGGAATATTCAATGGTCAAGGCAGCCGCAAAACTGGGCTGGATAGATGAAATGAAGATAGTGATGGAGATTCTGACCTCCATCAAGCGCGCAGGCGCCGACCTTATACTGACGTATCATGCAGTGGATGCAGTAAAGGAGCTGAACAAATAGACATTACCTTAACCTTGATGTTGCATAAGCGGGCGGGAGACTCTCCCGCCCAGCCGGCAATGTTTTAATGCAACTGTAAGGTTTAATTTTACAGATCACGGGAACTTTTCAGACAGTAAAGGAAATTAACATGAACATCACCCTCACATCCGGCAAAACCATCGCGGCGGCTCCGGGCCGCTCCGTCCTGGAGGCCCTGAACGGGGCGGGGATTTACCTTACATCTTCATGCGGGGGCAAGGGTACGTGCGGAAAATGCAGGATCATCATCAAGTCGGGCCGTGCTGAAAGCAGGTCAAAGATGAAGCTTTCACAGGAAGAACTCGACAAGGGTTATGCCCTTGCATGCCGCACCTTTCCGTCCGAAGACATACTTGTTGATATACCCAAGGAATCCATGCTCACTGTCGAGGGCAAGATCGCCACGGGAAAATCAAAAGACCTCCGGGAACTCCTGCGCTCGACAGGCGCTGAGATAGAGCCCATTGCGGAGAGGACGGTCCTTGACCTCCCGCCGCCCTCGCTTGATGACAACATAAGCGACCTTGAGAGATTGAAACGCGAACTCCTGACAAAGAGGCTCGGATGCCTGAGGGTGCCTTTCAGGTTCCTCGCGAACCTTGCAAGGACCGTGAGGAAGGAGAACTGGAAGATAACGCTCTGCACCGTGCACAGCGAGGACTGTGATGAGATCACGAACATCTTCCCCGGCGATAAAAAGGCCCCGCGCTACGGCATTGCAGTCGATATCGGGACGACGACCGTCGTGGTCTATCTCGTGAATCTCTCAAACGGCGAACTTGTGGACGTTGCGTCCACCTACAACTCCCAGATAAGATTCGGCGATGACGTCATAACGAGAATCGTCAATGCAACCGAGCATAATGAACTGAAAAACCTGCACAGGGCCGTTATATCGGACATCAACATCCTTGTTTCCCTGCTGAGGAAGTCACATCACATAGGCGTTGATTCCATAGACTGCCTCGTTGCCGCGGGCAACACGACAATGACGCATTTTTTCCTGGGGCTTGATCCTTCCTCGATTAGGGAAGAGCCGTATATCCCGACGGCAAACATATTTCCACTCGCCTATGCCGGAGAACTCGGCATAAGGCTCAATCCCAACATGCCCGTATACTCATTTCCGTGCGTGGCAAGCTACATGGGCGGGGATATAGTCTCGGGCGTGCTTGCGGCAGGGATGCACAGGAAGGAGGAACTGAGCATTTTCATCGACATAGGCACCAACGGGGAGATCGTCATCGGCAACCGGGAATGGATGGTGTCGGCGGCATGTTCCGCCGGGCCGTGTTTTGAGGGCAGCGGGATCAAGCACGGCATGCGCGCCACCGACGGAGCCGTCGAGTATGTGAAAATCGACCGCCGCACCCTTGAACCCGAGATAAAAGTGATAGGCGACAACGCACCGCCCATGGGCATATGCGGCTCCGGGATGATCGACGCCGTATCCGAGATGTTCCTGAGCGGGATACTGGACCAGAAGGGTAAATTGCGCAAGGGCGTCTCCGGCCGGATCAGGGAGGGGGAGGACGGGCCGGAGTTCGTCGTCTGCTCCGGAGAAGGCGTGGATATCGTGCTCACCGAGCCGGACATAGAAAATATCATACGTGCAAAGGCGGCCATATACGCCGGTTTCAGCACGCTCCTGAAGGAAGTCGGCTTTACCTTTGATGATGTGCACAGGATATATATCGCCGGCGGCTTCGGCAAGTTCCTCGACATAGAAAAGGCCGTGATACTCGGCATGCTCCCGGAACTGCCGGAAGAGAGATTCGAGTACCTTGGCAATACGTCGGTTACGGGCGCCTATCTCTGCATTCTCTCCCGGAGGCTGCGTGCGGAGGCCGAGGACATATCAAGGAAGATGGCATATATCGAGCTTTCGGTCTCGCACTCTTTCATGGATGAATACGTGTCCGGGCTCTTCATCCCCCATACAAACATCAACGCATTCCCGCATGTCAAAGAGTTGATGAAGAGATAGACCCCGGCTCCCTGTTCAGCTTCCTCCTGAGGTTCCGCAGGCTGACCCCGAGCAGCGAAGCCGCCTTTGTTTTGTTGCCGTTCGTGTGCCTGAGGGTCTCTCTTATGAGCATGTCCTCCGCCTCGCTGAGGCGCGTGCCGACCGGTATGTATATCCCGTTGCCCCCTGCTGCTTCTTCAGCCCGCGGCACAGTGTCCATGCGCGACGATTCATCAAGATGCGGCAGCACATGGAAAGGAAAGATGCGGTTCGTGTCCGGGGGAAGCAGCGTTGCAATGCGGGTCATGACATTCCTGAGTTCCCTGACATTCCCTCTCCACCGGTAGTGTTCGAGAAGATAGATGGTCTCCGGCGTCAGGACAGGATACGGCTGGGGCCTGCCCATTTCCGCGAATGCCCTCTCCAGGTAATGTACCGCCAGCAGTGATATGTCTTCAACGCGCTCCCTGAGCGGCGGCAGGTGTATGCGGAGCACGTTCAGGCGGTAATAGAGGTCCTCGCGGAACAGGCCGTTGTCAACCGCCTTCCGGAGGTCGGTGTTGGATGCGGCAATGACGCGCACGTTTACGGGCAGGGGCGTCTCCCCCCCGATGCGGTAAATATTCCCGTCCTCCAGCGCCCGCAGGAGCCGTACCTGGAGGTTGAGCGGCATGTCGCCGATTTCATCAAGGAACAGGGTCCCCCTGTCGGCTGTTTCAAACTTGCCTTTCCGGGTTTTAACCGCGCCCGTAAACGATCCTTTTTCATGGCCGAAGAGCTCCCCCTCGATAAGGCTTTCGGGAACCGCCCCGCAGTTGATCGGCACAAACGGCCCCGCGGACCTCCGGCTCAGCACGTGAACGGCGCGGGCCACGAGTTCCTTGCCGGAGCCGGTCTCCCCTGTAATCAGCACCGTCTGGTCCGAGGCGGCTATCTGGGGAAGATAGGCCAGGGTGCGGCGCATAACAGGCGAACGGAAGATAAAATACGGCTTGACCTTTGCAATCAGGGGGTCTATGAGGGTCAATGACTTGTTCCTGTTGCCCGGCCTGCCCATGCTGGTCTGTACCATGGCGGCGAACCGTGCAATATCGATGGGTTTCCTTACGTAATCATCCACAACGAGCCGGACGGATTCCTGGGAGGTTTCAACGGAATCATATTCACGGCCTGTAAGGACATAGAATATGCTGCCGGGATTACGCGACTTGTAATCCTTGATCATTTCGATGCAGTGCTCATCCACAAGGTCAAGGGCGGCCATGATAACGTCGATGTATTCGTGCGCCAGCAGTCCCGGCGCCTCCCTGGAGTCCCGCGCTGTGCGGACCCTCGCCCCGCCCTCCTTCAGTACACGCTCGATTTCCTTTAATGAAGCAGGGTCGTTTTCGATCACGAGGACGGAAATGCCTTTCAGACCTGTTTTGTTGTTTATATGAGCAGCCATTTATCCTCCACGGATATATTAACAAAAAATCCGCCAAATACTATACCTTGACCTTGAATGCGGCATAAACGTGCGGAGGAGTCCGCCGGGAAAACCTCTGTCCGTCGCCTCCGGCATTTTATGCAACTGTAAGGGGCCCCCTGCCGTTTGATCCCCCGTGAACCCTAAAGAAGTTGTTGCATTCTACCGAAAAAAAGACAACGATATGTCTATGACAGCGGAGTTTATGATGTCAGTGGTTGAACCGCGGGACGGAACTTATCTGTTTTATTTATAAAAAAACCATGATAATCTTTTATGAAAAGGAATGACGGCATGATTCGATCGGTTTTTCTCATATCACTTGTATTATTTATCTGCATTTTATTACCGGCCGGCTCCATATCCGGGACGGATCTGAAAGCCGACGGCTGTGCCGGATGTCACGAGAAGGTATACACGGAAGCCCTTGCCAGCCCATATCCCCACAGCGTGGCGAAAGAGAGGTGTGAATTATGCCACATTGTCCGGGAAAGGGCACGGCCGGAAGCGCGGAGGACACTTGTAACCTTCCCGTTTTTTCAGAAGGAGGGGATATTGCACCTCGATAATATCAGGAGCGACCGCAGATACCTGCTGGAGGCCGTGTTGACGGATGAGGGCGGAACGGACAGCAGGCCTTACCGGATAAATTTGGCTCCACGGGAAGTGGAGGAATACAGCGATGGGGGTTTCTCGCTGAAGCGCATATCGGACGTGACGCTGGAAGAGATAAAAAGGGGTGTCTTTGCAGAGGCCGCCGTCTCCTGGTTTACCGATGCCCCGGCGACTTCCGAGATCGAATACAGGGATGAGGAAGGTTATATACGCAGATTGGCAACCGGAGAGCAGTTTACCAGGAAACACGTGATAGTGCTGAACGGCCTGAAAAACAACAATAAATACTATTACAGGGTCGTCTCCAGGGATATATACGGAAATCTGCTGAAGTCCGGGGAGCGGAGTTTTGATACCTCCGCGAACTTTTCCCGTGCCGCAACACCCGGGGAGGACAGGGGCGCCCTTCCCATGATAAACAGCATAAGGCCCTTCAGGACACGGGATTCGGAAGGCATATACCTGATGGTGTCCGCAAACAAGCCGTCCGGGTTGTCGCTGCGGCTGAAGGAGCTCGCATCCGGCGGGGTGGATGAAAGACACGCCCCCGGTCTTGCCGGCGCAAGGTATTCGGCGATAGAGGCATGCAAAAAATGCCATATCCAGAATGCCTCCCATCCGGTCGGCATAAGGGCAAAGGGAGATAAAGTCAAAACCCCGGAGGATCTCCCCACGATTGAAGACGGGGTGATAACGTGCGTCACCTGCCACCTGCCGCACGGCGGCCGGGAAAAGTACTTTGCAAGGATGGATATGAATAAGGATATATGCATTAAATGCCACATAAAGGGTTACTGAGAAAGGGGTGGAGATGAGCGCGAGAAACAGGAGGAAAAAGATAAATTTCTCTGTCAAGAGACAGATGCAGACGAGACTCTTTTTCAGGGTCGTCTCAATCGCCGCGTCCGGTATCGGGCTTATGGCGGTGATATTTTATTTTTACAGTTACAGGGAGATAAGCGGCAGTTACCGCCAGTTTCACATACAGGCGCAGAATTTCCTGGATTATCTGCTGCCCGCCGTCATCCTGTCCCTGTCCGCCGCCATTGTTTTTGCTGCAGCCATAACCGTTTTTTTCCCCCATAAAATAGCGGGGCCCTTGTACAGGATAGAAAAGGACCTCAGGGACAAGGTAAGCAAAGGAGACCTTACGGTCAGATTCTCAATAAGGAAGGGGGACGAAGTCAGCGACCTCCCGGCGACTGTCAACCTGCTGCTGGACAAGCTCAGGAGCATGGTCGAAAAGGCGAAAACGCCCGCCGCCGAGCTCCACTCAATCACCTCGGGCACAGAGGCGTATAAGGATATCGAAGGTCTTGTAAAGCAGATAAATGATGCGCTGAGGGAGTTCAGGATATGATGGAGGCGGCGAGCGGATTCGAACCGCTGAATAAAGGTTTTGCAGACCTCTCCCTTAGCCACTTGGGTACGCCGCCGTCGGGAAGCGAATGGAGAACGGCTGTTTTATGGAGCGGGAGACGGGATTCGAACCCGCGGCCCCAACCTTGGCAAGGTTGTGCTCTACCAACTGAGCTACTCCCGCAAATAAGGCGGTAAGGTTAAAATTTACAGACTCGGAACTCCGCGGCGCGACCCTCGTTCTCCGCCGTGAACAGTCATTACAGCAGGTCCCGCTCCTCACCCTGGAAAACGACTCCGCCCGCCGCACGGAATGAGGAGAAATCACCCCCGCCGGCTTTTTGTCCGGATCCTACTTAACTTAATGCAATCAATAGTCTATAATAGACATCTAAAATAGTAATTTAAAAAAGCCGGTTTTGTCAAATATGCTGTATCCTGATTATAAAGAGTTCAAAAGGAAAGCGGAGAAAGGCAACCTCGTGCCTGTTTACACGGAGATACTTGCCGATCTGGACACCCCGCTTTCGGCCTTCCTCAAGCTGAGAGGCAGGCCCTCGTTTCTGTTCGAGAGCCTCGAGGGCGGTGAAAAGTGGGCGCGTTATTCCTTCATAGGGAGCAACCCGTCGCTGATAATAGAGGCTGAAGGGAGAAAACTGACTGTCAAGAGGGGAAAACACAGGGAACTGATCGAGGCAGTGAAAGACCCCCTTGAGATCGTATCGGCGGAGCTGAAGAAATACAGGCCCGTGATTGTCCCCGGCCTGCCGAGGTTCTTCGGCGGCTTTGTGGGCTATATCGGATACGACACCGTCCGCTGTTTTGAGGACCTGCCGGATTATAATCATGAAGGGCCGGGGCTTCCGGATATATTCCTCATGCTTACCGACACACTGGTCGTCTTCGACAACATAACGCACAAGATCAAGGTGATATCAAACGCCCATATAGAAGATGCACCGGGGAAGGCCTATGAAAAAGCCCGGGAAAAGATTGACGGCATAGTGAAAAAACTCAGGTCGAGGGTCCCGGCCCCCCGGCGTGCGGGGTCTTCACCGGACAGGCCGGAGAGGGCGGAAGCCTTTAAATCGAATTTCTCGAAGAAGGATTTTCTGAGGGCGGTTGAAAAGACCAAGGAATACGTGAAGTCGGGGGATGTGATACAGACGGTTATATCGCAGAATTTCGAGAGAGACACGGATATCCCGCCCATAAACGCGTACAGGGCGCTCAGGGTCATAAACCCCTCTCCGTACATGTATTACATCGAGACGGGAAAGTGCACGATTGCCGGGTCATCCCCGGAGATACTTGTGAGGGTGGAGGGGGATACCATTGAGCTCAGACCCATTGCCGGCACGAGGAGGAGGGGGAAAACCCCCGAGGAGGATATGCGGATGGAGCAGGAGCTCAGGGCTGATCCAAAGGAGATAGCAGAGCATATAATGCTTGTCGATCTCGGCAGAAACGATGCCGGAAGAGTGGCCGCCACGGGCAGTGTGAGGGTCACCGAGCTTATGAGCGTTGAAAGGTATTCGCATGTCATGCACCTTGTATCAAACGTGGTCGGCAGGCTCGGCAGGAGATATGACGCCTTTGATGTCCTCAGGGCGTCGTTTCCGGCGGGCACGGTAACAGGTGCGCCGAAGATACGGGCAATGGAGATCATCGAGGAGATCGAGCCCACAAGGCGCGGCCCGTATGCCGGTTCGGTCGGCTACTTCGATTTCTCCGGCAATATGGACATGTGCATCACCATAAGGACGATAATATTCAGGGACAAAAAGGCGTACATACAGGCTGGGGCGGGAATCGTGGCCGATTCCGACCCCCTGAAAGAATACAAGGAGACCGTAAACAAGGCAAAGGGAATGTTCAGGGCGATAGAAATGGCTGAGAATGAATTGCAGGGGCGTACGGCACGCCGCCGGAGCGGGGAAGTTGATTTATGCTTTTGATGATCGATAATTACGATTCCTTCACCTACAACCTCGTCCAGTATCTCGGCGAGCTGGGCGAGGACATAAAGGTTTTCAGGAACGACAGGATAACGGTTGCGGGGATTGAGAAACTGAATCCCGGCAGGATAGTCATCTCACCCGGGCCGTGCACTCCCAGGGAGGCGGGCATATCAATTGAAGTGGTCAGGCATTTCGCGGGGAAGATACCCATACTCGGCGTATGTCTCGGCCATCAATCTATCGGGGCGGCTTACGGGGCCGAGATAGTCAATGCACCGAGGTTGATGCACGGCAAGACATCCATGATCCACCATGACGGCAGGACGATATTTGAGAATCTCCCGAACCCGTTTGAGGCGACAAGGTATCATTCGCTGATTATCAGGAAAGAGACACTCTCCGGTGAGTTTGAAATAAGTGCATGGACGGACACGGGCGAGATCATGGGCATAAGGCATAAAAAGCTGGTTGTCGAGGGGGTACAGTTCCATCCCGAGTCCATACTGACAAAGGTCGGCAAGGACCTGCTGCGCAATTTCCTGAGACTCAAACAGCGCTGAAGAGGATATTCATGATTATGAAGCGTGTCATTATGATGATATTAAGCCTTTCCATTGTGCTGTCCACCGGATGTGCTGCGGCTTCAGCCCGGATGTCTGAAACGGAAACAGCCGGTGATGCCGCCGGGACAATGAACGGCGGAGGGAAACAGAAACCCGTGCGCCTGGACACGGATTACCTCGCCGGTTTTATCACGGACACGCGGGACATCCTCTCCTCTCCTTCAAGCTGGGGGAAATCCGGCTGGGTAAGGGCCTCCGTAGCGGCCGGAATAACACTGGGGCTGTATTCATACGACCGGGAAATACAGGACTGGGTGCAGGATCACAGAAACGGCGCAAGTGACAGGATCGCGGACTATGCCGAGCCGTTCGGCAACGGCATGTTCATCCTGCCGTCGCTTGGGGGGCTGTATCTCTACAGCCGCCTCTACAGGGACGAAAGGGCCGGCAGAGCGGCCCTGCTGGGGCTCAGGAGCGTGATAATATCCGGCCTCATTACAAACGCCATGAAATTCGCCGGCCACCGGCACAGGCCGGATTCAGGCGACGGTCATGATGTGTGGGACGGTCCGGGGCTCTCGGCCTCGAACCTGTCGTTCCCGTCCGGACATGCGACCTCCGCATTTGCACTGGCCTCCGTTATCGCGTCGGAATATGAAGACAAGGCGTATGTCCCGCCCCTGTCATACGGAATCGCCGCCCTGACGGCCCTGTCAAGGGTGAATGACAACAAGCACTGGGCGTCGGATGTCTTCATGGGCTCGGTCATCGGATATGCTGCGGGAAAAACAATTTACGCCCTGCAGCGCGGCAGGAATGCAAACCTGTCGGTCATTCCCCTTGTCGAGCGCGACAGGACACTGGTGCTGCTCACCTTCCGCTGGCATTAACCTTACCGGTTGCATTAAAACATTGCCCGTTCATGCAATCACGCGTCAATTCTTCACTGATGCCGCGGCCCCCTGCGCATTCTTTACCATCAGCCTTGTCACCGCGCCGGCGAATGCAGCGGGGTCCCTCGGTTTCGAGCCTTCAAGCAGCAGGGCCTGGTCGTAAAGCAGCCTGATGTACTCCTGCAGCATCATGCTCTTGGGGTCTTTTTCAAACACGCCTTTCATGGCTTCGAAAAGGGGATGCGACGGATTGATCTCGAGTATCCTCTTTCTTTCCGGAATGTTCTGCCCCATGGCCTTCAGTATCTTTTCCATGTGGGGGTCGGGGTCTCCCTCTTCACCCACGAGACAGCACGCGGTGTCTTTGAGCCGGCCCGAAAGACGGACGTCCTTCACCTCATCTTTCAATTCGTATTTAATGAGCTCTATGAGTTCTCTGAATTTTTTGCGCGCGTCCTTTTTTTCCGATTCCGCAGCCTTATCGAGGCTGATATCACCCTTGATTACGGACTTTATCTTTTTGCCCCCGTACTCCTGCAGCGCCCCCATTATAAAGTCGTCGATTTCATCCAGCATGATGAGCACCTCGTATCCTTTTTCCCTGAAGGCCTCAAGATAGGGTGACGAGACGGCCTCATCGCGGGTGCTCCCGACGATGTAGTATATATCTTTCTGGTCCTTGGGCATGTTGTCGACGTATGCCCGGAGAGTGGTGTATTCGCCGGGGGATTTCTTCGTGGATTCAAAAAGCAGCAGGTCCGCGATCGTCTCCTTCCTTGAAAAATCCAGGTGAACGCCCTCTTTCAGTACCCTGCCGAATTCCCTGTGGAATGAAACATACTTGTCGTATTCGTTTTTTTTCATGTCGGACAGGGTGTCGAGCACCTTGCGGGTGATGTTTTTGTTGATGATTTCCACCTGCCGGTTGGACTGCAGCATCTCTCTTGAAATATTCAGGGGAAGATCAGAGGAATCAACCACGCCCCTGATAAACCTCAGGTACCGGGGTATCAACTGTTCGCAGTGCTCCATGATCTGCACCCTTTTGACATAGAGGGTGGGTCCGATCTCGAAATCTTTAAAGAAAATGTCGAGAGGCGCCTTTGAGGGGATGTAGAGCAGGGCGGTAAATTCCGATGTGCCTTCAGCCTTGAAGTGAATCACCCCGGCGGGGTCCGAGAAGTCGTGGGAGATGTGCTTGTAAAATTCATTGTACTCCTCCGGGGTTATCTGCGACTTGTCCTTGAGCCATATGGCCTTTCTCGAGTTTAAGGTCTCCTCTTCCTTTATCCTGACTTTCTCCCCTTTCTTCAGTGTGCTGTCTTTTTCGCGTTCCACATCCATTACTACGGGATGCTCTATATAATCCGAGTATCTCCTGACTATCCTCCTGATCTCCCACTCTTCAAGATATTTTTTTTCATCCTCCTTGAGATGCAGGATGACATCCGTCCCTTTCCTTTCTTTTTCCGCGTCCTCCACTGTGTAGAATCCGTCCGCCGAGGATTCCCATTTAACGCCCGCGCCTTTGAGCCCCGCCTTTCTCGTAACCACCGTAACCCTGTCCGCAACCATGAATGATGAATAAAAACCCACGCCGAACTGGCCTATGAGCTCGGGGTTGTCCTTTACTTCCCTGCTTTGCAGTGCGGCAAGAAACTCCCTGGTGCCCGACCGTGCTATGGTTCCGAGCGCTTCGATTATCTCGTCCCTTGTCATGCCGATACCGTTGTCGCTTACGGTCAGTGTCCCGGCTTTTTTATCCGCAATGATTTTGATCTTCCATTCCCCTTCATTTTCCATGATTCCGGGGTTTGTAAGCGCCTCATAGCGGGCCCGGTCTATGGCGTCGGATGCATTCGAGATAAGCTCTCTCAGGAAAATCTCTTTATGGGAGTAGAGGGAATGGATCATTAAATCGAGCAGTTGTTTGACTTCCGTCCTGAATTCAAGATTGGTTCTGGTCATATCCGTATCCACCTCGCTTGATGATTCTGTTTTTAAAAAGATGAGTCTCTTGCAAAAGTCCTCTGCCTGTCACCTCCAGCGGAGAGAGGTTTTATAATTGATTGATACCAAAAGATTTCTCCCTCCGGTCGAAATGACATATGCAGGCATTTTCACACTTTTGCAAGAGGCTCGGAGTTCAACTTCTTTTTATAATAAAACATCCGGTTAAAAGTCAAATTCGCCCTGTTGGGGGGGGCGGGCGCCCCGGCGCATCGCTGCCGACCCCTTTCCTTATTTAATTGCGCCTCCCGATTTTTCTATTTGTGGAGTAGCCGTCAGGCTGAGAAATCTTATGGCTTTGCATATGGCTCAAGATTTCTCCCTCCGGTCGAAATGACAGAAACGATAGTCGAAATGACAAGAATGCAGGTCGGAACGACACAAGGTTTGCTGTCATTTCGAAGGAGCGGAGCGACTGAGAAATCTTACGATGTCGCCCTCCTGTCACTTCGAGGCCGTCAGGCTGAGAAATCTTACGATGTCGCCTTCCTGTCACTTCGAGGTCTACAGAGCAGGAAATCTTTACCATTCCAAGCTCAGGTCCTTCCACCGCGGATTTACTTGGTTCACCAGTTGATTTTTCTTTTCTCTGCGCCATTTCTTTATCTCTTTTTCTCTTTGAAGCGCTGTCATTACATCTGTTGTTTCTTCAAAATAAACAAGCTTGTTTATTTTGTATTTTTCAGTAAATCCCTTTACCAACTTATTTTTATGTTCATATATCCGCTTTGTTAAATTACTGGTAACACCAATATACATTACTTTATTGTTCCAGTTTGTCAACAAGTAAACGTAATATTTTTTGTCTTCCACTAATAAGATTCCTCACTTCGTTCGGAATGACATCCACCACCCCTGTCATTTCGAAGGAGCGGAGCGACTGAGAAATCTTATGGCTTTACATACGGCTCAAGATTTCTCCCTCCGGTCGAAATGACAGAAACGATGGTCGAAATGACAACAGAGCAGGTCGGAACGACACAAGGTTTGCTGTCATTTCGAAGGAGCGGAGCGACTGAGAAATCTTACGATGTCGCCCTCCTGTCATTTCGAGGCCGTCAGGCCGGGAAATCTTATGGCTTTACATACACCCCAAGATTTCTCCCTCCGGTCGAAATGACAGAAACGATGGTCGAAATGACAACAGAGCAGGTCGGAACGACAAGAATGCACCATGTCACTTCTCAAATATCTCAAGTTGTTTTTTTCTCATACTTTGCCTTTTTCGCAATGTTTTTCCCGGGTCCTACCGGAACAAATTCCGGAGCATCGGGATCAGCAGGCATGCTGACTATATTCAGACTGTAATCTTCTCTGCCGAACTCACAGCGGCCCGGAAGCATGTCCGGTATTTTTCCGACTGTTATATAAGGTTATCGCCATAGATCAGCATATTCTCCGCATTTTTATCACCATATGACTTTTCCTGATCCTCAATCAGAATGCGCGGCTCAAGCTTAGGCTGCTCGTCTTTCCCTATCCATGTGAGTTCTAATTTCTGTTTTTTGGGCATTGTATTAAGAATATACAAAATTAATAAAAAATTCCCCCCTCACAGGGGCATTGCCGCTCATGGTGACGGCATGTCCCGGAGGACATTGCCTTGCTTTATTCGCCGGCTAAAAGCTAAAATATTTTCCAGTGTTTCGATATGCATCTTTAAGCTGAACTGATCATGAAAACGCCCGCATGTGTCATTCCGACCGGCAGGGGGGCTTCCGCCGCCAGAGAGGTGCAAGGCCTGTCCCTGGAGAAAGATTCCCCGCCGCTTCGCTCCCCTGAATACATTGAGCGAATGGGCGGGAAGGCGATAAGGAATCCCGGTGTGCGGCCGTCTGCAGGCTGACCGGCGGCGCTTTATGACACGATGTGAAACATGCCGGCTGATTTGATCTTCGGTGAAGGTTTTACCTGCCGGAGTGGCGGAATTGGTAGACGCAAGGGACTTAAAATCCCTCGGCCATCCCCGGCTGTGCCGGTTCGAGTCCGGCCTCCGGCACCATTATTCAGGCGGTCTCCTTGAATACCGCGATGTAGGGAAGGTTCCTGAACTTGTTTTCATAGTCAAGGCCGTAGCCGACGAGGTATTTGTCCGGCACTTCATAGCCCGCGTAATCTATGTGTACGTCAATTTTCCTGCGCGGCTTTTTGTCAAGAAATGTACAGATTCTCAATGATGCGGGATTTCTGTCGAGGAGCATGTTTTTTATATAGTTCAGCGTCAGGCCGGTATCGACTATATCTTCAATAAGAAGCACGTGCCTGTCCCCGACGTTCTCCCTCAAGTCCGCGTGTATCTTCATTTCACCGCTTGACCGTGTCCTGACATAACTCGATACGATAAGAAAGTCGATATCCATCGGCACCTGAATATGTCTCACGATGTCCGCGAAGAACATGAAAGCGCCCTTTAAGATGCCGACGGCCAGGATGTCCTTCCCCTCGTAGTCCCGGGATATGCTTTCAGCGAGTTCCCTGACCCTCGTCTGAATCTGTTCCACGGTCAGAAACGGTTTGCCTTTTATCAATTTTGTTATCCCCTTGGTTTGGCGGCTATCTCCAGCACCCTGAGATCGAGAAACCTCTTGGAAGCGGCTGCACGTATTACCGAGACTGTGTCCGCGCCCCTGCCGGTGCCCGCTACCGTGACGATTTCTTCTCCCTCGGGAATAAGTCCTGCGTCAGCGGCCATCATGACCATCTCGCAGCACACCTTTATCCCCTCGCCCAGCCGCCTCAGGGACTGTGCAACAAGGAGGGTGGGATAGACTCCGCCGAATTTTTTTGCCAGCGCGGTTTCAAGGGAGTGGGTGATCATTGTGCCTGTATGAATCACGGCCCCCGCCGCCCGGATTTTTTCCATTGCCTCCGGGTTGAGCTCCGATGAATTAGGCTCCCTGAAACCGTGGGAATGGGTCACGATTACAAGATTTACGTTTCCGTCTTTCAGACCCTCTGCAAAGACCAGTCCCGTAACGCCGGTGGTCGAGGCGACGACCACGTGTCTGTATCCGAAGCGGGCGATATTATCTTTTACAATCTCAAGACACCGTGCCGTGTTTTCAGGGCCGGGTTTTTCAAAATAGGTTGTGGTCTTTTCCATGGTGTCTTATTTTACATTATATGACCGGGCCTATCAAGTTTACCGGTTGTCAGGGGTCAGGAGGAAGGGATTGTCACCCATGCCTCCCAGCCTTATATTGCCGAGACCGGCAAGGCCGACGGAGAAGATCACCTGATATTCATCCGGTTTGACAATATAAGAAACCGTCATTCCCCAGCATTGATGCACATATGCGGCGTTCAGGTTCATCTCCTGCAATCCGCGGCCGTTGAGGTCGTACATCAGCCTGCCGCTGACACCCACCGGAAGGGATTTGCCGTATATTCCTATCGGCCTGTAAAGGCCGGCCTCAAAGCTGACCTGGTCGAGCGATGTGGAACGCCTGAAGTTCTTGCCTGTACCTATGTATCCTTTTTTGCCCTTCAGCCTGACGGATGCAATGCTGTCTGAAAATCTCCTGTCACGGACATCGTATGAGGCATTGATGCTTAAATCCAGCCTGTTGCTTGACAGCGCCGCCTCTGCAAGCAGCGGCGTGAATTCCTTGTGGATGTCGAGCATGTTGTAACTCTGGGACAGCCTGAGACCGGCCTCCAGGCTGTTCGATGACAGTCCCGTGATTCTGTTGTTAACGGAATAATTGATCCTGCTTGTCTGTGATATTGAATCTATTGAGTCGAAAAAGGGTATGCCGTCATTATCAACCGCCGGAACATATTCATATTCCACGGAGGGCTCCACAATGTGAATGAATCCGGGGTATTTTCTGAAAAACTTTGTTGTCAGCGCCGTGCTGAGGTCGAACAGCAGGCGGTTTTTGTTCCCGGTGGGTTTTCTGAGAAAATAGGCCGTCTCCCTGAGCCCCACCCTCTGAGTGATATTAATCAACCTGCCGTAGCTGAAATACATGTTGGGGTTGATGTCGAGCCTCACGCCTTCCCGCCCCTTCTGCCTGTGGAAGTTGTTGCCTCTGACGGCCATGTTGAAGGAGAAATTGCCCCTCGATGCCGTGTTAAGGACAATGCCCGCCTCGGGAACATTCTGCGGAATCCCGCTTGAGCTGCCCTCCAGGCTCTGCCTGCCCTGTGCCAGGAGGTATGTCCGCCCCCGGAAAAAGGGCTTTGAAATGTGCAGGTCGGACTCAAGGTACTTCTGCAGTCTTTCTTCAGAGGCAAAACCGAACATGTTGGTTTTCCATGATGAGAGGCCGAACCTGCCGGAGGATGTCGAGCCCATTGTCTCGTAATAATCAAACCTGTTTATGAGGTGCAGTTTCAGGTAGCCCGAGATATTATGGGGAAATTTCTGGTTGTGGTATGATTTGAACTCGACAAGCTCCCTGGAGTCCGTCTTGTCCCGTATGTAATACGCCCATATCTCCCCGCCGGTTTCGGGGCTTATAATGTACCTGTAGTCAAGGCCCTTGCCGAGGCCTTTTTCCCCGTAGTAGTCCAGGTAGAACGTGGCATCCTGGCTGTCTTTTACGGCCCAGAAAAAACCCTGCTTATAGTAATTGCCGAAAGCGCTGCTGTAGCCGAATGACGGGAAAAGCAGGCCCGTCTCCCGTTGCCTGTTGAGCGGCGCCCAGAAGAAGGGAGTGTATATCACGGGAATGTTTTTGATATTGAATGTGGTGTTCCATGCCGTCAGGCTCCTGTTTTGCCTTATCGTGATGTCTTTTCCCGAGATGTGCCATGCGGGGGTTTCAGCATCACACGTGGTGACGGCGGCCCTGTCAAGGAAGAATGTCTTTCTGCCGATTTTCTTTATGTTTCCGGCGTGGAGGTGGAAGTTCTGATTCTTGTAAAAAATATAGCCGTTATATATGGTGCCGAGCTTTGTCTTTAAGTTCAGTTCCATCCTGTCGGCCGTTATTACGGCCTCCCCGTCCTCGTATACGACATTGCCGGCAGCCGCGGCATCGGAGGTATCGCTGTCGAGGCGCACCATATCGGCGGACAGTGTTGAATCTCTGAATTTTATTTTTACCGAACCTTTTGCAATGTATGTATTGTCACGGGCGAAGTACTCCAGGCGCGAAGCCGTAATGTCGGCCATCTCTTCAGCCGGGGCTGAAACAGCCTTAAATGAAAAGGCAAGGACTATGAGGAGAATGATGAGCGAGGCCGGGCCCGAGAGTGTTGCCGTGGTATCGCCTGCACTGTTGATCTCTGATTTTCTCACTTTCCGCTTCCCGTCGCGTGATATTCCCTTAATCCGCCCAGTATCCCCCGGCTGCCGGAGACTTCTTTTGCCTCCCCGGTGGTATAGAAAGAGCCGGTTACAAGGATAATGCCGTCTTCACGGCACCGTGCCTTTGCGAGCTCCAGCGCGCGGGCGACCGTGGCAGCGGTGTCGACTGTACAGTCAGGGCCGGTCAGGCCGGAGTCTCTGATTATCTCCAGGAGCTTTTCAGGGGGGGCGGCCCTTTCATATGCCGGTCTGGTGAGTATTACGGATCCGGCGAGCCGTACGAGTGGCCGCAGGATGCCCCGGGCATCCTTGTCATTCATGATGCCTGCAACAAGAATGATTTTTTTGCCGGGAAACAGCTCCTTCACCGAAGCGGCCAGTGAACTTGCAGCCTCCGGGTTATGGGCGCTGTCAAGGAACACGGGCGGAGACTCCGAGATCAGCTCAAGCCTTCCCTCGAGTTTTACGCTCTGCAGGCCGGCTCGTATCCGGATGGAGGTTGTACGGCATGTTTGCCGCCCCAATATTTCACAGGCCCTTATGGCCGTACACGCATTGTATATCTGGTAACGGCCTGCAAGGGGCATCGAGAGGTTCTTGTAATCAGCGTACCCGCTGTAGTCAAAGGCTGTACGGCCGCCGTCCATATGGAGCAGGGAACCTTTGAAATCCCTCCCGTAAACATGGATTCCGGCCCCGCGGCTTCGGGCAATGTCCGACAGGAGTCCGGCCACGCCGGGTGTCTGCGCGGCGGTTACGACCGGGACGCCGGGCTTTATGATCCCGGCCTTTTCAATGGCGATATCATGTATGCCGGAGCCGAGGAACTCGCAGTGGTCGCGGCTTACATTGGTTATAATGGCTATATCCGGCCTCAGCACATTGGTGGCGTCGAGTCTTCCGCCCATGCCCGTTTCCACTACGGCCCAGTCCACGTTCTGAACGGCAAAGTACTGAAACGCCATTGCAGTGACAAACTCGAAGAAAGTGGGTTTCATATCCTCTCCCCTGATGGACTTTCTGATGCCCGAGGCCAGCCTTATAACATCGGACTCGGGTATCTGCCGGTTGTTGATCCTTATCCGTTCGGTAAAACTCACGAGATGCGGAGACGTGAAGAGACCGACCCTGAATCCGCTTTCAGCCAGGATCGACGCGATTATCGCGGATGTGGAGCCTTTGCCGTTGGTGCCCGCGATATGTATTGAGCGGAAGGCGTTCTGGGGTGAGCCGAGGATATTCATCAGTTTCCGGGTGTTTGCAAGGCCGAGCTTTATCCCGTGCTTTTGCAGGCCGTAGAGGTAATCCACTGTGTCGTTATAATTGTTCAGATCTGAAAACATCGGGCAGATATACAGACACGGTTTTTGCCGGCCGTGTCAGCCTTGCAGAGGCATAAAAACACCGGAAGCCGGCATGGGGAATCTGAAGGTTTTACGGCGGACTCCCCTGCCTGTTTATGCATCATCAAGGTTTATTGAAATTCAAAATTCAAAATTCAAAAAAAGAACAGATTCCTGAAACAGGAAATTTCAAAAACTTCCGCAGGAGCTCTCAAGGTTCATTGTTTTTCGGACTGTATTTATCGGCTGCGGTAAAGGACAGAAGCCTGATAATGGTCTGCTTCAGTTCTTTCCTGTTTACAATCATATCTATCATTCCGTGTTTCAGCAGGAATTCCGCGGTCTGAAAGTTCTCCGGCAGTTGCTGTTTTATTGTCTGTTCAATGACCCTCGGACCGGCAAACCCGATCAGGCTTTTGGGTTCGGCGATGATGATGTCCCCCAGCATTGCAAAACTTGCCGACACGCCTCCGAACGTGGGGTCGGCGAGTATCGATATGTAAGGCATTCCCTTCTCTTTGAACCAGGCTACCGACGCCGAGGTTTTGGCCATCTGCATGAGAGATATTATTCCTTCCTGCATCCTCGCACCCCCGGATGAAGCCACGGAGATCAACGGCGACTCCTCTTCCGCGGCCTTTTCCGCGGCCATTGTGAATTTCTCACCCACAACGGAACCCATGCTTCCGCCCATAAACGCAAAGTCCAGGACGATTATGACGACGGGACGTCCGCCGATTAATGCGCTGCCTGCCGTGGCGGCATCATTGATGCCGGTCTTTTTGCGCGATTCATTGAGACGGTCCTTATAGGCTGTCTGGTCCCTGAAGTTCAACGGGTCATTTGATACCAGGCCCGAGCCGATTTCGGTGAAGCTCCCGTTGTCGGTCAACAGTGATATGCGCTCTCTTGCGGATATCCTGAAGTGGTAATTGCACTTGGGGCAGACCTTGAGGTTTCTGTCCACCTCTTTACGGTAAATAATCTCCTTGCAGGAGTTGCACTTCACCCATAACCCTTCGGGTATCTTGACTCGTTTGGATATTTTGTTTTTTTCTTTTTTGAACCAGGCCATAACAATTAACAGTTAATACTTTCAATGGCATAAAAATACCGCCGGGAAAGCCTTATCCGCGAGACAAATCTTCACCCCCGGCCCTGAACGGCTTTTCTTATGCTCTTTACGAATCTCTTTATATCCCTGCCCTCGGCGATTATCTTCACTATGGCGCTGCCGATGATAACCCCGTCGGCCAGCCTTGCGACCCGTGAGGCCTCTTCAGGGTTTGATATGCCGAACCCCACGGCCACGGGCTTTCCGGAAACCCTTTTTACGGAATCCAGCGTGTCTTTCATCGCCTTGTCCATGGACAGCTTTGAACCGGTTATTCCGGTGATGGATACATAGTATATGAATCCGGTGGACACGCCGGCTACCCTCCGGATTCTCTCTTTCGTGCTTGTAGGGGCGAGCAGGAAGACGGTGTCAAGGCCGTATCGTCCTGCGATTCCGGTTAATTCACCGGCCTCCTCGGGGATCAGATCGGGAATTATCACGCCGTCGACACCTGACCTGACCGCCTCCCTGATGAACCGCTTCACGCCGAGCTTGAAAACGGGATTGAAATACGTCATCAGTATCAGGGGGATCCGGCAGGATTGCCTTATCTCCCTTACAAGGCCGAGAACTTTTTTCAGTGTCGTGCCCTGCTGCAGGGAGCGCTCCGCCGCCCTCTGTATGGTCGGCCCGTCGGCAAGCGGGTCACTGAAAGGGACGCCGATCTCGATAATATCCGCCCCTGATTTTTCAAGGTCGGCGACGAATTTTTTCGTGGCCTCAAGGGAGGGGTCGCCCGCCATTATGTATGGAATCAGGGCCTTTCCCCCTGTTTTCCTTAAGTCTTCAAAAACCTGTTCTATTCTGCTCATTTTATAAGTCTATGCCTTTTATCCCCGCCACTTCCTGCACATCCTTGTCACCCCTGCCGGAGAGGTTTACTATGATTATTGATTTTCTGCTCATTTTCGATGCCGTCTTCACCGCCTCTGCAATTGCGTGGGCGGATTCAAGCGCGGGGATTATACCCTCGGTCCTGCTCAGGAGTTCAAACGCCTTGAGCGCTTCCCGGTCCGTGGCATAAGTGTAGCGGACTTTTCCGATATCCCTCAGGTAGCAGTGTTCAGGCCCCACGGATGCGTAATCAAGCCCCGCCGAGACCGAGTGGGTCCCGAGAACATTGCCGTCCCTGTCCTGAAGCAGGTAGCTCTTGCAACCCTGGAAAATCCCGAGGGAGCCGCCTGCAAAACGGGCTGCGTGCATGCCCGTCCTTATACCGTGGCCTCCGGCTTCAACCCCGGTCATTTTTATATTGTCCCTGAGAAACGCATGGAAGAGGCCGATGGAATTGCTGCCGCCGCCGACACACGCAATAAGGCAGTCGGGCAGTCTCTGTTCGGCCTTCAGAATCTGACGTCTTGCCTCGGCTCCGATTATCGACTGGAAATCCCTTACCATGGCAGGGTAGGGGTGCGGCCCGAAAACCGTTCCCATGACATAATGTGTATTGCGCACATTCGTTGTCCAGTCCCTTAACGCTTCATTTATTGCGTCCTTCAGGGTCTTTGAGCCGATGGACACCTCCGTGACCTTTGCGCCCAGCAGTCTCATTCTGAAAACGTTCAGCGCCTGGCGCCTGATGTCTTCCGAGCCCATGTATATTTCGCACTCAAGGCCCGTCAGCGCAGCGCCGGTTGCCGTGGCCACTCCGTGCTGGCCCGCGCCTGTTTCCGCAATAACCCTTGTTTTGCCCATTTTCCTGGCAAGCAGGGCCTGCGCCAGTGCATTGTTGATCTTGTGGGCGCCGGTATGGCAGAGGTCTTCCCTTTTCAGGTATATCCTGGCTCCGCCCACATGTTCTGTCAGGTTCCGGGCGAAATAAAGCGGTGTGGGCCTCCCGATGAAGTCCCTCTGAAGCGATTTCAGCTCTTTGAGGAAATCCGCGTCTTTTTTGTACTTCCCGTAGGCGTGCTCAAGCTCGATAAGCGCGGGCATGAGGGTCTCGGGCACGAACCTGCCGCCGTAAGGTCCGAAATGCCCTTTTCCGTCGGGCAGTTTATGAGGTTTTTTATTCATGGTTGTTGTTGTACTGATGCCGCCGGCACGCCGGGATGCCCCGCGTTTTTTTTGCGGCCGACTCTCCCGCCGGCTTATGCAACATTGAGGTTAATTTATCGGTTCGTCTTTATCGATGATGTTCAGTGTTAATTCCCTGATGTCTTTTATGAAGTCTACGGCTGTTGCGAACCATTCCTCCACTTCTTTTTTTGGGAATTCTATGAAATCCTTGTAATCACTTTTTTGCCGTTTCTCGAAAATTTCCGAATAAAATCTTCCCAAATCCTTATTTGCTTCACCCTTGTTTATAAATTCCCTGTTGAATAAGGCCCTTATTCCGCTGTGTTTTGATGACGAAAGATTTTTTGTTAAGAGCAGAGCAGTTACAGAATAAAACATTGCATAGTATATCCTGTTAACCGTGGAATGAAGACTTCCGCTTTCTAAAAGTTTCTCCGCATCCGATAAGGATTCTGCTGCGCGCTCCAGCCTGTATTTTATGATTGTTTTCGTTTCTGTTTTCACAGAGTTACGCCCTCCTTCTCAATATTCCAATGAATGGGCATAGCTCTTGAGAGCGAAGAATCCCAGGAGTTTTTTGATTCGATCAGAAGTCCGAATACAATATTATGTTCCAATTCAATGTCATAGGCTAATCCTATAATCTCCTTTTCAATAGCGCTGGTAACATCATGTTCAAGTAATATGAGCAAATCAATATCTGAAGATTTATCATAATCTCCCCTTGCCTTGGAACCGTAAATGATAATCTCGACCTGCGGGAATCTTGCCGATAATTTATATTTTAATTTCTGCAGAGCCTTTTTTTCGCTCTCTTTTAAAGATAATTCCGCAAAGCTTTTCATGCTGCATCTTAAGGTTAACTGTTATTTTAATTTCACCTTGCAGTTGCATAGAAACATCGCCCGCGGGCAGAAGAGCGCGCGGCAGGTTTTGCGGCCGACTCTCCCGCCGGCTTATGCAACATTGAGGTTTACAGGGCAATATTATATCACAGCGCCGGGAAATAACGATAGGAGGCGGAATGCGGTTTGGAAGGGCGGATTCCGGAACTACAGTTTTTTCAGCACCAGGTAAAAAAACTTTTCGAGTATCTTCCGGTAAATCGGGCGCCGCGCCCATGTCTCCGGGTCTATCCTGACCGAATTCTCCAGATCACTGTAAAACGTATCGATCATCTGTTTTGCGAATCCGGTGTCAAGGATTCCCACGTTGCTTTCCTCGTTCCTCCTCAGGGACTGGATGTCAAGATTTGTGGAGCCTATTATGCTCCAGCAGTCATCGAACACCGCTGTCTTGGAGTGAAGCACCGAACCCTGGTAATTGTAAATCTCGATTCCTGCTTTGAGCAGCTTTGTATAATACGCCCTTCCGGCATAAAAAACCGACAGGACGTCGGACTCACCGGGAAGCAGCAGCTTGAGGCTTACGCCCCTCCGGGCCGCCCGGACCAGCGCCCTCTGTATCCTGATGCCGGGCGTGAAGTAGGCTGTCGTTATAAGTATCTGTTTTCTCGCGTTCCGGATGCTGTATATCAGCAGCCTCCTCATCCTGCTCCTTGCCCGTCGCGAGTTTGCAAACACGGGGATGACGGGCACTCCCTGTTGATGTGCAGGCCTGTGCGCCGCCTTCCACTGAATCAGCCCGCCCTTCCATGTCTTCCAGCTTTTTCTGAATATGTTGAGCAGGGTGGAGGCTATGGGGCCCTCGAGGTAGATGCCCGTATCCCGCCATGTCTTTCTTCTTTTCCTCAGATAACCGTGGTATTCGTCCGCAATGTTGAACCCGCCGACGAACGCCTTTTCACCGTCAATCACCAGGAGTTTTTTGTGGTCGCGGTAGAGATAGCCCCTCGGGGCGGACCATCTGAACGGGTGGGAGGCCCTGATCTCCACGCCTTTTTTTCTGAGGTCCATCCAGAAACGCCGCGAAGTCAGAAATGAGCCGAAGTGGTCGTAAAGCAGGTAGATGCTGACGCCTTCGCCCGCCTTCCGCTTCAGAAGCCCGGCGACTTTCTTGCCGGTGTCGTCATCCTTGAAGATATAAAACTCTATACAGATAATCCGCCGTGCGGCCTTTATGCAGTCGAGTATCTCCTGAAATGTCTCCTGCCCGCTTTTCAACAGCCGCACCCTGTTGTTGGCGCTGAAAGGCATTCCCAGGATGTTTTCAATGACCGCTTTGCTGAAAGCTCTTTCTGCCGGCATAATTGAGGAGTGCGGCGGCGGATTATCCATAAGCACGAAAGGCTTTTCCGGCGCGTTCTATAAACAGTTTTAATTTAACGTGATCTTTCCGGCCTTTCTCTCTGCCCTCAACACCTGATGACACATCGACCCCGTAGGGACGTACGAGACTTATCGCCCCTTCCACGTTCCCCGGATCAAGCCCGCCCGCGAGGATGATCCGGCCGAACCTCTTTGCTTCAACCGCAATCTCCCAGTTGAATGTCTCACCGGTGCCGCCCATTGCGGAGGGTGAATATGCGTCAAGGAGAAATGCGGACACGTTCCGGTACTGCCTCAGGATTTCAATATCCGCGCGGTGCTTCACCCTGACGGCCTTGATGACTTTCCTGCCGGTATCCCTGCATTTATCCGGAGATTCGGAGCCGTGAAGCTGTATCACGTCAAGACCTGCATAGGATGCGATCTCCTTCATCACGGAGGTTTCTTCATCAACGAACACACCCACCGTGGTTATAAACGGCGGCAGGGATGAGATAATGGTTCTTGCGGTCTCAGGGGTCACCGCCCGGGGACTCCTGTGATGGAAGACGAAACCCACGGCGCCGGCGCCGTACCGGACCGCGGCAAGCGCGTCTTCAGGATTGGTGATTCCGCATATCTTTACAGTGCCCATTCCAGATGTATTTTAGCATAAAAATATGTTATTCTATGTTAATAACCAGCATTCAGCAACGCTTATCGCATTCAGCTTTCTGTCAGCCCCGGAGCCGTGAATACGGTGGACCAGTGAGCTGAATTACAAGTTCATCAACAAATCGTATGTTGTATAAACCGCCGGGCGCTCTGCCTAAGCACTTTTATGCAACGGTGACTATATTGCTCATTCATGCTGCTGACAGGCATGTCCGCGCCGGTCCCTTGTTACGAGGGGACAGACACAACGTTGGATGTCCGGATCGTTCCCGGTACGCGAGACGGATCCGGCATCTCCGGGGAGGAAAAAATGTTAAAGTCCAGAGATTCCCGCTTAATCCGGCCGCGTAGTTTCCTGAATTTCGTATTGATCCTTTTCGTGATTTTTCCGGCGATATTTTTCTCAGCTTTTCCGTCCGGAACGGGCGAGGCGGCGAAGATAAGGGACGCTGCCGCCGGTGATTACGATGTTTACGTCAGCAGGCCGGGGTATGGACTGTGGTGCTGTCTGGGCCATACCGGCGGCATAACGGTCGGCGATGTCAATAATGACGGGATCAGTGACTTGATCGTCTCGTCAATAGCCGAAAAAATAGTAAGGGATGAATATTATCTGCCCTGGGACCGGGATGCATGGACAGAGGAAAATGCACTTTCCATGTGGAGCGTAGCGTTTAATGGAACGACCCCGGTTGCAAGCCCTGACAGCATTGCCGGTGACACCAGTATCAGCACCACGCGGACAACCATAGGATCAGTGTCTATGAAGCTGAAATTCACTCAGGCCATTTCTCTGGACCCCGCAGACGATGCTCTGCATTTGCAGGTTTATGCCGGAGACAACAATGAACGTCTTACTGCGATAATAATACTTGCACCTGACTGGAATAATCGCTTTGAGTATGCTTATGATCCCGACCTGTATTTAAACGACACGGGCTGGACGCGGGTTGATGCGGAGTTAACCGTTTTTAAAGCGGCCGCAGGCTCACCTGACTGGAATAATGTAACTCAGGTTACTATAGGGTTCTGGAACGAGACAGGATCCGGCAATGATATTAAAATCGATGAATTATACTTTGACCATTTCACCGCCGATGTGGTTACGCCTGCCGGCGCGGTCTACATGTTCTACGGTGGTTTGAAAAGCGGAACCCTTTCGGTTTATGATGATGCCGATGTCACCATTAAAGGCATTGATGCCATTAAGGATATCGACGGCAAATACAAAAGTGATCTGACAGGCGAATACATAACCACCGGAGATCTGAACAACGACGGGTATGCCGATATTATAATAGGCACGACAAAGGATGACGGCCCGAACAATACAAGAAAAGATTGCGGGGCGGTCAATGTTATATTCGGCGGAAGTTCGCTGCCGCCCGTTATAGATCTGAAAAGGGAACCGGCTGATCTTATAATTTACGGGGCCGATGCCGGGGACAGCCTGGGGATATCGGTCCTTGCATCCGACATCAATGCCGACGGATTCGCCGACCTGATAGCGGCTGCCTCGAGCGGCGACGGCAGTGATAACAATGGATATGCAAATGGCGAAATACATATATTTCTCGGTTCGGAGCAACTTCGGGGTCTCCTGGATTTAAATACCGTTAATGCGGATATCTCTGTTTACGGCAAAATGTATGATAACCTCGGGACACAGGGGTCTATCGGGGTAGGTGATATCTTCAACGACGGACGGGCGGATCTCATCATCGGGGTCTGGGGCGGGGAAAAAGACGCCGCCAGGCGCAATGCCGGTGAGATTGTAATTATAAACAACATCAGTGATTACATGGGAAAGACAATCGACCTGGCCTCGTTGTCTCCTGACGCCGCGGTCATTTACGGCGCTGAGAAAGGCGACCGTTTGAGCAGGCTTGCCGTAGGAGATGTCAATAACGACGGCATTGACGACATTATCGCCGGTGCGGTATACGCCGACGGGCCGGACAATCTCAGGTATGAGGCCGGCGAGGTCTATATATTCTTCGGCTCATCGTCGTTTCCCGGGGAGATTGACCTTGATACAACGGATCCGGATGTAAGGATAACAGGGGCGGACACCGGCGATTATATAGACGGGTACCATAACTTCAAGGATCACTCCTACATTCCCGATCATCTGGGCCTGAGAATTTATGCCGCCGATATCAATAATGACGGCATAGACGATGTGTTGCTCATTGCCCTTGGAGGCGACGGAGAGGATAACCTGAAGACGGATGCAGGGGACGCATATGTGTTTTTCGGAAGACCCGACTGGCCCGCATCAATAGACCTGAAAACGGATTTGCCGGATATAACCGTCTACGGCGCCGATGAAAAAGATAACCTGAGAGACATATTCGGGGGAGACATTAACGGCGACGGCATTGATGATCTGCTCCTTGGTTACAAGTGGGGGGACGGACCTGACAATAATTATACATATGCCGGCGATATAATCGCCTTCTACGGCGGCTTCGGCTCTCCTGGCAACTACCGGCCCGAGGCGCCTCAACTTGTCTCTCCGGCGGACGGCGAGACGGGGCTGGATACAACCGTTGAGTTTGTATGGGAAAGGAGCACGGACCCTGACGGAGATACCGTCACTTACAATCTCCATGTATGCGAGGACAACGGATTCACAACAGGCTGTATAAGCAGGGAGAATATCTCCTCCGCATGGAACGGGGGCATTTATTACGCCGGAGCCGGTTCAGGGCTGTTGCTGTTCGTGACGATTTTTGCAGGCGGCGCTTTAATTTTAAAGAGGAAAGGAAAGACGGCGCTGCTGCTGGTGGTAATCTTGATAAGCGCTTCAGCGCTGGTTTCATGCGGTAGCGGAGGCGGCGGTAGCGGAGGCGATAATACTGACAACAGCGATCGGCTCACTCAGATTGTGTCAGGGTTAAAGGCAGGCACCACGTACTACTGGAAGGTGGTCGCGGATGACGGAAGGGGAGCCGCAACCGCCAGCAGTGTAAGAAGCTTTACTACACGGCAGGCAACCGCAGGGTGAGGATTTTGTATAAGGAAAACCGGCGTAAGACCTCTGGACCCTCCCGCCCGCGGGCGGTGTTTTTATACCACTGTATGGATAATTGTGAAGGTTTTTTACAAATTATATATAATAAGGTATACTTATCGCTATATAACCTTATATTGCACAAGCGGGCGGGAGAATCCGGTGTAAGATCTGGAGGTTTTCCCGCGCGGAGGCGGAATTTTCATGTCATTGTGAGCAGCAAACCTTAACAAAGATTTCTTCCTCCGGTTGAAAAGACATACCAGAGGCATTTTCACGCTTTTGCGAGAGGCTCGGGCGATAGGAAAGAGGAGGCATTTTCAGAAGAGTTTTCCGACCGGAGGGAAAAAAGGAATCAAATTATGGGGGAGATAGCGGAAATGAAGGGAAGACGGAGACAAGGAATAATCAGAAAGGTGTTGATACCGGTAGTGATATTTTTAGTGATAGCGGGAAGCGGTGGCGCGCATGGAGCGGATGCGGAGGGCAAGGGAGACAGTGGAGACGCGTACAGGGTGGGGATAAACGATGTAATAGACATAAGGGTGATAGACCATCCTGATCTGAGGACGGTGGCGCCTGTATCGTCGGATGGGACGATAACGTTTCCGTATTTGGGGAGTGTATATGTAAAGGGGTTGAGTTTATCGGAGATACGTGAAGAGATAACGAAGAAGCTTGCGGAGGGATATGTAAAGTATCCTGTGGTGACGGTGCTGCTTGCGAAGTCGATGAGCCGGAAGATATACACGTACGGGCAGTTGAGCAAGCGAGGGGAGATAATGTATGAAGAAGACATGACATTGCTGAAGGCGCTTTCCCTGGCCGGGGGGGTGACGCCTGAGGGGCTGTTTGGGAAAGTAGTAATCCGTCGGAGGGAGAAAGAGAGTCACCGGTACAAGAAGGTGCTGGAGACCTATCTTGACAACGGGATGTTGAGGAGCCGGAAGATAGAGGACACGCTGCTTGAGCCTGACGACATACTGATAGTGGAGAGGAACAAGACGATACTGATACAGGGGGAAGTGATGAAGCGCGGGAGGTTTCCGCTTGAGCGTGGCATGACGGTATTGAGTGCGTTGTTGCAGGCCGGGGGAGCGAACGACAACGGCAAGTACGGGAAGATAAAGCTGAGGCGGAAGTGGAGGGGGAAGAAGGGCGGCGGATACCGGGATGTAGTGGAGGCGAGGCTTAATGAAGGAGTGATAGAGAGCGGCAAAGTGGAGGAGACGTTACTGAGGGCTGACGACATACTGGTAGTGGAGCGGAACAGGACATTTTTAGTAGAGGGGGAAGTGATGAAGCGCGGGAGGTTTCCGCTTGAGGAAGGCATGACGGTGCTGAGGGCGTTGTTGTCTGTCGGGGGAGTGAAGGACAGCGGCAGGTACGGCAAGATCAGGGTAAGGAGGAAGGAAGAGGGCAGGACGGGCGGATACCGTGATTTAGTGGAGGCGAGGCTGAACGAGGGTGCGATAGAGAGCCGTGAAGTGGAGGACATGGTGCTTGAGCCTGACGACATACTGATAGTGGAGGGGAACGAGAAGTTTTACATATACGGGGAAGTCAACAAGAAGGGGGAGTTTGATCTCAAGAAAGACATGACAGTGTTCAGGGCGATAACGATAGCGGGCGGATTCACGAAGTGGGGTTCTGAGAGCCGTGTCAGCATACTGAGGGCGAACAGGGAGGGCAGCGGATTTGAGAGGATCAGGGTGGACATAGGGAAAGTGATCAAGGGTGATGCCACAGCGGACATCAGCCTTCAACCGGGAGATACGATAATAGTCTCGACGGGAATTTTTTAACTGGAGGATAAAATAAGTGGAGGCATACAAGAGCAGAGAAACAACTTTGCGGGATTA
>JALSHG010000004.1 GCA_026982355.1 Thermodesulfovibrio sp.
GGGTGATGCCACAGCGGACATCAGCCTTCAACCGGGAGATACGATAATAGTCTCGACGGGAATTTTTTAACTGGAGGATAAAATAAGTGGAGGCATACAAGAGCAGAGAAACAACTTTGCGGGATTATCTGAGGATACTGTTCAGGTACAAAACACTGGTTCTCACAACAATGGCTGTGGTATTTCTCACTGTCTTCATAAGGATGCAGATCGCGACTCCTTATGCCGCGGCAAAGGTCAAGATGATGATCGTGGGCAAAGGCACGGCAGAGACTGATTTTTACGAGCAACTGCAGACCGGCATCAGGACTCTGGTCAATACGCACAGCATACTTATAAAATCCAATATGGTGCTTGAGCGGGTGGTGAGGGCGCTCAGGCTGGATCAGCGCCCGCTTGATTATGAGAAGAAATATTCATCTCCGCTCAAGGCCTTGCTGATAGAGCGCAGTGTCGAAAACCTCGAACGTGCGCTTGAAGAAATGACGCCGGAGCAAAGGCGGAATTTCCTGTTTAGAATGGCCGTTGACAGGTTGAAGGGAAATATAGATGCAACGCCCATACTGGATACCGACATGTTCGAGATAACAGTAAAGGACGTTGACCCGGCCGCTGCAGCCCTGATCGCCAATTCAGTAGGCCGCTCACTTATCATTTTCGACCTTGAACAGCAGGTTACCGCTCTCCAGTTGAAATACGGCAAAAGGCATACAACCGTGATACAGTTGAAGGATTATATCAAGGACCTGTACAAGACCCTTGACGGCAGGGCCCTTCCCGATATAGATGCAATAGGCCCGGGATCGATCAAGATAGTGGAGCAGGCTCGGGCGGGTGAGCCCGGGGGAGGGCGCGGCCTGATCAGCAACATAGCGGTTCTTTTCATGAGCGTGTTTTTCGGTGTCTTCGTCGCATTTGTATTTGATTATCTGGATCAGACATTCAAGACACCGCAGGATATTGAAAAGTTTCTCAACATCCCGCTGCTTGGTTCCATCCCAAAGAAAAAATACGGTGACGATGTTCTTATTAAAGACACCGCCCCCCTTTCTTCCGACTATGCGCGCTCGTATCAGACGCTGTCCGATCAGATATATCTCCTGATGAAAGACAGGAACCTTCGGTCTCTTTTGATAACCAGCGCCGAAAGCTCCGGTGAACACGCCGTCGTTGTCGCCAATCTCGGTCTTTATTTTGCCCACAGGGGCGGCAACAGGGTGCTGCTTATAGATGCCAATCTCAGGTATCCTTCTTTATCGGGACTCTTTGATATTACAAACAATACCGGTCTCTCGGATGTGCTTGAAAATAAGGTCTCAATGGATGACGCCGTCCAGGACCTCGGACACGGCCTGCATGTCCTGCCGGCAGGCGAGAGCAGTCTGAACCCTGTTATATTTTTCAATTCTTCCGCAATGGCGGATATTATCAAAAAGGCCGGGGAAAAGTATGAGTTCATCTTTATAAACTGTGCCGATCTCAAGAATTTCACTGATGCCGTTCCTCTTGCTTTCATAACTGACGGCACGGTCTTTGTGATAAATCAGGACAAGGTCCGCCGCCAGGTCGTCAAGACCGCACTCGCTCCCCTCGAGCAGAAGAAAGCCGATATAATCGGGGCGGTTCTGAACAACCGCACATATGTGATTCCCGGGATAATATATAAACTTGCATAAGCCTGCCCCGCCGCCGGTTTGGTGTTGTGTTCCAATGACATTAACCGTGATGTTGCATGGAGGTGGGAGAACCTGCCGGAAAACCTTTGCGGTGGGCAAGGTTGAAAGATCGGGGAACTGGAAGGATAACGGAACATCATGTGTCAATTAATAAGTTTATTTAATACCGGCCTGTCGGTTGTGTGACCGGGGTGGCGGAGCAGTATACGGTTCAGGGAAGAGTGTCGATCACCAGGCGTGTTTTCAGCAACGTATTCTGGCTTGTTCTCAGCGAAGTAACATCAAAGTCCCTGATCTTTCTCGGCACAGTTTACCTTGCGAGGGAACTGGGCAAGGCCGGCTTCGGGCTTTTTTCGCTGTCGCTGGCGGTCGGGGTTTACTTCTGGGTTGTATCCGATGCCGGAGTTACGGGTTACGGAGTAAGAGGTGTCGCGCAGAATAAGGAACAGGCGAAGGAATTATACAATACACTGAATTCCCTCCGTCTTGTATTGTCTGTCATATTATTGCTGTTTTTTTACGTTGTGCTGTATTTTACGGATACACCGCCTGAGAAAAAACTTGTCCTGCTGGCAGGCGCCTTTTATGGCGTTGCGTATTCCGTGTCTTCCGACTGGGTGTTTCGCGGAATGGAGAAGATGCAGTACATATTCGCCGGAAGGATCACCGCCTCTCTGGCTTTTCTCGGGGGCATATATCTGCTGGTGGACGGACCGTCGGGCACAGTGGCGGCTTCTTTCATCTATTCGTGTTCCGTGCTTGCGGGGAGCCTGGTTTTTTTGTTTATTTTATCACGGAAACTGGGGATTCCCTTTGTGTTCAGGATATCATTCAGGGAATGGGGGAGGCATCTGAGGGAGTCCTTTTATTTTGCAATAAACGGGATATTCAATAATCTCTCTCTTTTCATCCCGGTTTTTTTCATGGGATTTCTGAGCAGTGACGAGGATCTCGGAATCTTCTCCGCACCTCACAGGCTCGCGACAATGATTATCAGCGGCGGCGCTCTCGTTATTATTGCACTTTATCCCACCCTTTCAAGCCTGTACGTTGCGGACCGGGAGAGATTCAGGAAACTCCACAGGGAATTCGAAAGGTTGATCCTCGGAATTGCAATGCCGCTCTGTATCATTGCCTCTGTGTTCAGCAGGGATATAGTAGTGTTTCTGTTTGGGAAGCCTTATACGGACAGCGCGGGTATTTTCAATATTCTTATATGGCTTGTCTTTTTATTGATTGTGAGGCGAAGTATAGGCACTTCCCTTATCAGCGCGGGGTTTCACCGTTTCAACATGTTTGCCACGGGCGGAGGCGCCGCCGTGGTCATTCTCCTGAGCACGGTCCTGATACCCGTATACAGCGGTTATGGTGCGGCGGCGGCACTTACAGGAGGAGAAGTATTCATCCTTATATTGATGAGCGAATTGTTCAGGAGAAAGGTTTACCGTTCCGGATTCCTTTCATCCTTTGTCAAGGTTTTTCTGATGGGCGCAATCATGACAGCCCTTTTTATGATCTTGCCTTTTCCACGGGTTGTTAATGTACTGATAGGTCTTTCAGTATATACTGTCCTGGCGTTTTATTCGGGAATCTTGAACAAAAAGACTTTCGGCGCCCTGATGAGCGGGTGATTTAAGGTGATAGAATAGATTATGCTTATGGAAAGAGTTATAAACGGCAGACTCCTGAAGGTCTTTTTTGCTGCGTTCATTTCGTATTATTTTGCGGACATGGCTATGCGGTACCAGTTCAAGACGTTCGCCCTGTTTGCATTGGCCGCCTTTGTGATACTTTTTTTCATGAAGCTGGAATATGCCTTTTATTTCATACTGGTTGCCAGAAGCCTTGTTGATGCATACAGCGGCATGGGCGTGGGAAGCATCAGTCTTCCCATAATGGTCGGCGGCCTGATCGCCCTGCTTTTTGTGAGTTATTTTGCCGTTTGTCAATACAATGTCTTCAATCTGGGTGTGAACAGGATATACGGCGCCTTTCTGCTGCTGTGCGTCCCGGCAGTCTTTTTTACACACAAGGGCCTTGTTTACGGCGCTGGATTCTGGTTTCGCCTGTTTACGGGATTTGTTGTTCTCAACCTTACGGTTCTCGTGGTCCTCAGCGCGGGAGAGGGCCTGTATAAAAAGAGGATGAGGCTGATCTCCTGGAGTGTCATTTTAGCCCTTATCCCGCCGTACGCGGCATTCATATATAACGTTGTAACAGGGTCATACTATGTGGGGGCCGGTTATGTCCGCTATTCCAAATTTGGCGGAGAGATGAATCTTTTTTCTTACTATCTTCTGGGAGCCCTGCCTTTTTGCCTGTTTTTTTATTCTCTTGCGGAGAAGAAGGCACGGAAGGTCGCCTGGCTTATTTTCTTTGCCCTGTATTTTTACACGATATATATAAATTATACCAGGAACGTATGGATCGGCGTGTTTTTCCTGATTCTTACGTGGACGGTTCTTAAGAGGTATTTTGCGGTTACATACGCCATCATAGGGTTTGTTACGTTAATGTTTGTCCTTGACCCCACGGTACAGGACAGGCTGAAGGATATATTCATAATACTGACCGGCAACAAGGGTTTTTTCGAACTTGATCCGCAGTTGCTGAGCCAGAGAATTCTCATATGGCAGAAAAACCTCCGTTATTTCATCAATGACAGCACGTTTATAGAAAAGCTCCTTGGAAACGGTTTTGACATCCGTGATATTCTGGGAGCCACCCGCACGGGCAGGCGCGCCATTGAGCACAACAATTATCTCGTTCTCCTGATGAGCACGGGGATTCTGGGCGTGTCTTTCTATATGCTTTACATCCTTAAGCTCTTCCGAGAGTCTTTCAGCCTGCTCAGGAAAAGCAGCGAGGGTTATTTCAGGAATCTCGCGCAGGTTTCCATCGCCTTTCTTGTTTCTTACGTCATAATCGGCATGGGAACACACGCAATATGGAAATTGACCTTCCAGTATTTCCTGTCGGTCTTTGCGGGACTCGTGGTTGCCGCCAATATTATCGAGGAAAAGAAGCGCACCGACAATGGACACGCTCCGCGGGAAGTGGATGCATAATGGGAAAAACACCACGGAAAAAACTGATAATCATCGGGCTTGACGGCGGGACGTTCAGCGCCATAGACCCTTTAATTGGAAAGGGCAGGCTCCCCAACCTGGAAAGGATCATCAAGTCGGGGGTGAGGGGAATCCTTAAATCCACGTATCCGCCGATTACCGCCGCTGCATGGGTCTCTTTCATGACGGGGAAAAATCCTGGCAAACACGGCTACTTCGATTTTCGTGAGTATAATCCGGCCGATTATACGCCTGCATTTGTCCCGACCACAAAGGATGCGGTGAATGAAAGCATATCCAGCCTGCATTCCTCACGTTTTCAGGGCCAGACGATATGGGATTATCTCAGCGAGGCCGGATACGAGATGACGGTTGTCGCGGTGCCCATGACCTATCCGCCGTGGAGGATTAACGGAAGGATGGTCCCGGGGTTTCCATGCCCCGGCCGGGACAGGCCGAAAACATATCCTCCCGCGTGGGGGAAAGAAATAGGCAAACTGCTGGACATGTCGGCCATCAGCAGCTTTAATGCCGTAAGCCGCCGCACACCGGGTGAGTTTACCAGGGAATGCAAAGAACTGGTGAGAAGGGAAGCAGGGATAATTACAGACCATATGAGAAAGGGCATGGGCGATGTATATTCGGTCGTCTTCAGCAGCACCGACTTTGCACAGCATTATTTCTGGAGGTTTTTTGAGGAACGCGACCATCCCGATTCCCGGGTCATTGAGGAAATCTACGCGGAAATCGACAGGGCCCTGGGCGAGATTTCATCCCTGATGGATGATGATACATCGCTGGTCATAATATCCGATCACGGATTCATGAGGCATCCGGCGCGGCGTTTCAACATAAGCGCCTGGCTGCGGAGGGAAGGATATATTTATCTGAACAGGAGGGGTGGGGTGCCGGGCGTTTTCCCGAATCTTCTCAATGTATTCCTTGGTTATATCAATCAGAAGAATGTAAAGCTGAGGATGCGGATAAGAGAGAAGGTAAGCAGGATGCCGCATTTTATACAGAAATGGGCTTCGAGGCAATATTCCGGCAGCAACCTTATAGACTGGGATAAAACGAAGGCGTTCCGTTTCAAGATGTATGCAAATGTGGAGGGAATCGTGATAAACCTGAGGGGCCGCCAGGAAAAAGGAATCGTGGGCAAAGGAGAGGAATACGAAAGTCTCAGGGAAGAGATAATCGCAAAACTGCTTGATGTGAAGGATCCCGAAACAGGGAATCAGGTGGTCGCGAAGGCATATAAAAGGGAAGAGATATACAAGGGTGATTTCATCGAGAAGACCCCGGACATTGTAATCAGGTTTTCTCCGGATTATGCGGGTGGCCAGGAGCAGGAAGGGCCTGTCATTACCCGTGTGCCGGAGGATATAACGGGCTATTTCAGCGGCATCCACAGCCGGGACGGAATCTTCATCTTCTGCGGCCGCAATGTGAGGAAGGGAGCGGAAATCAAGCCGGCGGATATAGTGGATGTGCTGCCCACGATTCTCTATGACCTGAATTTGCCGATACCCGATGATCTTGACGGGAAGATAATCGAGGAGGCATTCACGGAGTCATTCAGGGTCAACCAGCCGGAATACGTCCGCCGCGGAAAGGGGCCGCGCCGTGCCGCTGAAGAACTCTCCTGGGAGGATGAGGAATCCATGAAGAGTGCCCTGAAGGGTCTGGGTTATCTGGACTGATTTCCCGCCTCGTGCATGAAAGACACATGCTTCGGACATCTGCTCATAAGAAAGCGCGGAAACAAGAAAGCAGCCTGAGGCACCTGCTGAATCCTCTGTTCAGTAAGCTGGATGAGCGGAAAATGGTTTACTGTGTGTGCGGCAATTACGAGGAACTGCCGGATTATACCGGCCATG
>JALSHG010000005.1 GCA_026982355.1 Thermodesulfovibrio sp.
TAGTGGGCCTCTGCGTAATCAGGCCTTATGCCTATCGCCTTTTCATACGCATCAACGGCCTCTCTGTATTTTCCAGCCTTGCCGAGGGCCACGCCGAGATTATAGTAGATGTCAGCATCCTCCGGCCTGAGCATCGCGGCCTGCCTGTATGCTTCCGCGGCCGGCCGGTACATGCCCAGTTCATCATAGGCAAAACCCATGTTGTAATATGCCTCTGCAAAACCGGGCCGTATCCTTACGGCCTTTTCATATGCCTCGGCGGCCTCTTTGAACTTGCCTTCATTGCCGAGGGCCACGCCGAGATTATAGTAGATGTCAGCATCCTCCGGCAGGCCCGCCGTCTCCTTTTCCGCGGCTTCCCCGTGTTTTGAGGGTATAATCAGCGCAACCTTCGGGATATCTTTGCTGCGGCCTGCACCGGCCGGCGTGGAAGACAGCGCCGGCAGTGCCGTCAATAAAATCAGCAAACACAACAATGGATGCTTCAGCATGACATATCCTCCCTCCTGTTTATGCAACATCAAGGTTTACCTTACAGTGGCATAAAAATGCCGCCCGCGGGCAGGGGAGTCCGGCGGAAAAGCTTTATCTGCGATACCTTGGAGAGTATTCCGCACGGCTTATCGACATCCTTTGGAATTTCATTCTCCGTTACGTCCTGCAATAAAGACATATTTCCGATATCCCATCGCTTTATAAAGGTTTTACGGCGGACTCTCCCGCCGGCTTGTGCAACATTAAGGTTAAGGCAAAGGTTTTACACCGGACTCTCCTGTCCGCTTATGCAACATTAAAGGCAGCGCCGTCATCTGTTGATCCTGCTTTTCCGGTACTGGTGATAGATATCCCTGAATGCGGCATAAGGATCGATTGCGTCTTTCTTAATCTCCTCATACTCGCCGAGTCTCAGCGAAACCCTGTTGACGCGGTCTCCTGCAGCGATTGAATAACGGTCAAGCGGAGGGGTTACATAGCTGACGGGGTCAAGAAACAGATCCCCTATATAGCCGATCGAGTCGCGGAGGCTTGAAGGCCCCAGCACAGGCCAGTTGATATAGAAACCCGGGCCTGCCCCCCACGCCCCGAGTGTCTGGCCGAGGTCTTCTTCCTGCATTTTTATCCCGAACTCATCTCTTGCGACATCAAAAAGGCCGAGAATGCCCGCCGTGGAATTGATGCCGAACCTGACAAGCTCATTGGCCGCGGATGCCGGCTTGAGCTGTAAGACACAGTTTACGAACCGGACCGGGGATGTGATGTTGTTGAAGAAGTTGCGCACAGAGATCCTTGCGCCTTCCGGCACCACGGCGGCATAGCCCCGCGCCACGGGTTTCAGCACCCGGAAATAGAGCCTGTCGTTGAAATAAAAGAACACCCTGTTGACAGGCTCGAGAGGATCCGCAATACCTTCCTCCTCTTCCGGATAGTCAAGATAATCTTCATCGTAATCGGGGCGGTCTTCATCACCTTCGGCTGCTTCCGTGATGTCCGGCCGGGTCGCGTCCTGAACGTAAAGCCGGCCGCTGCTGCGGACGGCACCGTCCGCCTCCGGAGTGGACGATGTTCCTCCTGCGAACGCCGTTGCAGCGAGCACGAAAAATAAAAATATGAAGCCGGATATTTTCATTTACAACTCTTATCGGCAAATGACTGCAAATACCTGAATCGCCCCGCTTCCCCGTCAGCCTTCCGCCGGCTGCCTGTCGAGCCTGCCCGTAAGCAGCGCACACGGGAAATGCCCGAACACATCACCCGCGTCAAGGGACTGCCCTGCCTCGAGTTCTGCGCCGGTTATCTCGTTCTTCCATATGCGCGGTGAATTTTCAGGGAGGATGATGCGGGTATCGTCCCATACATCCCTGCCCAGGGGATGGCGGCCTTCCTCCGTCACGCCCGTCAGAAATCTCGGGGCAACGGTAACCGCGATGAAGGGCTTGTATTCCCTTGCAAAGGCTATTATGCTGTCCTTGTATCTGCCGCGCGCCTTGAGGGGGATATAGGAGCCCCTCTCAAAGACGTTCCTGTGGTTTTTTCTTGCGGACAGGGCCGTCCAGATAAGGAAAAGCTTGACCCTTCCGTCGTGAACTGTCGACAGGAGTTCCTCGATGAGCTTTAATCTTTCACCTGCCGCCCTGCTTTTCATTTCATGGAACAGCCATTTCCTCAGGGAGAAGTCAACAGGGCGCCGGTTGTCGGGGTCCACGAGGTTCAGGTCCCAGAATTCAGAGCCCTGGTAGAAATCGGGGAACCCGGGGGAGGTGATCTTGATGAGGGTCTGCGAGAGTGAATTGAAGACACCGTAGAAGGAGACCATTTTCTGAAAGCGGAGGAATTCGCCCCAGAACTGGTTTGCAGGGGAGGGGTCGAGGATCTTCTCGATAAAGGCTTTGAAGTTTTCCTCGTAGTCCGAGTCCGGCTTCAGCCATGCAGTGTGGACCTTTGCCTCCCTGACGGCCTTCATGATGTATTCTTTCAGCCGTTTCCTGAAACCGTCGAATTCCCTTTCATCAAAAGGCAGCGCCCCTACCAGTGTCTGGTACAGGAAGTATTCGTCGTTTTTGTCGGGGATGGCCTTGCCCTTTATCGTCTTTTTCTTTTTCCTGTTCAGCCTGTTCCATTTTTTCAGTCCGGCTTCCCACAGGTCGGGAATCTCGGACAGGACATTGATCCTTGCCCTCACGTCCTCCCCCCTCTTTGTATCATGCGTTGAAGTGGTGTTCATGGAGTAAGGCTGTGTGTCCGACCTCCTGAGGTTGAAGTCGTGGAATTCCTTTAACGGAAGGCCGAATCTCTCGGGGCTGCCTCCCACGTCATTGAGGGACAGAAGCCTGTTGTAGACATAGAGGATCGTGTCTTCAAAACCCTTTGCCATGAGCGGGCCCGTAAGCTGCTGGAACCTCATCACAAAGTGAACCCTGTCTTTTTTGTCCTCTTCCGTATGATAGTCGCTGAATTCAAGCAGGAGAAAGCGCCCGATAAAGTTAAGTTCGTGCAGTAGCCCGGGATTCAGCTCCCTCGCCCTTCTCAGTGTCTCATCTATATACCGGCGGTCCGTTTCACTGTAGTTGTCCTCTGTGATGTATGTCCTGTACACCGGGAAGAGCGCGAGCACCTCGATGATGGCCCTTTTCACGCCGTACAGGGTGATATCAACCCCGTACCTGTCCTTGCTGGATATATTCTTCAGCAGGTGGGCGAGGTTGTCGACATCTCCGGTCATGTCTTTCTCTATGACGAGCTTCTTCTTTTCATACAGGAGCGCCTCGTAAGACGTTTTGAACCCTGTAAAGCTGTAGTACAGTTTGTTGAATCTCCTGCCGTTTCTTTCATCGCAGAATATCCCGTTGACATGATTCAGAAAGTCGTATCCCGTGGTGCCCTGCACGGCCCACAGGTGCGGGAGTTCCTCGTCCGGCCCGAGTATCTTTTCAACGGCTATATACATTTCTTCCGTTTTCTCCCTCAATTTTCTCAGGTAGCCCGTCGGGTCGTACAGGCCGTCTATATGGTCTATGCGCAGCCCGGTGATCTTTCTGTCTTTTACGAGGTTCATTATGAATGTATGCGTGACGTTGAATACCTTCTCATCTTCCATCCTCAGGGAAATGAGGCTGTTGATGTTGAAAAACCTGCGGTAGTTCAGCTCTTCACCTGCGACTTTCCAGAAGGAGAGCCTGAACAACTGCCCGGAAAGCAGGCTGTCAAGGAGATTGAGACCGTCTCCACTCTCTTTCTTCCCGTTGAACATGTCTATGTTTCCGTCTATGAACTGCCTGATGTCAGTGTTTTTCGTGTACAGTTCCCTGAGCATTCTCTTGATAAACTGTATCTGGCTGTAGCGTTCAAGCCTTTCCTCGACTGAGACCGGGAGGTTTTTCAGCGAATAGAGGATGCCGAGGAACTTGATCAGGTCGGGGTGGTCGTCTCCGAGGCATTTCCGCAGCTCGTTGAACCCGTGGGTGATTACATGGACGTATGACTCTATCTTGAGCGGGAGCTTCAGGGAGTAGTAGTTGATGAAAAACCCGTTGTCGTCATACTGCAGTGTTATCTCCCTTTCATCAAGGGATTCACTGTAGTGTTTCCCGAGGAAGGGGGCGAGGACCCTTCCGGATAGGCTTTCGTAAAAGTGTTTCCAGTCGATATCGAAAAAATCGAAATATTCCGAATGCGGGCCGTTTTCGAGGACATCCATGAGCATGGAGTTTTCCCCGTCAAAGGCCATGTGATTGGGCACTATGTCCTGTATCCAGCCCATGCCGGCCTTTTTCAGCTCCGACAGGATACCGTCGAAATCATCCCCTGTCCCGAGTTCGGCATTGAGCTGGTTCAGGTCCACTATGTCGTATCCGTGGGGGCTTCCCTTCTTTGCCTTGAACACCGGCGAGGCGTATATGTCCGATATCCCGAGCTCATTGAGATAGGACAGTATCTTCTTCGCCTCCCTGAACCCGAAATCCGGATTGAACTGAAGCCTGTATGTTGCAACGGGTATTTTCATAAGGGCACCGCCCGCATATTTCCACCTGTGTACAGGACAAAACTCTCCGCCCTCAACATGACCTCTTTGCCCGGCCCTGTCCTGTCCGGTGACAGGGCCCCCGGGCCTTTCAGCTTTTTATCAGAAGAGTCTAACACCTTTGTCCATTTAATTTCATGATGCAGATAATCCGTCTTTACATCGGCCCTGCCGAAATTGAAAAGCATCAATACCTCATCTTCCCCCTTCCATCTCCGCACAATGACGAGCTTCCTTTCCTCGTCGGACCGTACATCGAGACACGCCCTGTCCGGGTTCGTGACGGCCGGAAGCCCTTTCCTGAGGCGTATCAGGTCCCTGTACAGGCCGAGGAGGACCCTGTGCCGCCCGTGCCTGCGCCTGTCCCACGAGAGCCTGGAACGCATGAATGTCTCCACATCCTGCGGGTCGGGGGGCTCTTCATCCCACATGAACGAGCTGAATTCCCTCTTCCGTCCCTCCCTGACCGCCCTGACAAGCTCATGATCCGAGTGGCTCGTGAAAAAGAGAAACGGCGCTGTCTCGCCATACTCTTCACCCATGAACAGGAGCGGTATGTAGGGCGAGAGGATCACGGCCCCTGCGGCAAGCTTCTGCAGTTCGAATGAGACAAGCGCGGACAGGCGCTCCCCCCTCATCCTGTTGCCGATCTGGTCATGGTTCTGTGAAAAGACGACAAACCGGTCCGGCGGGATGTCGCTTGATGAATTGCCGTGGTTCCTCTTTCTGAATTCCGAGTACTGCCCGGAATAGACAAAACCCTCCCTGAGCGCCTTTGCAAAATGTCCAACCCCGCCGAAGTCCATGTAATAACCTTTTCTCTCACCCGTGACAAGTGCATGGAGGGAGTGATGGAAATCGTCGCACCATAATGCGTCAAGCCCGAGACCTCCCGCGCTTTCAGGCCTGACGGCATAGGAATTGTTCATGTCGGATTCGGCGATCAGGTGGAATTTTCTACCTTCCCGTCGTGAAAATTCTTCAACCCCCGCGGCGAGCTCCCGCAGAAAAGGCACGGCGCTCATGTCGTATATGCCGTGAATCGCATCAAGGCGGAGTGCGTCTATATGATAATGCCTGAACCAGTGCAGGGCGTTTTCCAGGAAGAAATTCCGCACATCATTGCTGTAAGGGCCGTCGAAATTTATGGCCTGTCCCCACGGCGTCCTGTACCTGTCGGTAAAGTAGGGCCCGTAATCCCACAGGTAGTTCCCTTCAGGGCCGAGGTGATTGTAGACCACGTCAAGAATCACGGCAATGCCCCTTGCGTGGCATTCATTAACCAGGTGTTTGAGACCCTCAGGGCCGCCGTAGGAATTCTGAACGGCAAAGGGATAGACCCCGTCGTATCCCCAGTTTCTTTCACCGGGAAACTGTGCGACCGGCATCAATTCAACGGCATTGATTCCGAGGTCCCTGAGGCCGTCAAGCAGGGGGATAACGGCGCTGAAGGAGCCCCGGGGGGTGAAAGTCCCCGTATGAAGCTCATACATTATCATTTCGGACAGCGGTATCCCCTGCCAGCCGCCGTCCCGCCACTTAAAGGCATCATGGTCGATAACCTGTGAGGGCCCATGGACGCCGTGCGGCTGGAAACATGATGCGGGATCAGGCCTCTCCCTGTTCCTGTCGAGGCGGTAGAGGTACAGGCAGCCCGGATGAACATCCCGCGCCTGCACCCGCCAGTAGCCTGAGCCGTCTCTTTCCATGGGCAGTGTCCTTCCGTCTCCTGAAAGGACCCTCAGTTCAACGTGCTCGGCAAAAGGTGCCCATACGCAAAATTCACACCTGCCGTTTCCCCTGTAATAAGCGCCTATCTTCATAATTCAGTTCACAGCGGCATAAAAACACCGCCCGCTTATAGCAACATTTGGGTTCGGTTCACACCCCTCACCCCCTCCACTGCGGGGGAGGGGTCCTGTGCAAGGTGCCTTCCTCTTTTGGCGAAACAGCCGTTCCTGTGCCTCCCCTTGACGCCTGCCTGTGCATTACACGCAGACAGGGGGCGGTCTCAGGTCCGGGGTGGACTATTGTTTTTCCGTGTAATTGACAGCGGGTC
>JALSHG010000006.1 GCA_026982355.1 Thermodesulfovibrio sp.
GTCTCTTTTCCGTCTCGAGTTCGATGTTGTGGCGTTCGCCGTAACCCTTTGCAACCTCGTTTTTCCCGCCGCCCCTGCCGAACCTGCCGGCGGCGTCGCTGAGTGTTTCCCCCAGCTTGGCGTGTCCCTCAACGGAATCATAACTTTCAATCAGAGTGATCCTGGAGCTCTCCATCGGTTCCTTTGTGATTTTGTACGCCCTGAAATGCCCCAGGTCGACTGCGATTATTATTTTCATCGGGTACCTCTTCTTCCTTTCTGAGATTTGATAGGCTCTACAGTTTAATTTTAACTCTTTATCTCATATATGACAAACATGGGATGATACCGGGACCGCCGCAGACGTGCCATATCCGGTAAAATATGGTAAAGTTACTGGAAAAGACCTTGAATAACGGAGATGCCGGCTTGAAAAGGAACACCCTTTCTATAGGCGCGTTTTTCGACGTTGACAAGACAATAACAGACAGCAACACCATGACCAGCTTTTATTGGTATTTCCACCGGAACCGGCGGCGGCCGGATTTGCCCGTCATAGCCTCTCTGGCCAAATCAATGTACATGAGCGCGGCGTTCGTCAAGTTCGCATGGTGCCTTGCACACAGCCTGAAAGACGATGACAGAATGGCGGTCAATAAAAAATACTATGCCTGCCTCAGGGGAATAAACACGGAAGAATATCATAAGTTGGCGGGGCAGTGGTTTTTCAGGGAAAAAATTTCTTCCACCTACAACACCAGGGTCATAGAGAGGCTGAAGGAGCACCAGTCGCAAAGACATACCGTTGTGCTTGTATCCGGCTCGCATACGCCCCTGATAAGGCCTCTCGGGAACGAGCTGGGCGTGGATTCCATAATAGCAACAGAGGTTGAAACATCAGGGGGGCGCTTTACCGGCAGGATACTGAATGACGAACCGCTTGTGGGAGCGGGCAAGGCCAATGCCGTCAGAGCATTTGCCGGGAGGCACGGCATTGACCTGTCGCGGAGCTATGCCTACTCAGACCATTTCTCGGATGTAAAGATGCTTGAAGCAGTAGGAAATCCCTCCGCGGTAATCGGTGACAGGAGGTTGCGGGAATATGCGCAGGCGCGCGGCTGGGATATGATTATCCTCTGATACCCGCTCCGGGGAAAAATATCGTCACACGACAACAACGGATATCTTGTAACCGAACCGGTTTCTTGCATACTTGTCGGCGTACCAGTCGTTCTCGCGGCGGGTGCCGTCGATCAGATAGCTGAACCTGTACTCCCTGTTGCTGTCCAGATCCAAGGTTATGATAAAATCCCCGTTGTCCATCCGCACCATGTGTGTTTCCGAAGGATCCCAGTTGTTGAAATCACCTATGAGACTGACGTTCCGCGCATCGCCGGCCGTCTCCTTCAGGAGCCTGAACGTAACCCTGCACCTGTATCCGTTGTTGTAATACTCCTTTATGAATCCCAGCTTGCTGGGCAGGCCGTCGGTATAGGGGATATGCACGAAGGAGAATATCTGTTCCAGCGCCTGTTTCTGCATGTCCCTGTCCTTCATCTTGAGCTCGATTCCCGCGAGGCATCTCCTGCCCGCCTGTCTCTTCCATACCACATCACCGAACACGGGCACGGATTTCTTCCCTCCCTGAAGCTCAACGATCAGTTCCAGGTTCTCATACACGATAAACCTGAAATCATGCGCCTCGACCCTGAACCCCCCGCTGCATAAATCCCGGGTCACACCTGTCGCATAGTCCGTGGCCCCGTAAGTAGGCCGGAACTTTACATTAATGGGGACTTCAAATCGCACGCATTTCCTTCTGTTGTTCAACATCTTCCTGTTTTTTTACCTTAGCAGCGGCATAAAAACACCGCCCGCGGGCAGGAGAGCCCGGAGGTTTTACGGCGGACTTCTCTGCCGGCTTATGCAACATTAAGGTTTATTTTTGCCCTGGAAACCGGGGCAGGCCTCAAACCCTTTGCAGCTTTTCCGTTTTCTCAGCTTGCAGTCCCTGTTTACACATATGTCCGCGCCCTGTTTTTCGGGGGAGGGCTTTTTCCGCCTGCCGGTATGTTTTTGCTCTGCCACGGTTTGTTATTGCAACAGCCCGGCTTATCCAGGGAGAAGTTGAGCGACCACAACGGATATGATTTAAATCATACCTGCTCTTCATATGCAGCAATATGATGTATTTATTGCAGATGAACATATATATACTACAAAAAAACCGTGTACAAAAACAATTGAAAAATTTTTGCGGAAGTTTTAGCATGTTGGAGAGCCGTGGAAGCCGGAAGATGCACCGCCGGGTTACACGCCTGAAGCAGGAGGTGATTATGGATGCCAAAGAACTGTTCCGGAATGCACAGCGTTTTTTCGTTGAAGGCAGGCACAGGGAAAGTATCGAGGCCTTCGGCAAGTCCATAGATGCTGGGGAGAGAACCGAAATCGCGTTTCTCAGCCGGGGGGTCGCCTACCTCAAAATAGAGGACACGGACAGGGCCATAGAAGACTTCAGCACAGTGATAGGCATGAACGACCGGAATTTCCGCGCGTATTTCTACCGCGGCACCGCGTATATGAGAAAGGAGGATTTCAGGAGCGCCATAGCCGATTTTGACAAAACCATAGAGCTGAAGCCGGACCACGGCGCTGCGTTTTTTGCAAGGGGCACGGCGTATGCGCAGACAGGCAATGAGTACGAGGCCTCGAGAAACCTGAAGACGGCCATGACTTTCTCCGAGATCTCGATGCAGAGCTTTGCGGACCATTACGGGATGTTCAGGACCCAGTTCGACAAGGCGCTGGCATTTATGACAGGCGCGGATATCCCGCCCTCCGTGTCGCTGACGGGTGACGAAATAAAGACCCTGAAAAAATGGCTTGACGAAGGGGACGAATACCATTAGGATATCCTTGACTTCAGATTAATATTGCATGAACCGGCGGTGGTTTTACCTTAATGTTGCACAAGCCGGCAGGGGAGTCCGGCGTAAAACCTCCGGGCTCTCCTGCCCGCGGGCGGCATTTTTATGCCGCTGTAAGGTTGATGCAACCGTAAGGAATGAAGGGAGGCGTGTGGATACCGAAAGAAAACTGGAAAAAATTGCAAGACTGATTCGTTACTATATTCTTGTATCAACCACAAACGCCGGTTCCGGCCATCCGACTTCTTCCCTGTCGGCAACCGACCTGATGACATGCCTCCTGTTCGGCGGGATATTCAGGTTCGACATAAACCGGCCCGGGCACCCCAACAATGACCGCCTGATCTTTTCCAAGGGCCATGCCGCCCCGCTTTTTTACGCACAGTGGGCCGCAGCCGGCGTGTTGACCGAGGAAGAGCTGATGAGCCTGAGGAAGTTCGGCAGCCGCCTTGAAGGCCATCCCACGAGGGCGTTCGACCTTGTTGAAGCGGCAACCGGCTCCCTCGGACAGGGGCTCTCCATAGGAGTCGGCATCGCCCTGAACGCCGCATATGTAGACAAACTTCCGTACAGGACATACGTGCTCCTGGGAGACAGTGAAATGGCCGAAGGCTCGCAGTGGGAGGCAATGCAGATAGCCTCCCATTACAGGCTCGGCAATCTTGTAGGCATCCTTGATGTAAACCGCCTGGGCCAGCGCGGAGAGACAATGTACGGGCATAACCTGGCGCTTTATGAAAAACGCATATCCTCTTTCGGCTGGGAGACCATTGTAATCGACGGGCATTCCACGGGGGAAATCCTCTCAGCCTATGAAAAGGCCTCGGCCGCCGGGGACAGGCCCGTCATGATCATCGCAAGGACCGTAAAGGGCAGGGGTGTCTCATTCATAGAGGATAAAAACGGCTGGCACGGCAAGACCATCAGCCGCGAGGACCTGCCGCGCGCCCTTGAAGAACTCGGCGAGGTTGATAAATCAGTGCGCGGGGAGATTCCGCTGCCGGAAGACATTGAGCCCGGTAAAAAGGCGCCGCAGGATATGGAGGATGTTGATTATGAGCCGGGCACGCCCGTTGCCACGAGGAAGGCATACGGAAACGCACTGAAGCGCATTTTTCCGGCCTTCCCCGGCATGGTGGTGCTGGATGCCGAGGTAAGCAATTCAACCTATTCGGAAATATTCCGGGAGGCGTATCCGGAGCGTTTTTTCGAGATGTATATCGCGGAGCAGAACATGGCCGGCGTGGCCCTCGGCCTAGCATCAAGGGGCAGGACACCATTTGTCTCCACCTTTGCCGCATTCATGACCCGCGCATGCGACCAGATAAGGATGAGCCGTTATTCCGGGGCCGACATCAAGTTCTGCGGCTCGCACGCCGGAGTATCAATAGGTGAAGACGGCGCATCGCAGATGGGCCTTGAGGACATCTCCATGTTCAGGGCGATCCTCGACAGCGTGGTCCTGTACCCCTCCGACGCCGTATCGACCGAAAGGCTCGTGGAAGAGATGGCGGGGCATAAAGGCATAGCATACCTAAGAACCACGCGCAAAGCAACGCCTGTCATCTACAGCAGGGACGAGAAATTCTCAATCGGCGGCAGCAAGGTGCTGAGACAGAGCGATAAAGACAGGGTGACTGTTATTGCCGCCGGCATCACCCTGCATGAGGCCCTTCAGGCATACGAGGAATTAATGAAAGAGGATATCTTCATACGTGTTATTGATCTTTACAGCATAAAACCCCTCGACCGCACCGCCCTTGAAACCGCCGCCAGGGAAACAGGCGCGTTTATTACCGTTGAAGACCATTTCAGCGAAGGGGGCATCGGAGAGGCCGTAAGGAGCTCGATCCCGGAAAACCCCGTGCCTGTATATTCACTTGCAGTGAGAAAGATGCCCAGGAGCGGCAAGCCGGCCGAACTGCTTGATTACGAGGAAATATCAAAGGGGGCGATTGTTTCTGCGGTTAAGAAGCTGTTATGAGTCTCTTGCAAAAGTCCTCCGTCCGTCACATCGAGCGGAGAGAGGTGTCTTATAACTCATCGATACCGAAAGATTTCTCCCTTGGTCGAAATGACAAGGCATTTTCATGCTTTTGCAAGAGTCTCGCATGACTTTAATATTGCAATACACCCTTTAAGTCCTGCAACAGGGACATATTTCCGGTGTCCCGACGCTTTATAAAGGTTTTACGCCGGACCCTCCTGCCGGCTTATGCAGCTGTAAGGTTAAGGTGGACTGGGTTGCTGCAGGGTTGACAATTATCATTATGCATGTTAGGCTTAGAGTGAAGTTCAGAAGTTTTTGTAAGAGGCCGGGCCGCAAAGACTTTAGCTTTGCGGTCCCTTTTTGTTTTAAAGGCAACGGGTCGTTCTGATACTTTAGTTTATATGTAAGGAGGCAGGCAAAAGATATGGTGAACGGTACAGTAAAGTGGTTCAACGAATCCAAAGGCTACGGCTTTATCTCGAAAGAAGACGGCGGCGATGTTTTCGTCCATTACTCTTCCATAGCCGGCAACGGTTTCAAATCTCTTTTGGAAGGCGATTCCGTCAGTTTTGAGATTGAAGAAGGCGCAAAGGGCCAGAAAGCAATCAACGTGATCAAGCTGTGATCAACTTCCGGGGCGCTTCCTGCAAAAGCAGGAAGCGCCTTTATTTTCCCACGCCCTCCATTTGACTAACGCTTCTGATTTCCTGTAATATTTCATAGTCCAAATAAACCCTGATGTTGCATAAGCGGGCGGGAGGGTCTCCGGCGTAAAACCTCCGGGCTCTCCCGCGCGCGGTATTTTTATGCCGGTGTAAGGCAAACCATGCCGCCGGCAATTTCCGGAGGAACATCATTGACAATAACGGAGCAAATCCTTGCAGTACATGCGGGCAGAGAACAGGTGTCGCCCGGCGAACTGATAAACGCAAAGGTCGACATCGTACTCGCAAACGATATAACCGCGCCCATAGCGATCAGGGAGTTTGAAAAGACCGGGGCCGCGGATGTTTTCGACAGGGACAGGATCGCCTTCATACCGGATCATTTTACACCGCAGAAGGACATCAGGGCCGCGGAGCAGTGCAGGATGCTCAGGGATTTTGCAAGGGATTACAACCTCGGGCTTTATTTCGAGGTCGGCAGGATGGGTGTTGAGCATGCACTTCTTCCGGAGCAGGGCATTGTCCTGCCCGGAGACCTCGTCATAGGCGCGGACAGCCATACATGCACATACGGCGCCCTCGGGGCATTCTCCACGGGCGTGGGCTCAACCGATGCGGCTGCTGCAATGGCAACCGGCGAATGCTGGTTCAGGGTGCCTGAGTCCATGAAACTCATCTATTACGGCAAACTGAACAGGTGGGTCGGAGGAAAGGACCTGATACTTCACACAATCGGCGCCATAGGGGTGGACGGGGCGCTTTACAGGGCAATGGAATTCGAGGGCGAGGCGATAAGCTCGCTTCCCATGGCCGGGAGACTGACCATGTGCAATATGGCGATTGAAGCCGGCGCCAAGAACGGCATCATTGTTCCGGACCGTGTTACCGAAGAATACGTAAAGCCGAGGGCGAAGAGGCGGTACGCGTTTTATTCATCCGGCGAAGACGCAACGTATGTTGATGTCAGGGAATACGACTGTTCAAAGATACCGCTTACCGTATCCTGCCCCCACCTGCCGTCCAATACCAGGCCTGCCGAGGAGCTTTCCTCGGTTGCGATCGACCAGGTCGTCGTGGGCTCATGCACAAACGGCAGGCTGGAGGATATAAGGGAGGCTGCGGAGATTATAAAGGGCCGGAAGGTTCATCCGGACACGAGGATGATAGTTATCCCCGCAACCCAGCAGATTTACCTGGATGCACTGAAAGAGGGACTGGCGGAGATTTTCATTGAGGCCGGCGCCGTGTTTTCAACCCCTACATGCGGGCCGTGCCTCGGCGGCCACATGGGTGTCCTTGCAAAGGGGGAGAGGGCGGTTGCAACCACGAACAGGAATTTTACGGGCAGGATGGGGCATCCCGAAAGCGAGGTTTATCTCGCCAACCCCGCCGTTGCCGCGGCATCCGCCGTCAAGGGCAGGATAGCCGTCCCGGAGGAGGTACTGTGATACTGAAGGGAAAGGTCTGGAAATTCGGGGACAATATTGACACGGACGCGATAATCCCGGCGCGCTACCTCAACACGTCCGACCCGCATGAGCTGGCAAAACATGTCATGGAAGATGCGGACAGGGAGTTTCCTTCAAAGGTCGGCGCAGGGGACATGATTGTTGCAGGGGCGAATTTCGGTTGCGGCTCCTCAAGGGAGCACGCGCCTATTGCTATCAGGGCCGCGGGCATCCAGGCCGTTGTTGCAAAGAGCTTTGCGCGGATCTTTTACAGGAACGCTTTCAACATCGGTCTTCCGATATTTGAATCCGAAGAGGCACCGGGCGGGATACGTGAAGGTGACGAGATAGAAATCGATGCGGACGGGGGCGCCATAAGGAATATAACAAAAGGCGAGGAGTACGCCGCAAAGCCCATCCCGCCGTTTATGCAGGAGCTGATAGCAGCAGGGGGACTGATCGAATGGACGAAAAAGCGCATAACGTCCCCTTAGATTCAGTTGATCACGCGTGCATTGTAAAACGAATCCCTTTCCACGGCGACCCTGCCGGCCTTTTCAATGAGATGGACCAGCGCCGCCTTTGACATGGCATTTCCGGATAATGCGCCTGCTGAATGGGTGATCTTTTCTTCAATGATTGTACCGTCCATGTCATCGGCCCCGAACAGGAGGGCGAGCTGCGCGATTTTCTCGCCAAGCATTACCCAGTAGGCCTTGATGTGAGGAAAGTTGTCGAGAAAGAGTCTCGAGACCGCTATGGTCATGAGGTCATCCGTGCCGGATGTATATTTTGCCCCCGGTACTTCCGTGTTCACGGGGTGAAAGGACAGGGGAATGAACGCCTGAAAGCCGCCGGTTTTATCCTGAAGCTCGCGGAGCTTCAGCATGTGCTCCACCCTGTGCTTATAAGTCTCAATGTGCCCGTAGAGCATAGTCGCATTGGACCTTATGCCCGCCCTGTGCGCGGTCTCCATTATCCTGAGCCAGCGTGCGCCGCTGATTTTTTCAGGGCATAGCTTGTTTCTGACCCTGCCGTTGAATATCTCCGCGCCGCCGCCGGGCATGGAACCGAGCCCCGCGTTTTTCAGGGCAAGGAGTGTGTCCCTGAGGGACAGGCCGCTGATCTTTGAGAAATAATCTATCTCGACAGCGGTGAATGCCTTTATGTGCAGCTCCGGGAACGTCCGGCGGATTTCGCTCAGCATCTGAAGGTAATAATCAAACGGCCGGTGCGGATGAAGGCCACCTACTATATGGACCTCGCAATGCACTTCATTGCCGTTTTTTCCGCGCCGCGGCTTCCCCTTGCCGTCTGTGTTTGAATACCATTTTCTGATCTTTGAGATTATCCCCCTGATGCTCAGCTCGTACGCGCCCCTGTCGCCTTCGGAGCGGCTGAAGGCGCAGAACCTGCACCTGTTGACGCAGATATTCGAGGGGTTTATGTGATGGTTCCGGATGAAATACGCCCTCTTGCCGTTTTTGTTGCGGGCGACATGCGCGGCCAACCTCCCGGCGGTGAAGATGTCGTTGCTCTCAAACAGCTCAAGGGCCTCTGAGGGGCTGAGGCGCTTCCCGGACAGTACCTTTTTTTCAATCCGTCTAAGGGACACGTCCCATGCCCTCAAGCCTCGCTATCCGCTCCTCCATCGGGGGGTGGGTGCTGAACAGTTTTGCAATACCGCCGCCTGAAAGGGGATTGACAATGAACATATGCGCCGTCGCAGGCTGTGCCTCAAGCGGTATCCTCTGGGCCGCGGCCTGGAGCTTCCTCAATGCGTTTGAGAGATAGCGGGGGTTTCCCGCTATCTTGGCCCCCCCTGAATCAGCGGCATACTCCCTTGAGCGGGATATGGCCATCTGTATCAGCAGGGCCGCAACAGGCGCAACGATCATCATGACGATTGCAACCACGGGGTTGCTGTCTTCATCGTCCCTGTTTCCGAAGATAAACGCCCATCTCGCCATAAAGGCCAGGTAACTGACGGCGCCCGCGATCGTCGCTGCCACAGTTCCTATGAGTATGTCCCTGTGTTTGATGTGGGCGAGCTCATGCCCTATGACACCCTCAAGTTCCTCCCGGCTCAGGAGATTCATTATTCCGGTTGTCACGGCGACCGCTGCATGCGAGGGGTTCCTGCCGGTAGCGAATGCATTGGGCTGTGCCTGATCCATGATATACACCCGCGGCATGGGAATTTCGGCCCTCTGCGCAAGCCTTCTTACTATTGAGTACAGTTCGGGCGCGTCTGCTTCGGAGACTTCCCTTGCCCTGTACATTTTCAGCACTATCTTGTCGCTGAACCAGTAGCTGAAGGCGTTCATCGCCAGGGCGAATATAAGGGCGATTGTCATGCCGGACCGTCCTCCGAGCGCAGCCCCCGCCCACAAAAGAACGATGGTGAGTCCTGTCATCAGAAGCGCTGTCTTGAATATGTTCATAAATTAATTACCTCCGTAACAAAATGATACACAAAAATAGTTTACTAAGGTTCCGTCTTAAAAGCAATACACCACATTCCGCCAAATTCCCCCCGGTTGGCCGGTTTTTGAGAGATTTTTACGTGTATTCACGGTATAATCGTATATATAGACATTAATGTTGCATAAGCCGGCAGGAGAGTCCGGCAAGCGGTATTTTTATGCAACCGGAAGGTAGACAGAGATGGAGAGATACGATATTATCATAATCGGCGCCGGGATCAGCGGATTGAGCCTGGCCCATTACTGTGCCGCTGGAGGGCTCGGGACCCTTGTCATCGAAAAGAGCGGCAGGCCCGGAGGAACACTTCACTCTCATCGCTTTCAGGAGGCTGGCGCCGGAGGATTCTGGATAGAGTTGGGCGCGCACACGTGTTACAATTCCTATTGCAACCTGCTGCAGATCATGGAAGGCTGCGGGATTCTCGACCGCCTTACCGCGCGGGAGAAGGTCGGCTTCAGGTTCCTGTCAGGGAACCGGTTGAAATCGATTCCCTCGCAGCTCAACTTTGCGGAGTTGCTGTTGTCACTGCCCCGCATCCTGACTGTGAAAAAGAGCGGAAAGAGCATAGAGGCATATTATTCGGCAATAGCCGGTCCCGGAAATTTCCGGAGGGTCCTCGCCCCGGCCTTCAATGCGGTGGTTTCCCAGAGGGCGGATGATTTTCCCGCCGACATGCTGTTCAAAAAGAGAAATCGGCGCAGGGATATAGTGAAAAAATTCACGCTCTCCGGGGGACTCGCGACCATCACGGATGCAATTGCATCTGAAAGGGGCATCGTGGTTGCAACAGGGAAAGAGGCGCAGGCTGTAGGCGCCTCCGGCGGCTCTTTTACGGTTGCAACCACGGACGGGGCCTGCTATGAATCCGCCTTTCTGGCTCTCGCCACCCCGGCCCCGGTTGCGGCGCGGCTCCTTCGATCCGGCTTCCCGGAGGTGTCGGGCCGCCTTTCCCGGATCGGTGCGGTGGAGGTCGAATCAATAGGAGTGGCTGTAAGAAAGGAAAACGTTTCCATTGAACGGGTGGCGGGAATCATCCCGGCTGCTGAGGACGGTTTTTATTCGGTTGTCTCCAGGGACACGGTGCCGCATGAAAGGTATCGCGGCTTCACCTTTCATTTCAGACCCGGCGCGGCGGACCGTGAAGCCCGGATCAGCCGCGTATGCGAGGTGCTCGGCGTGCAGAAAAGACAGCTTGATTATGTAATCCATAGTGAAAACCTCGTGCCGAGCCTCAGGGTCGGGCACGAGGGATTGATCAGTACGATCGACGATCTCATTGAAGGCACCAGGCTTTTGCTGACCGGCAACTATTTTTCGGGAATGGCGATTGAGGATTGTGTAATCAGGTCGCTGAAAGAGTTCAACAGGTTAAGTGCACTATGAACAACTCCCGGACTACGAACTTCTGAAATTTCATTACCCCGCCTCCGGCAGTTTCCTGAACACCCTCCATCCCTTCAGCAGGTCTATGGCCCGCTGGAGCTGGTTGTCCTTGTCTTCCGAGACCTCTGAGGGAACGACTTCTGTTTCCTTGTCGCTGTCTTTGCCGTCCTCATCTTCCTTGTCTTTGCCGCTATCACCGTCACTGTCTTTGCCGTTCCCGTTGTCTTCACCTGAGACATCGTTTATAAGATGTTTGCTCAGGTCCTTTTCCCGGATGACGGGATGTGTTTCCACCCCGTTTTTCGCCTCAAGCCTGACCACTATGTCCGGGGTTATGCCCGTTGTCTGTATGGATCTGCCCCTGGGCGTGTAATACCTCGCGGTTGTAAGCCTGAGGGCCGAGCCGTCGCTCAGGGGGATGACCGTCTGCACGGAGCCCTTGCCGAATGTCTGGGTTCCGAGGATCACCGCCTGTTCCCAGTCCTGCATTGCGCCTGCCACAATCTCCGAGGCGCTGGCGCTTCCCTCATTGACGAGAACGACCATCGGCAGGTTGAAATAGTGGTTGCCGTTTTTGGCGGTGAACTCCGTCTTGTCACCGCTTCTGCCCTTGATGTATACAATGAGTTTTCCTTCCGGCAGGAACCGGCTTGAGACCTCCACCGCGCTTTTCAGGAGTCCTCCGGGGTTGTTTCTGAGGTCGAGAATCAGGGCGTATATCTCTTTCTTGTAGAGGTCGGTCAGGGCCTTTTCAAGCTCCGACGCGGTCTTCTGCTGGAACTGCGTAAGTTTCACATAGCCTATCCCTTCGTCGAGTATCCGGGATTTTACGCTTTTGATCTTTATTATGTCCCTGACAATGGTGATGTCCTTGGGCTTGTCGAGCCCCTTCCTGATTATGGTTATCGTCACGGATGTGCCCGGCTTGCCCCGCAGTTTCGTGACAGCATCGAAAAGGCTGATGTCCTTCGTTGATTCGCCGTCTATCTTGATAATCCTGTCCCCGGCCTTGACGCCGGCCTTGTGGGCCGGTGTATCTTCAATGGGTGCGATTACGGTGAGTATCCCGTCTTTTATGCCGATCTGGATGCCGAGCCCTCCGAATTCCCCCTTGGTGTCGATTTTCATTTCCTTGAACAGCTCGGGGGTCATGAAGGAGGAGTGGGGGTCCAGGGAACTGAGCATGCCCTTTATGGCCCCGTAAACGAGGTCTTTCTCATCCACCTCTTCCACATAGTTTTTCTTGACCAGTGAAAGGGATTCCGCAAATGTTTTGAGACTCTCGTAATGGGTATCCTGCCCCGCATCGACATCTTCCAGCAGGCTCCAGTTGTTGTTGAGCAGTATGACGGTGAATACAACGGTAATAATCAGTATCCATACAAAAGCTGTTGTGCGCCTGAACATTCTTCCTCCCTTGTACCGGAGAAACACGGATATCTATCTCCAGCTTTATACTTTACCTTACAGTCACATGAAAATACCGCCCCCCGGCAGGGGAGCCCGAGGTTTTAGCCGGACCCCGCCGCCGACTTATGCAACATTAAGGTTTATATTAATATTTCCCCCTCTTCCGGCCTTTTTTCTTCAGCCACATCAGCGGGTTGACCGGCTTCCCTTTGTACCTGATCTCAAAATAAAGGCTGGGAACGTTCAGCAGTCTTGACTTGCCGACCGTCCCGACCGCCTCTCCTTTTCTAATTATATCACCTGTCCTGTGAAATATCTCCGAAAGGTTTCCATATAAGCTATGATAGCCGCTGCCGTGATTGATAATCAACAGCAGGCCGTATCCCTTGAACCAGTCGGCGTATACCACCCTGCCGCCCGAGACCGCCCTGGGCCTGTCACCGGGCCTTGCCTTGATTTCTATGCCGTTTTTGAAAACCGGGATATTGAATTTCGGGTCTCTGTATCTTCCGAAGGGAATAAGCACCCTGCCGTTGACAGGCCATGAGAGATGCCCCCTCTGTGACCTGAATCCCTTGCCGGTGACCGATGCGGGTATCTTCTTTTTTCCGAGCCGTCTGATCATCTCGCGGAGCCGTTTTGATGACTCTTCAAGCTCCCTGATGGTTTTTTCGTACGTGCTCCGCTTGCTCCGTATCATTGCAAGGAGCCTGTCCTTCTTGATGCGCTCGGCCTGTAATTCCTTTTTCTTCTGCAGGGCCTCGGCCTTGTTTGTCTCAAGCTTCCTGTGGAGGGTCTCCATCTCTCTTTTCCTGGAGTTGATCGCCCGTATCTTGGCGCCATAAGTCTTCATCTCCCTGCCGTCGTGGTAGGCAATCAGGCTTAAATACCTGCTTTTCCTGATCAGGTCCTGGTAGTCCCCGGCCGAAAGGAGCAGGAGGGCATTGCCGCCGTATTGCTGTTTGTAGAGCATTCTGAGACGCTTTTTCAGGTATTGCCTGCTCTTGCGGGACTTGGCCCTGAGGGCATTGATCTCCCCGGAAAGCCGTGCAATGTCTGAGCTTGTCCGGGCGATGCGTTTGTCATAATAGCGGAGTTCCTGCTGTTTTTTTTCGATGGTCCTGTTTATGGCTTCGATTCTCGAGAGTATGGATTTCTCTTTTTCCCTGGCTTCCCTTACCCGCCGCTTTTTTTCGATAAGCTGTTTCCGGATTTCAGAGAGTTTTTTTTTGGGGTTTGCGGCGTCCGGTTGCGGGAATGGAAAGGCGGCCAGGATAAAAAGCACAAGACATGACACGGCAAGCAAGACCCTGACCCTCCGTCCCCTGTCGCCGGTTTTATTTTCTTTGCTCATGTGTCAGTATCTTATTCTGCCGACCGCGATGAAACTGCCCGTCAAACTCATTGCGGCCCCTGCAATGACAATTGCCATATATGCCCGCATGGGAGGGGCCACCATCAGCGCCCTGATTGCAGGCAGGATATCGGCGCCTTTAAAAGATATCATGGAATGGATGCCGAACAGCGCAACGGCGCTGATCAGGCCGCCGGCGATTCCGATGAACAGCCCTTCTATAAGAAAGGGCAGGCGGATAAACGTCCTCGTGGCTCCCAGCAGTTTCAACGTCTCTATTTCGTCTTTTCTTCTGTAGAAAAAGATTTTTATCGTATTGTATGTAATGAATACGATGGCGACCAGGATCGCGCACCCGAGGAATACGGCGCCGGTTTTCAGGATCGTCGATAAGGTGTTCAGGGACGAGAGCCACTTTTCCCCGTATTGCACCTCTTCCACTCCCTTCAGGCGGCTTATCTGTTCGGCCTTTTTCTTTACAACGTCCGGTTTCAGCAGCTCCCTTTTGAGTTTGAGTTCAAAAGAGGAGGGCAGCGGATTTTCATCGAGTTCATCGAGAATAGAGGCGTTTTCACCGAGGGTCCGGCGGAGCTCCCTGACGGCCTGTTCCTTTGATATGTATTTGACCCCGATGATGTCGGGGTCCTGCAGGAAGAGTCTTTTGAGTTCGTTTTCCGCCTTTCCGGTTAAATCCCCGTCGAGATACACGACCATGCCGAAGCCCTTGGCCCACCGCTTGAGCGCGGAATCCACGTTCAACGTCACGGTGGCAAAGGAACTCAGTATCAGCAGGCCGATACCGACGGACAAGACCGTGAGAAGGTTTATCCACTTTTCATGCCAGATGCTTTTCATGGCGGTCTGAAGCGCGTATATCAGGGTTCTCAACCGACGGCCTCCTTCTCGATATGCGTGTTGCTCAGATAAAGCACCCTGCGGCCGGTCCCGTGAAAGAGGGCGTTGTTGTGGGTGGCTATGAGCACGGTTGTGCCCCTTGCATTGATCTCCCTGAAGAGGCTCATTATGTTCCTCGATGTATCCATGTCGAGATTGCCGGTGGGTTCGTCAGCAAGAAGCACGGTGGGCCTGGAGACCATGGCCCTCGCTATGACGATCCTCTGCTGCTCCCCGCCGGAGAGATGCTGCGGAAACACATGCTCCTTGTGTTTCAGTCTGATGTCTTTCAGTACGTTGTTTACGGTCTCCTTTATTTCCCTCGGCTGCATGTCGTGAATTCTCAAGGCAAGGGCGATGTTGTCGAATACGGTCTTGTTGAAGAGCAACCTGAAATCCTGGAAGACTATGCCGACGTTGCGCCTCAGAAAAGGGATGGTGCCCTGTTTCAGCTTTCCGACATCCCATCCCGCCACGATGATTTGTCCGCCGTCGGGGCGTTCCGCGCAATAGATGAGCTTGAGGAGGGTTGTTTTCCCGACGCCGCTGGGGCCGGTTATATAGGCAAGCTCGCCTTTTTCTATGGTGAAGCTTATATCTTTCAGTACAGCATCGCCGTCATAGTATTTTGATACCCCGGAAAACTGGATCATGTTTCAACCAGAGTTCTTCACTGTCTCGACAATGTCACCGGCCGTCATTCCGTAACGCTTGAGCAAATCGTCCGGCGTGCCTGAGCATCCGAAGGTGTCCCGCACCCCGATCCGCCTGACGGTCACCGGATGGTTCTCCGACAGGAATTCACACACGGACCCGCCGAGGCCGCCGATGACCGAGTGTTCCTCGGCCGTTACAATGAGAGCCGATGTCCTCGCAACCCGCAGGAGTGTCTCTTCATCAAGCGGCTTTATCGTGGACATGTTGACCACGCCCGTATCGATTCCCTCTCCCGAGAGTATCTCCGCGGCCTTTTTCGCGATGTCCACCATGATCCCGGCGGCTATGATTGTCGCATCCTTCCCGATATGAAACACAAAGGCCTTCCCGGGAGTGAACCTGTAGTCATCGGGCATGACATAGGGGACCTTCGCCCGTCCCAGCCTGACATAGACAGGTCCCTTGTGATCCGCCACCGCGCTGATGGCGGATGCGGTCTCGGATGCATCCGCCGGCACGATCACCATCATGTTCGGCAGGGCCCTCATCAGGGCGATATCCTCGAGCGCCTGGTGCGATGCCCCGTCTTCGCCGACCGTTACGCCGCCGTGGGTCGCGACGAGTTTCACATTTGTGTTCGAGTAGCACACGGCAAGCCGTATCTGATCCCACGCCCTGCCTGTTTCAAACACCGCAAACGTTGAAGCAAAGGGGACCTTCCCGGCCAGGGCGAGGCCGGCGGCGGTTCCTATCATGTCCTGTTCCGCCACCCCCATATTAAAAAACCTGTCGGGGAATTCCCTGGCGAACCTGGCCGTCTTCGTCGAACCCGACAGGTCGGCGTCAAGGGCCACTATGTCCGGGCGTCTTTTGCCGAGCTCGAGCAGTGTCTCGCCGTAGGCATCTCTCGTGGCCTTGGGCTTTCTCGGGGTAACATGCCCTGGATGATGCGGTACGGCGTCCTGCACATCCTGCCGCGTCTTATGAAGTTCGGTCATCAAGAATCTCCTTTACGGCCCTGTCGAACTCCTCCCGTGTAGGGGCCACTCCGTGATATTCTACTTTATTTTCAAAGAAAGATACACCCTTGCCCTTGGTTGTACGGGCGATTATTATGCTGGGCCTCCCCTTTACTGTTTCGGCCTCATCGAGGGCGTCGATGATCTCCTGCATGTTGTGTCCGTCTATATCCATAACGTGCCAGCCGAACGCGGCCCACTTGTCGCGCAGGGGTTCGATCCCCATGACTTTTTCCACCGGGCCGTCTATCTGCAGGCCGTTGTTGTCGACAACGGCGCAGATGTTGTCGATCTTATAATGGGCCGCGGTCATGGCGGCTTCCCAGACCTGCCCCTCCTGCACCTCTCCGTCGCCCATGATGCAGTATACCCGCGCGGGGTTGCCGTCAAGCCTCAGCCCCAGGGCCATGCCGTTGGCGACCGACAGCCCCTGGCCGAGAGAGCCGGTTGAGATTTCTATGCCGGGCAGCATTGCAGAACACGGATGACCCTGCAGGGGGGAGCCGGTCTTTCTGAGGGTTTTGATCGCGTCTTCCCGGAAATAGCCCGCCTCCGCCATGACGGCATAGATCAGGGGGGCTGCGTGGCCCTTTGACAGCACGAACCTGTCCCTTTCCTCCCACGAGGGGTCCGCCGGATTAAACTTCATCCTGGAAAAATATATCGCAACCGCCACATCCACGGCGGAGAGTGAACCGCCCGTATGTCCCGAACCTGCCAGTGTCAGCATGTGCAGGATATTTATACGCACGTTTTTTGCAATTTTTTTCAATTCATTGATATCCGTGATCTTCCCTTCAGTCATCACACCCATAACATTCTCCCAAAGAAAATAATATACCGGAACCTCGACAGCCCGTTGCTCAACCGGAATATTGACGAACGTTAAATTATAAAATTTCCGGACGTTCAGAAGCAAGGAGCGGCGTTCCGGCAAACATTTCCGCCGAGCTTGCCAAGCGGGCGGAGATTCATATAAACTTTACCTTGATGTTGCATGAATGACGGGAGGGCGCAATGAAACGGCGATGGAGACAACTCATATATCTGTTAACCGCGACCGCTGCGGCGCTGTTTATGTTCCTTCCGGCAGCGGCGGAGACGCCCGTGGAAAAGGGGCTCGCCATCGCCCGCGAGGCGGATGCACGCGACACGGGATTCAGGGATTCGACCGTTAACCTGCTTATGATTCTCAGAAACAGGCACGGACAGGAAAGCATCCGCAGGATGCGCATCAGGACGCTTGAAGTCGAGGGGGACGGGGACAAAATACTGAACATATTCGACAGCCCGCGGGATGTCAGGGGCACCGCCCTCCTGACATACACGCACAAGTTCGGTGACGACGATCAGTGGCTCTACCTGCCCGCCCTGAAAAGGGTGAAGCGGATAAGCTCCCGGAACAAATCAGGCTCGTTTATGGGCAGCGAGTTCGCCTATGAAGACATTGCAAGCCAGGAAGTGGAGAAATACACCTACAAATGGATCAGGGATGAAGTGTACGACGGCCTGGAGTGTTTCGTGATTGAACGCTATCCGCTGGACAGAAAAAACTCGGGCTACAGACGCCAGATGATATGGATTGACAAGAAGGAGTACCGCACGTTAAAAGTGGATTACTATGACCGCAAGGACTCCCTGCTGAAGACCCTCACCCTCACCGGCTACAGAAAGTACAACAACAGGTTCTGGCGCGCCTCCGGGATGAACATGGTCAATCACCAGAACGGCAAGAGCACGCGCCTGGAATTTTCGGATTACAGATTCGGCGTGGGCCTCAGGGACAGCGACTTCAGCAGGAACAGCCTGAAAAGGGTGAGGTAGGGGACGGATTTGGGCAGGCCTGCATACGCATCCGCCGCTGTGCCGCTGGCGCTTGTTCTCCTGCTTGTGTTTTTTGTGTCCCGGTCGCAGGCCTGCGACCTCTCCGGACATGCATCGGTGGAAGGCAGGTTTTTCTTCAGGGATGCGCTCTTCCCCGGACAGGAAGGGAACAGCGCTTCCGTCGCCCTCCAGCCGGAGTTTTACCACGGGCGGCGGGACGGCTCGGGCCTTACATTTACACCCTTTGCAAGATTCGACAGCGCTGACCCGGAGAGGAGCCGTTTCGATATCCGTGAACTGAACTACCTGATGCTCGGCGATCACTGGGAACTGACCGTGGGCATCAGCAGGGTCTTCTGGGGGGTGACGGAGTTCGTCCACCTGGCGGATATCATAAACCAGACCGACTATGTGGAGGACATGGACGGCGAGGACAAGCTCGGCCAGCCCATGATTCATCTTTCCATGCCCCGTGACTGGGGCGTCGTGGACATGTTTGTGCTGCCCTATTTCAGGGAACGCACATTCCCCGGCGAAAAGGGGCGCCTGCGCACACAGCCCGTGGTGGATACGGACAGGGCCGTGTATGAAAGCGCGGCAAAGGAATACCACGTGGACCTCGCCCTCAGGTACAGCCATACGGCGGGGATATGGGATTTCGGTATTTATTATTTCAGGGGCACGGGCCGGGAACCGGATTTCCTGTTGAGCGCGGACAGCTCCGGCAAGCCCGTGCTGGTACCTTTTTACGTGCAGATAGGCCAGACCGGCCTTGACGTGCAGGCCGTCCTGGGCAACTGGCTCTTCAAACTCGAATCGATTTACAGGACGAGCCGGGACAGGAATTTCTTTGCAGGCGCCGGCGGATTTGAATACTCCATGGTGAATGCGGCCTCCAGCGGCGTTGATGCAGGCCTGATAGCCGAATGGGCCTATGATGAACGGGGGGAGGACGCCTCAACCCCCTTTGACAACGACGTAGTGCTCGGCATCCGGCTGGCGCTTAATGACGCGGCGGGCACGGAGGCCCTCATCGGGATAAGCCGGGACCTTGACGGCGGCGACAGCATGCTGTCTCTTGAATCCGGCAGGAGGATCGGCGAAGCCTGGAAGATCGCCCTTGACGCCTTTTTCGTAATCGGTTCCTCGGAAGGGGATGCCCTCCATGCCCTGCGTGCGGATGACAACGTGCAGGTAAGGCTGTCGTATTATTTCTGAATCCGGGGACTGATGCAACCTCAGGGTTTTCCCCTGTCCACTTTCATGAGCAATACCGGCAGGAACAGGAAATCAAGGATCAGGGCAAGCGTTATGGTTATGGCAGTCATGAGACCCATCTCCGAATTGAGCTTGAATCCTGAAAAAGAGAGCACCATGAACCCCGCCACAAGGGCCGCGGTCGTGACCCACATGGCTGTTCCCACCGTGTCAAAGGAGTGCCGGATTGCCCCGGCTGGGTCTGCGCCGCTTTCCCGCCTGGCGCGGAGATACTTGCTCATAAAGTGAATGGTGTCGTCCACCACTATGCCGAGTGTCATCGCCACTATGACCGACAGGCTCAGTCCCGCCTGTCCCGCGATTGCGCCCCATATGCCGAATGCCATGAATGCCGGCGACAGGTTCGGGACCAGGCTCAGCAGGCCCAGCCTGACGCTCTTCAGGGCAAGCGTGAGTATGCCCGAGATCAGGACAAGCGCGCCGACGGAGGCGCCCAGCATGCTGTTGATATTGCGTTCGGATATATGCGCCCAGATAATGGACAGGCCCGAGCCGTACGTGAACATTGTTTCAGGCGCGTTCTCTCTGAGCCACTGCCGCGCCCTCTCGTCCATTTCACGCAGCTCCCGCGTGGTCGAATCCCTCATGGTCACTATCATCCGGGTTGCGGACTTGTCCACGTTGATCTGGTTATTGAGGTCAAGGCCGAACGGAAGCGACATCTCGTACAGGAGCAGGTACTGGGCCGCCAGTTCGCGGCTGCCGGGTATCCTGTAGTACGAGTCGTCGTCCCCGTGCATGTTCCTGTTCAGGCGCTTGAATGTATCGGTGATCGTGTTGACATTGACGACCTTCGGCTGCGTCCGGTACCATTCCGCAAACTCTTCCACAACGGACAGGTATGCGGGGTCATTGATGCCCCCCGTCTCGCCGGAGTCCAGGGAGTATTCTATTATATTGAAGCCGCTCAGGTTTTCCTGTGTGAAATCGGACGCCTTCCGGATGTCGTAACGCCCGTCGAAATACTTGATCCAGTCGTCGTTCAGTTCAAGACGCACAATCCCCGATGTCAGGACGGCGACTACTGTCAGCGAGGCCCGGAAAATGAATTTCCGGCGCCTCACCACGAGGTCCGCAAGGCGCATGCAGAGACCGCGGCTCTCCTTTTCAGCGGCGGCATGTCTTGCCCTGAGGGGAAGCACGGCCATAAGCGCGGGCAGGAATGTAACCGAATATACGAAGGCCGCGGTGACACCCGTCGCCACTATGTTGCCCAGGTCGTGAAAGGGAGGGGCGTCAGAGAAGTTCATGCTGAGAAACCCGATGGCCGTGGTGACGCTGGTAAGAAAGACCGGCTGAAGGTTGATTCTCAGGGATTCCGCAATTGCCTCCTCTTTTTTCATGCCCTCGCGCATCCGGTGGAGCATTGTCACCAGCATATGTACACTGTCCGCCACCGCCAGCACCAGGATGATGGTGGGGGCATTGGCTGAGGCGGGGTTCAGGGACATGCCGAGCCAGCCGGCCAGCCCCATTCCGGTGACCATGGAAAAGAGTATAACGAGGAGCGTGGCAAAGGTGGCGGCAAATGAGCGCACCGACAGGCCTATTATCAGGAGGATGGTGAAAAACATCACGGGCACGAGTGTGGATATATCATCCATAGTGGCCTCGGCGAAGGCATTGTCGAACATGATCGCCCCAGTAAGATACAGGTCTATGCCGGGATGCGCGGCCCTGAATTCATTCACCATCCTGCGGGCGAATGCAGCCACCTCGGGGACCTCGTCCCTGGATTTGCGGGGCAGGAGAATATTGACGCTCACACCGGCCGCATGCCCCGAGGGTGAAACCAGGCGGTTGACGAGGAGGGGTTCGGAGAGCGCGACGGCACGTATTCTTCCGATATCCGCGGCTGTGAGATCTCCGGCGTTCTGCACGAGGTCTTCAACGATAAGATCGTCCCCTTCTGCGCGGGTATACTGGAAATTCGTGATGGAGTCCACCCGGTTGGAATAAGGTATCTGCCAGGATGCCTCGGTGAGATCCTCTATTGCTGCAAGCGTTTCCGCGGTAAAGACATCGCCGTCCTTCGGCGCAATGACGAAGAGCACATTGTCGATTCTGTTGTAGGTATTCTCCAGGGCCTCCAGGGCCTGCAACCGGGGGTCTTCCCTGCTGAAGAACACCCTCAGGTCATTGTTGAACGTCAGAAACCGCGTGCCGGCTGCGGCGCCCAGGACAACCATAATCGTGGCTGTGATTATCCACCACCTGTGCCTGAGCACCCACTTTCCCCACACCGCCTCAATTCGCGTCATCTCATAATCGCCACAGCCGTTTATGCAACATTAACCTTACAGTGGCATAAAAATGCCGCCCGCGGGCAGGGGAGTCAGGCGGAAAAGCTTTATCCGCGATACCTTGGAGAGTATTCCGCACGGCTTATCGACATCCCTTGGAATTTCACTCTCCGTTACCTCCTGCAATAAAGACATATTTCCGATATCCCATCGCTTTATAAAGGTTTTACGCCGGACTCCCCTGCCGGCTTGTGCAACATTTAAGGTTAATACACTCCCTCCCCGTTGATCACAACCCTTATGGTCCTGAAAAGGATAACGATATCCAGCCACAGGTTCCAGTTTCTTACATACCAGGAGTCAAGCACTATCCTGTAATCATACCCGGTGTTGTTCCTGCCGCTGACCTGCCACAGGCCGGTGATGCCCGGCAGCACCCCGAAGCAGAGCTTCGCCTGCTCCCTGTAGTACTTGTCTATCTCCCTTTTTGTAACGGGCCTCGGCCCCACAAGACTCATCTCCCCCTTCAGGACATTGAATATCTGCGGCAGCTCGTCAAGGGACGTCCGCCTCAGAAACCTGCCGATTTTCGTAATCCTCGGATCATTCCTGAGTTTCCAGTTGTGCTTCCATTCATTCCTTGTCTCCTCATTGCTCTGCAGGAGGCTGTCGAGCCTCTCTTCAGCGTCGTTGAACATCGTCCTGAACTTATGGCACTTGAACGGCCGGTCGTTTCTCCCCCTCCGCTCCTGTGAATATATGACGGGACCCGGGGAATTAAGCTTTATCAGTACGGCGATTATCATCATGGGAACGGCAAGAATGAGAAGCAGGATCGCGCTGACGAGCAGGTCGAAGACCCTCTTGATGAAGATATTGGCCGGGTGCGCAAGGTTGTTCTTTACCTCAAGGCCGATCGCCTGTTCCTGGAAAAAGTGCTGCAGGTTCGTCCCGAGCACGGTTATTCCGAACAGGTCCGGGATAAGTATGATATTCCGCGCCTTGTGCTGCAGCCTGTTGACAAGGGAGATGAATTTGTTCTTTTCACACCCGGGCATCGCTATGACAATATCCTCGATCCCGCACCTGCCGATGTATTTATGCGCCTTGTCCACCCCTGCGTGTATCTTTACACCCCCGATCCTGCCGCCTATCTTTGCGGGGTCGTCGTCAAGAAAGCCGACGACATTCAGGCCGAGGTTTCTGTCTCTCTTCAGGGCATTAAAGATAAGCTCCCCGGTCTTTCCCGCCCCGAGTATGAGGACCTTGCTCTTAAGCAGGCCGATGAATATCAGAAGCTTCTTGGCGTTGATCCTGATGATCGGAAAGACCGGGATGGATATAATCCCCATCAGCACCAGCACGGTTCTCGATACCCGCTCTCCGACCTTGCCGAGATACAGTATGGAGAATGTGGCAAGGGTGGCGAAGAAGACGACCTTCCACAGCATCTTCACCTCGTCCCAGAACGAAAACCTTTTTGTATACATCCCCTCGTAGGCAAGAAAAAAGAGCCAGACGGGAAAGACCCACCAGAAAAAGGTGAAACTCTCGTGGGGATATGGCGGAAATGCATGGAACCGCGGCAGAACGTCCTTTCTGAGGAATATCGCGCCCTGAAGTACAATGAAAATCGTGACAGCATCCGCTACAAAGAGTGCAAATATTCCCAGACTTCTCTTGGTCATACTTGTGAAGCTCTGTTCAGAACAGCTTTTAACCGTCCCCAGGGCCGTTGTGTCTTACATTCCAAAGAATAGAGGGTCGCCGGCATCAGAAAGATTATAGTGCCTGTAGTGAAATACGTCAACCGTACCGCCGGCGGTTCACGCGCCGCTTCCCGGTCTGAAGCGCGTGGCGTGCAACCGTGCTTGAATTATAAGTTCAAAGCATGTCATAATTTTGCTTGTTCAGACCTTGACCCGAACGCCATGGCGAGAAAGATCTCTTATACAATTATCGCAGTGTTTGCAATCCTGGCACTCCAGGCATCCGGCCTTCATACGGCTTGCGGGGCCGTGCTGCTCGACAGGGTTGTTGCGACCGTCAACAACGAGGTCATAACGTGGAGTGAACTGGTGAACACGATCAAGCTGGAGGGCAAGGCATACCTGCAGGATGTCTCCGCGGAAGAAAGGCGGAAGAGGATACGGGAGCTTGAGAAGCCTTTCCTGAACAAACTTATCCGGATGAAGCTGGAGCTTCAGGAGGCCCGTGAAATGGGGCTTTCGGTGAGTGAAGCGGAGATTGACGGCGCGGTCGAGGATATCAGGAGAAAGTTCGATCTCACGGAAGATGCCCTTATGGCCTCTCTCCGGGCGGAAGGGATGTCCATGGAGGATTACAGGGAGAGGCTGAAAGAGCAGATTCTCATATCAAAGGCCGTGAATTACGCCGTCAGGTCCAGGATTGTCATCACAGACAGGGAAATCCGGGAATATTACGAGGCTAACAGGGACAAGTTCACCGGGAAGGAAAAGGTGAGGATAAGGCAGATATTCTTTGCGGCTCCGGCGGATGCCTCTGAAAAGGCGGATGTCGAGGCCAGGGCCGGGGATGTGATGCAACGGCTCAAAAAGGGGGAGGATTTCGCCAGGCTCGCGATAGAGTACTCCGAGGGACCCAGCAGGCAGTTCGGGGGTGATCTCGGGTACATAAGCCGCGGCAGCGCGCTCAGGGAAGTCGAGGGTGTGGCCTTCAGGCTTAAGATCGGCGAGGTCAGCAGCCCGTTCTGGAGTCCGGCGGGGCTTCACATCATAAAGGTCGAGGACAGGATAGAGGCCGGGGGAATGGAAAAGGCCAGGGAAAAGATAAAAGATATCCTTTTCAAAAAGGCATTTGAGTCAAAGTACCGTGAATGGAGCGCAGCCCTGAGGGAAAAGGCCTACGTGGAAGTGAAGCTTTAATTTGAGAGCAAATCTGAATCCATATATTTTAAGGAGTAATGTATGTTGCAAGATGACGTGAAAATCGGTCTTACCTTTGACGATGTCCTTCTGATGCCTGCAAAATCGGATATCCTTCCGGCCGAGGTGAATATAAGCACGCAGCTTACACAGAACATCAGGATAAACGCCCCTGTTGTAAGCGCCGCCATGGACACGGTAACGGACGCCAAGCTTGCCATAGCCATAGCAAGGGAGGGCGGCATAGGGATAATCCACCGTGCCATGTCCATAGCCGAGCAGGCGATGGAGGTGGACAAGGTCAAGAAATCGGAAAGCGGCATGATCGTGGATCCGATCACATTGCAGCCTGATGAAAAGATATCAAAGGCGCTTGCAATTATGGAAAAATACAGGATATCGGGGGTGCCTATTACAAAGGGCAAAAAACTTGTGGGAATTCTGACCAACAGGGACCTGAAATTCGAGACCAACCTGCAGAAAAAGGCATCGGAAGTCATGACCAGCAAGGGGCTCATAACCGCCCATGAGGGGATCACCCTCGAGGAGGCCAAGGAAATCCTCCACAAGCACAAAATAGAAAAGCTGCCCATCGTCGGCAAAAACCTGATCCTCAAGGGACTGATAACCATCAAGGACATAGAGAAGAGGGAGAAATATCCGAACTCCTGCAAGGACGAACTCGGCCGTCTCAGGGTCGGCGCAGCTCTCGGGGTGGGAAAGGACACCCTTCCCCGCGCGGCGGCCCTGATTAAAGCGGGTGTGGACGTGCTGGTTGTGGACACCGCCCACGGGCATTCCAGGAGGGTCATCTCCACGGTCAGGGAATTGAGAAAGAGATACCCCGGCCTTGAACTGATAGCAGGCAATGTGGCGACTGCCGAGGCGACAAAGGACCTTATAGACGCAGGCGCCAATGCCGTGAAGGTAGGCGTGGGTCCGGGTTCAATCTGCACCACGAGGATTGTTGCAGGCGCGGGGGTCCCCCAGATTACGGCGATCAAGGAGTGCTCGGAAGTCGCCGACGCAGCCAATGTGCCGGTTATCGCGGACGGGGGTATCAAGTACTCCGGTGATGTGACAAAGGCGATTGCAGCGGGCGCAAGCTCTGTCATGATAGGCGGGCTCTTTGCCGGCACTGACGAAAGCCCCGGCGAACTGATGCTTTACCAGGGGAGGACATACAAGGTTTACAGGGGCATGGGCTCTCTCGGCGCCATGGAAGCCGGCGGCAGGGACAGATACGGGCAGGACAGGGTGGAAAGCAAAAAGCTCGTCCCCGAAGGGGTGGAGGGCCGGGTGCCGTACAAGGGGCCCCTCTCCGCGAGCATGCATCAGCTTCTGGGAGGGCTGAGATCGGGGATGGGTTATTGCGGGTGCAGGAATATAGAAGAGCTGCGCAAGAAGGCCCGGTTTGTAAGGATAACGCCCGCGGGCCTGAGGGAAAGCCATGTCCACGATGTCACCGTCACAAAGGAATCCCCGAATTACAGCATGGATTGAATGAACTTTAGTGTCGCATAAGCAGGCAGGGGAGTCCGCCGGAAAACCTTTATAAAGCGATGGGATATCGGAAATATGTCTCTGTTGCGGGATTCAACGGAGAGTGAAATTGCAAAAGACGGCGATATGCCGTGCGGGATATTTCCTGAAGGTATCGCAGATAAAGCTTTTCCGCCGGGCTCCCCTGCCCGCAGGCGATGTTTTATGCAATCGCAAGGTTGGAGCGGATTATGAAATTCAAAGAGAAAATCCTGGTTCTTGACTTCGGTTCCCAGTACACGCAGCTTATAGCCAGACGAGTGAGGGAAAACAGGGTGTACTCCGAAATCCTGCCTTTTAATGTTTCCATTGACCGTATCAGGGAATTCGGGCCGAAAGGCATAATCCTTTCAGGCGGACCCTCAAGGGTGGGGGCCGGCGATGCGCCCTTTCCGGATGAAGGAATATTCGGCCTCGGCATTCCGGTACTGGGCATATGTTACGGAATGCAGCTCATGGCCCACTGTCTCGGCGGAAAGGTGGGAAGGGCGGCGAAAAGGGAATACGGACGGGCCGAACTGGTGATCGATGACTTTACCGACCTGTTTAAGGGCCTCGCCCGCAGGCGCCACAATGTGGTCTGGATGAGCCACGGCGACAGGATACGGAAGCATCCGCCGGGATTCATCCCCATCGCCCATACGGACAATTCCCCCATAGCGGCGATGGCGGACAGGAAGCGCAGGTTCTATGCGCTTCAGTTCCATCCCGAGGTGGCGCACACCGAGCACGGGCAGAAGATAATGAGGAACTTCATATTCAACATCTGCAGGTGCAGGCCCGCGTGGACGATGAAGTCATTTATCGAGACAACGACAGGGGAGATAAGGGCAAGAGTCGGCAAAGACCGGGTGGTCTGCGCAATCAGCGGCGGTGTTGACTCCGCCGTCACGGCGGTGCTCATGCACAAGGCCGTAAACAGACAGCTCACCTGCATCTTTGTGGACAACGGCGTGCTGAGAAAGGGAGAGGCGGAGAAGGTTGAACACACACTCAGGAAACACTTCCATATGAAGATAGTGTGCGTTGACGCGCGGGAGAGATTCCTCGGAAAATTAAAAGCCGTTACAGACCCTGAGAAGAAGAGGAAGATTATAGGCAACGAGTTCATCCGCGTCTTTGAAGAAGAGGCGGGAAAAATAAAAGGTGTGAAATACCTTGCGCAGGGCACGCTGTATCCCGATGTGATAGAAAGCACCTCGTTCAGGGGCCCCTCGGCGACCATAAAAAGCCATCATAATGTGGGAGGACTTCTGAAGCACATGAAGCTCCAGCTCATTGAGCCGCTGAGGGAGCTTTTCAAGGATGAGGTCAGGATTCTCGGCAGGGAATTGGGAATCCCCGGGGAAATACTCAACCGCCATCCGTTCCCCGGGCCCGGGCTGGCGATAAGGATCATCGGCAGGGTCACCCCCCAGCGGGTGGATATACTCCGGAAGGCCGATGCCGTAGTCCTTGAGGAAATCAGAAATGCGGGCATTTATAATGAGATATGGCAGGCATTTGCGGTTCTGCTGCCCATAAAGACCGTGGGCGTGATGGGGGATGAAAGGACATATGAAAACGTCATCGCGGTAAGGGCCGTAACCAGCGTTGACGGAATGACCGCGGACTGGGCAAAGCTGCCCTGCGAAGTGCTCGGGCGCATCTCCAACAGGGTCATTAACGAGGTCAAGGGCGTAAACAGGGTTGTATACGACATAAGCTCAAAGCCGCCGGGCACCATTGAGTGGGAGTGAGCTTCAATCTTGAAGTTGCATAAACAGGCAGGTGATTTCCGTGAACAGAAATGTTAATCTCTCTTTTTTTCTTCTGCTTTTGTTATCTTTAACCATTACCTGTTATGCCTATGCAGGTGGAAGGGAGGATGGAAAAATGACGGAATACATACACTGGCTGGGACATGATACATTCAGGATAGAGGGCGAACGGATTATCTTCACGGATCCTTTCAGGATACGCAAAAGCGCCTCTGCCGACATAATCCTTATAACCCATGACCACTATGACCACTGTTCCCCCGAAGATGTAGAGAAACTCCTGGGTCCCGACACCGTCATAGTGGCGACCCCGGACTGCGCCGGCAAGCTGCCGGGAAAGGTCAAGACCGTAAAACCCGGGGACAGGCTCACGGTAAAGGGAATCGATATAGAGGCAGTGCCCGCCTACAACACCGACAAGCAGTTTCATACCAGGGACAGGAACTGGGTCGGCTACATCTTTACAGTAAAGGGACAGAGGATATATCTCGCCGGAGACACCGACCATATACCGGAGATGAAGACTTTCAGGGCTGATATTGCGCTGTTACCCGTCTCCGGCACATATGTAATGACCGCTGATGAGGCGGTCGGGGCGGCGCTTGACATAAAGCCCGCGGTTGCGATCCCCATGCACTACAACTCCATAGTGGGAACGGAAAAAGACGCTGAAAAATTTGCAGCGGGGCTGAAGGGGAAGATAGAAGTAAAGATACCCGGGAAAGAATAGTGTAAGTCCGGAAGCCGAACAAGTGTCGGTTTCCGACAACCGATTCCATACTGACGCTTAATGTTGCATAAGCCCGCAGGCGGTGTTTTTATGCAACCGCAAGTTTAAACTGTAAACCCATGGCCGATGCCGGAAAGATATCGAAACTTTTACTGAAAAAATACCCGAACCCGCGGATTGCGCTTAATTTCTCCAGTCCCCTGGAGCTTCTCGTCGCCGCCATCCTGTCCGCCCGCTGTACGGATGTGAAGGTCAATGAAGTCACCGCCGGTCTTTTCGGAAAATACAGGACCGCGCGGGATTACGCCTCTGCCGATCTCAGGACACTTGAATCAGAGATAAAACCCACGGGTTTCTATAAAAACAAGGCAAAGATGATCATCGAATGCTGCAGGAAGATCGCCGGCGAGTTTAACGGAAGGGTCCCGGATACCATGGAACAACTGACCGCACTGCCGGGGGTGGGCAGAAAAACGGCCAATGTTGTCCTGGGCAGCGCCTTCGGCAGGCCGGCCATGGCCGTTGACACGCATGTGCTCAGGGTCTCGAACAGGCTCGGCATAGCCCGCTCCCGCGATCCCGGGCAGGTGGAGGAAGAGCTCAGAAGGCGGATTCCCGGAAAAATTCTGACGCCGTTCAACCTCGCCCTGATCCTCCACGGGCGGGAAACCTGCACCGCGGCAAGGCCGAAATGCAGGCAGTGCGTGCTCAACAAAGAATGTGAATGGCCGGAGAAGACCTCCTGAGCACAGGCCGGGCATCATGAACAGGAAATCCCGCAACCCGCAGCCCGCAACCCGCGGCGTCGCCCCTGCATTCAGGGGAGACATCATCGGCAGGGAGATAATATTTCTTGAAACAACCACCTCGACAAACGACGCGGCATTTCAGGCGGCGGGGCTGAGGCATGACCCTGAAGGGATCGTGGTCGTCGCGGATTCGCAGACAGCGGGCAGGGGCAGGTTCGGCAGGCGGTGGGAATCGCCCCCGGGCGTCAACCTGTACTTCACGGTGCTGCTGTGCCCCCCGCTTCAACCACGGGAAGTCCCGCTTCTCACACTGGCGGCCGGCACGGCCGCCGCCTCTGCAATAAGGGAATTCACGGGTTTGAAGGCTGAAATAAAATGGCCCAATGATATTATTGTAAACGGCAGAAAGACCGGCGGGATACTCGTGGAAATGAAGACCGGCGCACGCAGGATAAACCTTCTTGCCGCCGGTATCGGGATAAACGCAAACATGCCCCCCGGCTCCCTCCCGGAACATATAAGGCCGTTTACAACGTCGTTAAAGGCGGAGGCGGGCAGGGCCGTTGACAGGGCCGGGCTTTTCACCCTCATACTGGAGAAACTGGAACATGCCTATAAAATTCTCTTAAATGGTGATAAGAGGGCTTTAATTAATGAATGGCTTCGTTTAAACTTCACTATAGGAAAAAACATACAGGTCAGCACCCCCCACGGGATAATATCCGGCGTTGCAGAGGCAATCAACGACAGCGGAGAACTCTTGATAAGGCTTTCATCCGGAGAGCTGGAGACAGTAAGGGCGGGGGATGTGACGGTGTTGAAAAACTGATGCCGAAAGACACATGCTTTTACTTATCGACATAGGAAACTCGGATATCACGACAGGCCTCTGTGAAAACGGCTCTGTTGAACATACATTGAGGCTCGGGACACTCATCGTGGCCGGGGATGCCGGGATGTTTTCAAGGGTCCTCGGGGATTTTATCAGGGAGTGCGGCATGCGGCGGCCCGGAGGCGCCGCAATATGTTCGGTCGTTCCCCGGATTACGCCTTTGATTACAGATGTCCTCCGGCGGACCTTCGACATTGAGCCCCTGATCGTAAGTCACCGGCTGAAGACGGGGTTGAGGTTCTCAATAAAGGACATCAAAGGGCTGGGCGCGGACAGGATCGCCGGCGCCGCGGCGGCCCGCCGGCTTTACAGGGGCAACCTCGTGGTGGTGGATTTCGGCACAGCGACCACCTTCAACGTTGTCACGGAGGACGGCGAATACAAGGGCGGCGCTATCATGCCGGGGCCGGGTTTGTCGGCCGGTTCCCTTGCCGGGAAAACGGCAAAGCTGCCTCAGGTGGACCTGGACGGACCTGTCAGGGTTCCCGGCAGGGACACCGCCGGAAACATCCGTGCCGGCGTGATTCTCGGACATGCCGGCGCTGTTGAGAGAATCATCGGCGAAATGGAAAACGAACTTAAAACGGACCTGTCCCTCATTGTCACAGGCGGTTTCAGCGGGCTGATAACACCGCATATGAAGATCGAACCCGTCGACATCAACCCCTTGCTCATCCTTGATGGATTGAGATTTATCCATGAGATGAATTCAGGTGTTCTTTCAAAAAACGCCTCCGTACGGGAGGCGGTAAATTCAGGAGGTTAATATATGAAAGTCGAACGCATACTATTTCCAACGGATTTCTCGGAAGGCTCCACTCATGCGATGCATTATGCCGTGGATCTTGCAAAACATTACAATTCAAAGCTCTATATCCTTCATGTTATTTACGACATTACAAAGGCAACGGAGATATACATACCCCATGTCTCCGCCGACCTGCTTTATAAAGAGCTGAACGACTGGGCACTGAAAGAGATAGACAGGTACTGCGTGGAGGAGATAAAGGACATCTCCAACGTGGAGAAAAAAGTCGTGACGGGCATCCCCTATGAAGAGATAATCAAATTCGCCGAGAAGGAAAAGATCGACATGATCGTCATGGGTTCATACGGAAGGGTCGGCATAGAGAGGTTCTTCTTCGGCAGCACAGCGGAAAAGGTGGTCAGGAGGGCGCCGTGCCCGGTGATGGCGGTAAGAGCGCTGGATCACGGGAGAAAATAAAAAAGCCGAGGCGCATGAAGGTATATCTCTCGGAGAATGCCTTTATGGGCCTCCTGCTGAGCAGCGCCGAGGTCTTCAAGAGGGAGTGCCTGGGATACCTCCTCGGTTACCGTCTCGACGACCGCTTCATAGTGGAATACGCCTTTGGCCTGCAGACAGCAAGGAGAAAGCGGCGTGGGGTCATATTTCACCACAGGGACCAGAAAAAGATAGAGCCCATACTCTCGAACTTCGTGAAGCTCCAGATAGTGGGGGATTTCCATTCCCACACCCCGTACGGCAACACAAAAGGCATCCCTGTGCCCAGCCCCCAGGACATCAGGGAGATGGAGAAAGACAATCTCTACATTATAATAGCCATAAACGAGCTGGAGAAGACCAAGCCGTGGAAAGAAAACAAGGACGGCAGCATCTCCGGGAGCATGGGGGACTTGTTCTTTAAAATATCGGCATATTTTTACATAGACAGCATACACCAGAGGGCCCCCATCTACTGTCCGTTCCCACCGGGCCTGAAAGTAGGATGACACTGCGGACAAATTGAATTGAGTCTCAGGCGCTGCATAGCCATATCCGTGTTGTTTCACATCATGTTGCTGTGGGGTATATGGACCGTGCCTTCCATGACGCGCAGCAGGGTGCAGGTGTTTAATGTCGACCTTGTGGAACCTCGCGAAGCCCGGAAGCCTCCGGCCCCGGCGAAGAGAAAACCGGTGCTCGAAAAAAAGACCCGCCGGCCCCCCGTCATCGTAAAACCCCGCAGTCCCGCAGGCGGGAAAAAACCGTTGCCGGGGGCCGCGCACGGCAGGGGCACGGAGCCGCCTCAAAAGGACACGGAAGAGACGGAAACCGCCCCCCCGCCCCCGCAGAGGGCGCCCCTGTCTTCACTGTTCGACAGGAAAACCATAGAAAAATTCGCCCGGAAAGGCCTGCCGCCCGGCAACGGGCTTTCATTCGATACATCCGTATTCAGGTACCGCAGGTACATGAGAACGCTGAAGGAACGGATTGAAGGCATCTGGAAATATCCTGAAGAGGCCGGCCGGCGGGGAATATCCGGCGATCTTTACATGGATTTCACGATAAAAAAAGACGGGACACTCGGTGAAATCGAGATTGTAAGGACATCCGGCTACAGGGAGCTTGACGAAGCGGCGATAAAGGCCCTGAGAGACGCCGCACCGTTCTGGCCGCTGCCTGACGACTGGGACAAGGACAGCCTGAAGATAAGGGGGCACTTCATATACATTCTCGGCAGGACCTATATCATGTAGACAGGGGAAACCCTCCGGGCTTTCCTGTTTAATGACATCTCGACAGAGGAAGATAATTGCTGACTTTTTCCTTCATTCACCAAAGACAAAATCATGCTATTTAGACAATAAACTACTCTGTCGCCGAGACAGGCAGGGGAGTGTATTCGGCAATATTATCTGGAAGACAGGATTCCCTCAAGAAAAGTCCCCTTTATATCCTTTAATTCCTCCTGTGTATAACCGATAGCTTCTATAGGTTCAAAGACTTTCCCAGCCGCAAGACCTAAAGTTTCGAGCCTTTCCCGGAGATTCATTTGAGCGAAATCATTTGAGATAACAATCAAGTCAATATCGCTGTCATCACGTGGATTCCCGCCTGCATATGAACCATAAAGAATGATATCCTGAGGCACTATGCCGAGAGCTTTCAGGGCATCTTTATAGCGCCTGATTATGTCTTCAACTTCTCGTTTTGTTTTAGCCATTCTAACGCTCTCTCAGTATATTCGAGATATTCCTTAACAACTTTTTCAGGATAACTTTCAATAAGTTTACCTTACAGTGGCATAAAAATGCCGCCCGTGGGCAGGGGAGTCCGGCGGAAAAGCTTTATCCGCGATACCTTGGAGAGTATTCCGCACGGCATATCGACATCCCTTGGAATTTCACTCTCCGTTACGTCCTGCAACAGGGACATATCCCATCGCCTGAGCCTCTTGCAAAAGTGTGAAAATGCCCGTATATGTCATTTCGACCGGAGGGAGAAATCTTTCGGTATCGATGCAGGTATAAGACCTCTCTCTCCG
>JALSHG010000007.1 GCA_026982355.1 Thermodesulfovibrio sp.
TGAGGTAATGCTTGGGACATGGTGAAGGGCCGAACCCGGAGCAGGGAATTGCGAGTCTCAATCAGCTCGTGAGGCACATTGAATCCGAACGGATAAGTGACCGCACGGCGCATCGTTGAATCGCTCGCCCCAGAGGGGCATCTTGTGATGTCTCCGATATTATTGTCCGCCTGCGGCCCGACGTGCTTTGGGAACCGCCCGGTGCGGACCCGCTTGCCGGGGTGTGTGGAGAGCGGGAGGGAAAACCTCGCGCTTATCCGATCAGGTTTACATTTTTATTCTTTCTTTCCAATAATCTGGTTTTCTATGTAAATTGGCAGTTGCAACAATAAGGATTTCTGTACTAAATATTTGATAGATAACTCCGTATGGAAAGCGGCGTAATTGACATCTCCGAGTGTTATTACTGAATGGATGCCAAGCTTTCGGGAAGTGTCTAATACGTTCTATGGCTTTAAGCACCTCTAATAAAAATTCGTCACCTGATCCATGAGCTTCAGAATTATAATATTCAACAGCTTCATCAAGCTCAGCTTGAGCAACCTCAAGAAATCGTATTTCCATTATTTCCGATATTTTGATAGGACTTCTTCAAGTGCGACTGATTTGATTTTGCCTGCTTGATAAGCTTTAATTCTGTCTTCTACCTCTTTACGCCATAGGTTGTCTATGTGCGCATCAGGCTGGTCTAAGCTGGAAAGGAGATGATCGACAAGGGTTGCTCTTTCTATAGGTGGAAGTTCCAATGCATCTTTTAATATTCCTTTAGTATCTGTTACCATTTTATAACCTCCAAAATAGTATTTACTCATGAGTACCGAGTTCTATCGTAACATGTTGATTTCAATGGGTTTTCGCTGTAAAAACGGGAATTCTAAAATTTATAATAAATTCAACAGGTTAACTGTTTTGTTAATGAGAATTCGGTACTCTCAAGTATTTACTATATTATTGCTTTTATTCTTTGCTTTTGTAAACAACCTAACTTGTTTTTTTATTTCATTATATTAATTGCTTGCAGTGAATAGTAATATTGTGCACCTGTCAAGGGAATTTCATGTCTTTTGTTGACAAAGCGCCTTGTAATGCAGTACAACAATGCCTGATTAAGTATTAAATGCTTTTCAGTTAAAAAAGAAGGTTCTTATGTTATCCGGATTCAGGTCTTATTTGAAAGAAAAGGCGAATATCGGGAGCAAATATATTCCTTGCTACATTAAATGGGTTTCGGATTGCTATGAATTTTTAAATGAGTCGGTTGAGAGGGCGATTACTTCTGACCGAAGACTTCAATTTCTTAAACATTTAACAAAGACCCATGAAGACCGGCAGGTGAAACAGGCTGATTATGCCCTGAAGCTTTATAACTTTTTCATTTCTCGTGAGCTGAATAATAAAACCGATGGTTCACCGGCTTTATCGGAGAAATGGAGGGTGCCTGAGGAGAAAACAAGGGAGATACTTTGTCTGAAGCAAAGGTCATATGATACGGAGAAGACATATATTGCCTGGCTCGGGCATTTTCAGGGATTTGTCAATAACAAAGAGCCCGAGGACCTGGAAGGCAAGGATTTGCAGGATTTCTTAACGGCTCTTGCAGTCAATAAGAAGGTCTCTTCGTCCACACGGAATCAGGCCCTGAATGCCATCCTGTTTGTTTACAGGCATGTGCTTGAAAAGGATATCGAGAACCTGATTGATGCTGTAAGGGCAAGACACAGGAGCCGTCTTCCCGTGGTGCTTACCCAGAGGGAGGTTCAGAGGATATTTGACCATATGTCAGGCGTTCACGGGCTTATGGCGATGCTTATATACGGATGTGGATTGCGCCTGAGTGAATGTGTAAGACTGAGGGTGAAGGATATCGACCTTGAGCAGAATATCTTGATTGTAAGGGAGGCCAAAGGGGATAAGGACCGCAGAACCGTGCTTCCCGAGACTCTGAAGGATAACCTCATAGAACATCTTGCATCAGTAAGGAAATTCTATGAGTATGACCGCAAACAGGATATCAATGGTGTTTATCTCCCGGGGGCGCTTGAGAGAAAATATCCGAATCCAGGGAAGGAATGGGGATGGTTCTGGGTATTTCCATCAAAATCACTCTCTGTCGACCCAAGAAGTCTCGCGGTAAGGCGTCACCATATCAACCCTGCCACGCTTCAGAGGGTGTTCAAAGAGGCGGCAAGGAAGGCGGAAATAACAAAGCCTGTCTCTGTTCATACCCTGAGGCACAGTTTTGCAACCCATCTGCTTGAGAAGGGATATGACATCAGGACAATTCAGGAGCTCCTGGGACATAAATACCTGCATACCACGTGATTTATACCCATGTAGCTAAGAAGGACATCCTCGGGGTAAAGAGCCCCCTTGACTGCCGCTGAACCCCCGGCGGCGGCTGTCTGCCGCCCGCGGGCAGGAAAGCTCAGGGTTTTCCGCCGGGCTCCCCTGTGCCCGTTTAAGGTTAAGGTGAAGTTTAAAACTTCACCTTCGGCGTCTCTTTTTCAGCCTCGGGGACTTCATAGTATTCAGCGCTTGACACCCCGGCGATTGCCGCAAAGAACCTGCCGAAGAATGTCCTTATATAGGTGTTCAGTTGTTGAACGGCCTCGTTGTATCTCTTTCTTTCAACGGCAATGCGGTTTTCCGTGCCCTCGAGGCTGTCCTGCAGCTTGAGGAAGGATTCGTTGGCCTTGAGCTGCGGATACGCCTCCCGCAGCAGGAGCAGCCTCGACAGGACGCCCTCAAGCCGGTTGGACGCCTTTATCTTGTCTTTTACGCTCCCGGCGTTGAAGTATTGCGTTCTTGCCCTGGCGATGTTCTCGAAAAGCTCCTTTTCATGGGCGGCATATCCTTTGACCGTCTCTACGAGATTCGGGATCAGGTCGTATCTCCTTTTCAACTGGTTTTCAACCTGCGCCCAGCTTGCCTTGACGTTTTCATCCATGGCGATGACCCTGTCGTATCCGCTGCGGAACCAACTGAAACTTATGAAAGCCAGCAAAAGCACGGCGCCCACGATTATCAGGGCCGTTTTTAATCCTTTTGACATGAGAAAAACCTCCTTGTATTTGCATTTGCCTTACAGTTGCATAAAATGCCGGCGGCGTAAAAACATCACCAGCCTCCTGACGCGCCTCCTCCTCCGAAACCGCCGCCTCCTCCTCCGAAACCGCCGCCGAAACCTCCCCCGCCGCCCCAGCCGCCTCTCCTGCCGCCGCCCAGCATGTTCATCATCAGGAGGAATACGAGGAGGCGCGGATGCCTTATAAACAGATAGACCAGGCCGATGACAAACAGGATGCCGAATATGGTGCCGGCCACGGTCGGTTTCCCGCGGTAAGCGGAACGGCTGCGCAGCTTCGGCATGCCTGTGATTTCAACACCGGCATCGGATGCGATGATGTTTATGAGGGCCAATGCGGCCTTGGCTATCCCTGTGGAATAATCACCTTCCTTGAAATAGGGCACGAGGTACCGCCTCCCGATGCTGCCGGCAAGGCTGTCCGGGATAATGCCCTCAAGGCCGTATCCTGTTTCAATCCTGTATTTCCTGTCCCGGAGCGAGACAACGAGCAGGAGCCCGTTGTCCTTGCCCTTTTGCCCCAGTTTCCATTTGTCGTGAGCCACGGAGATCGAGAAATCTTCGATGGGCTCGCCTTCGAGGCTGTTGATCGTGAGCACGACCATCTGCGCCGTGGTTTTCTGCTCGAGTTCCATGAGATACCTGTTCAGTCCCGCCTCTACCCTGTCGTCTATAATGCCCGCAAGATCGACCACGTAGTTCGGGGGGCTGGCCGGTATTGCCGTCTCCGCATGTGAGCCGGTGAATGCCGCAAGCAGGAGCAGGATGGAGATCAGTACGGCAAACAGGGGGCTTCGCGCCCCCGGGCTCATTTCTCCGCCGGTGGGTGAGGCATTCACCTTATTCCTTGATCTCATTGACTGTTCTCCCCAGCTTCTCGGTAGCCGTGTAGTACTCTTCGAATATGGTGTTGAGCTCTCCGGGGGAAACCTTCTGCCTGTCGTGTTTTCTTTCGAGGAGTTTGATGAACACGCCTGTATCGATGTCCACCGCGCCGGATAATGCCGTTATGACCTCGCGGTGCGCCACGGGCGGCTCCTTGCCGCGAAGCACGATGATCCCCCGGAAAAGGGGTATGCAGCCCGTTATTGAATTGACAAGCTGTTCCGCGAGTATCCTGCTGTCCCCGCGGGATGATATGTATCCCTGCCTCAGCCATATGAGCTTGACCTTCAGCTCCCTTTCGCACTGGTGGCGGAGGTCCATCCTGTCTATTTCCAGGCCTTCAAGGATATCCTCCCCGAATACGGTCGAATGAATGAGCCTGAAGTTGAGGAACTCAACGGGGAACACATCAAGCGACCTCTCTATATACCCGGGGGTCATGATGAGCGGTGCGGCCACTTTGTGTTTGCCGTATTTTTTGCCGAGGGGGGCGAGCACCCCGAGGAACTTCAGGTCCATTTCCTTCAGGACAATGATCGAATTCACGTCCGATATTTTTCCATCGTAATCAGCGGTGACGGCCGTACCCGTGACGTGGATCGAATGAATATTCTCGGGGTACCTGTCAAGAATATCATGCAGAAATGGTCTTATCTTTTTTGCCGCATCGGGATTGAGCTTGTCCAGGTTGATGTCTGACATTTTATGACTCCTCCGGTCTTACGGGTTGCCGTTTTGAAAATCATGCGATTAAAGGGTTAATGAAGGTATGGTATCAAAAAGAAGTGTTTAAGGCAATAACGCGGGCGGTGTTTATGCGACTGTAAGGTCACAATTAAATTGCATTTGAGATATAATTAATCTTGAGTGTTGCATAAACGGGCACAGGAATCTGCCGGGAAACCTTTATAAAGCGATCGGATATCGGAATATGTTATTGTTGCAGGAAATAACGGAATGTGAAGTTCAAAAAGACGTCGATACGCCGTGCGGAATATTCCCTGAAGGTATCGCGGATAAAGCTTCCCCGTCAGACTCCTGTGCCCCGCAGGCGGTATTTTCATGCCACTGTAAGGTTAAGGTTAGGATATAAGGCGGAAGGGATATCGATATGTTCCGCTGCAAGATCAACACGTTGAAAACAAACTGAAGAGGTGCGGTCATGAAGCCGGAGGTTTATTTCAGCAGAGTCGGGAAATCCGGTAGGGAGCAGGGCCTTTCGGCTGTCCTGGACAGCGCGGCTGGATTGCTCTCACGGTTCGGGGAAGGTTCTTTCGTGGGTATCAAGGTGACGGTCGGGGATGAAAAGAGCACGGGATATATTAAAGCCGGGCTCGTCAGGCTTGTTGTCGAGAGACTCAGGGAACAGGGTGCGAAGCCCTTTGTGTTTGATACGAATGTAATCTACAAAGGCCGCAGGCAGAATGCCGTGGACCACCTGGACCTCGCATACCGCAAAGGCTTCACCCCGGATAAACTGGGTTGCCCGTATATTATAGCCGACGGCGTGTTCGGGACGGATTCACACGCCGTCAAAGTGAATTTCAAGAATATACGGGAGATCAAGATTCCTTCCACTGTAAAAGTCCTGGAGGACCTTGTGGTCCTGACGCATATTACAGGGCATCTGATGTCGGGTTTCGCGGGCTCGCTCAAGAATGTGGCCATGGGTATGGCCTCGCGTGCCGGCAAGCAGATACAGCATTCCTCGCTCAAGCCGACGATCAGTACGAAGAAATGCGCCTTGTGCGGCCTGTGCATGGAGATATGCCCGGCATCCGCGATCTCGGAGGCCAGCGGCAAGGTGTTTATCAATTCAGGCCGCTGCATCGGGTGCTGTGAATGCATCTCGGCCTGCAAGTTTGATGCGGTCAACATCAACTGGAAAGAGGATGCGAATATTTTCGTCGAGAGGATGGCCGAATATGCCTGCGGTATACTGTCGCAGATCAGGAGGAAGATATTTCTGAATTTCGCCATGGATATAACGCAGGAGTGCGACTGTATTTCCGGGGATGACCCCGGGATAACGGAAGACGCCGGGATATTCGCCTCTGAAGATATCCTGGCAGTGGACAAGGCGTGCTTCGACATGCTTACAAGGTCAAAGGACATATTCTCCAGGGGCGGCAGGATAACGGCTCATCTGCATCAGTTCGGGTACGCGCGGGAAATCGGCCTCGGGAACCCGGATTACAGGCTGATTGAATTATAAACCTTAATGTCGCATAAAGCGGGCAGGAGAGTCCGCCGTAACACCTTTATAGAGCGAGACTCTTGCAAAAGTCCTCTGTCTGTCACCAGCAGCGGAGAGGGATGTCTTATAACTCATCTATGCCAAAAGATTTCTCCCTCCGGTCGAAATGACATAGGCAGGCATTTCCATGCTTTTGCAAGAGGCTCAAGCGATGGGATATCGGAAGTATGTCCCTGTTGCAGGAGGTAACGGAGAGTGAAATTCCAAAAGACGTTGATATGCCCTGCGGGATATGTCCTGGATGTATCGCAGATAAAGCTTTTCCTCCGGACTCTCCTGCCCGCAGGCGGTGTT
>JALSHG010000008.1 GCA_026982355.1 Thermodesulfovibrio sp.
ACATCCCTCCACATTGCATAATAATCCAGATACAATCTGTAATTTTCCCTTTTTAGCATCCCTCGAATGCCCGAATTTTGCCAACGGACAAGGTGTACCCTTCAAAATATGTGGAAGTTACATCGTAAAGAACCAAACTGCCCTGAGTTACTGCAAAACATCCCCTACATTCCCCTCCTGAATGAAATCTCACCCGTTGCCTCAAAATAAAATCTTGATGAAATGGTAATCGTTACCTTAAGGCAGTGAAAGGCCCGGCAGTTTGCCTATGAGGTACTTGAAATCCCTGTCCTCAAAGCTTACGCCTCCGCCTACGTATATCCCCCTCCGGCTGGAATTCAGGAGGTTGTCGACGCCGCTGCTTATAAAGACGTACTTGAAAAGACCGTAGTCAAGCCCCACCCTTGCATGCGCCCTATCCGCCCCGGCTTCTTTTGCGCTTAAATCCCAGATGTCGAATTTCAGCCTGCCGCGGTCACTGTAGAAAAAGTAATCCGCGCCGAATCCGAAGGTGTTCTCCATAAGGCCGATCCTGAGGGCGAAGTCTTCAAACCTCTTTGCAAACTGGGCGCTGAATTCGACCTGGTCCTTTATCTCCTCCTCGGTTGTGGTGACACCGTCTATGGTGGTGTATGTGGTCTGCACCGAACCATTGGGGTCGGAGACGATTCCGAGTATGTAATATTTGTCCCTCCCGGGCCGCAGCGTCAGGTCAAAGTATCCCTTCCACACGGATTCGTCCGTGTTGTATTCAGTACGGAACTCCATGAATGTCTTCAACCTGCCGAGGACTTCAAGGGACTTGCGCGCCTCCTCGGAAACGCTGCTCAGCGACTCGTAGAGCTTCTTGTCCGTAACGAGTTTCCCCATCGTCCCCTCTCCCCGCTCTATCCCCCGGGCGATATTCCCTATTGACCGCGAAACCTCCCTGAAATTCTCCACGCCTTCCCTGAGCGTCTCCCGGTTTTCCTCGAGCACTTCGCGGAGTTCATTGGATGCGCGGCTCAGATTGTCCATGAGCGCCGGCCCCTTGTCGTTTATATTGCTTACTATCCTGTCCATGTTGTCCAGAAGCCTGGGGCCCTTGCTGCCGAGAGACTTCGTGAACTCGTCCAGTTGGGCGATTATCCTGTTCAGGGGCTCCCTGTTGTCTGTTGAAATGTTCCTGAGATTCCTTGTGAGAACCGTGAGGTTGTGTATGGACTCCCTGATCTCTTCCCTCTGGGTCTCTCCGAATACATTGTTGATGCTTGCGGTCAGTTCACTCACATGCGAGGCCGCTGCGGAGAGCTGGTTTGCAAGCCTGTCGATATTGGCCGCGGGCACGGCATGTGCTATCGTATCGCCCGACCTCAGTGGAGGCTCATCCGGGGTGCCGGTGGAGAGCGCGACATATTTGTCGCCCAGCAGGCCGGTCATCCTCAGGTATGCCGTTGCATTCCTGTATATCTTTATGTCCGGGTTTATCAGGAGCGTAAGCCTCGCCTTGCCGTCAACAAGCGTGACGCTGTCGACTATTCCGGCCTCAACCCCCGCGATCTTGACGCGTGACTTTTCGTCAAGACCGCTTATGTCGTCAAACACCACATACAGCCTGTAGCCCTTTTCCCACAGAAAGGGCAGGCTGCCGACCTTGAAGGTCATGTAGGAAAGCACGAGGATCACTATGATGGCAAAGATTCCGACTTTCAGCTCCGTTGAGAATTCTTTCATCTGATTATTCCCTCTAACACTATAGGGCCCTCCGCGCGCCCTTCGATAAACTGCCTGACGACAGGGTCCGGGGTATTCCTGATCTCACCGGGCGGGCCGGATGCAACAATTACACCATTATAAAGCATGGCGATTGTATCCGCAATTTTGTATGCGCTCTTCATGTCATGCGTAATGGTCACGGATGTCACGTGCAGTGTCTCTCGCATTTTTATGATAAGGTCATTGACGGCATCCGCCATTATGGGGTCAAGGCCTGTTGTGGGCTCGTCGTAAAGGAGTATCTCCGGCTCCATGGCAATGGCCCTTGCAAGCCCCACCCTCTTGCGCATCCCCCCTGAAAGCTCTGACGGCATCAGGTCCTCAACGCCCACAAGCCCGACCATCCCGAGCTTCTGAATCGCGATTTTCTTTATCTCGGAATCCGACAGGCGCGTATGGCGTTTCAGGCCGAAGCCCACATTCTCCCATACCGTCATTGAATCGAACAGGGCCGATGACTGGAAAAGCATCCCGAATCTCTTCCTGATCTCGTTCAATCCCTCCTCGTCAAGCTGCGACAGGTCTGTTGAGCCGACGATCACGCTCCCCCTGTCCGGCTTTAAAAGCCCGATGATGTGCTTCAGGAGCACGCTCTTTCCCGAGCCGCTGCCGCCGATAACCACAACGCTCTCCCCTTTACGGACTTTCAGGTTGACTCCGCGGAGCACGTGGTTTTCCCCGAAAGATTTATGTACATCCCTCAGTTCAATCATTAAAACAGCCACGCTGACAGGAAATAATCCGAGATAAGTATGGTCATTGACGAAAAGACAACCGCGCCTGTCGTCGCCCTGCCCACACCCTCGGCCCCGCCCCTTGTGTAAAATCCCTTGTAACAACTTATAAGGGTGAACGCGGCCCCGAAAAAGCATGCCTTGGTAAGCCCTACATATATGTCCTGCACCTGCAGGAAATTCCACGTTGCCCTGAGGTAGGACTTTGAACTTGTGCCCAGCAGGGTCACGGTGACGAAATATCCGCCGAGTATGCCTATTATGTCGGTCACCACCGTAAGCGCCGGAAGCATCACCATGCCGGAGAGAAACCGGGGGACAATGAGGTATTTCACGGGGTTGGTGGCCAGGGTCTCCAGGGCGTCGATCTGTTCGGTAACCCTCATGGTCCCCAGCTCGGCGGCCATGGCAGCGCCTGCGCGGCCCGTGACTATCAGGGCGGAGAGCACGGGGCCCAGCTCCCTTGTCATTGACAGCGCCACAACAGAGCCAACAAGCCCCTCGGCGCCGAAGCGTTTGAATCCCGTATAGCCCTGAAGCGCAAGAACCATACCCGTGAACACGGCCGTTATCAGTACCACGGGCAGGGAGTTGACGCCTATCTCGAGCATCTGCCTTATGATATTTCTTGCTTCAAAGGGCGGCCTTGCCATGCCCTTCAGAACGGCACAGAACAACAGGATGAACCGGCCGAGCCCCTCGGCCGGCTTTTCCATGACCGCACCTATAAATTCAATAAACCTTATGATCATTTTTCACTAAACACAATTATACGACATTTCGGTTTTACGGCGGACTACTCTGCCCGTTCATGCAACATTAAGGTTAATAATAGAGCGCAAACCTGCGCATCCTTACATTCTCGATGATGCTGAGCGCCATGAAATTTGAAAGCAGCGCCGTCCCGCCGTAACTCATCAGGGGCAACGGAACCCCCACAACAGGCATCATGCCGAGTGTCATGCCGATGTTGATGAAAAAATAAAATGAGAACATATAAGTTACGCCAAGCACGAGAAAACAGCCCTCGGTGTCCCGCGCCTTCTTTGCAGTGTCAAAGCCCCTCCATATAATGAAGAAATACAGCATGAACAGGACGGCGCTGCCCAGGAAGCCCCTTTCCTCGGCAAAGATCGAAAAGATAAAATCAGTATGATTCTCCGGAAGAAACCTGTAGGGGCCCTGGGTGCCTTTCATATATCCCTTGCCCAGGAATCCCCCGGAGCCTATGGACACCTTTGACTGGGTGATATGGTAGCCTATGCCCCGGGGGTCGGCCTGCGGGTCTATGAATGCTATTATTCTCTGTTTCTGGTATTCCTTCAACCCATTCCATATGATGTTGCCTGCAAAGGGCAGTGACACAACCATTGCGATCACCATTATCAGTATTATCTTTTTCCTGATCCCCGCGGTCAGGACCATCGCCGTGAATATGAACAGCAGTATCACGGTTGTCCCGAGGTCGGGCTGTTTAAGGATGAGAACCGCGGGGATTACAAAAAACGCCGCGGTAATCTTCACCAGCTCACTCATTCCGAGCATCGTTGCCTGCCCGGCGCCGGACAGGTAACGCGACAGGGCGAGGATAAAGAAAATCTTGAAAAACTCCGCGGGCTGAAAGGACAGGAAACCGAGGTTTATCCACCGCTGTGCACCCATGCCCTTTTTCCCGGCAACAAGCACAATGACGAGAAGGAGAATACCGGATATGAATACAGGATATGCAAACCTGATAAACCACTTGTAGTCAATGCTCACGACAACAAAAAACACGAACAGGCTCAAAATTATCCAGTAAAACTGTCTCAGGTAAAAAGACTCCTGCTCGGCATCCAGCACAGGCCTTGTTGCGCTGTATATCGTCATCACCCCTATCAGTGACACGATAATGGGCACTATCAGTATGCTCCAGTCGAAGTTATTCAGCAGCCGCCGGTCTATCATCAAAAAAACCTCTCCCTTTCCGTAACCTCATCCCTGCCTGTAGTATGCCTCGATAATCCTCTTGGCTATGGGCGCAGCGCTCGTGCTTCCATGGCCGCCGTGCTCGACAAATACGGCCACGGCGATGCGGGGGTTTTCCCCCGGGGCGAACGCCACAAACCACGCATGATCTTTATATTTGTCAGAGATTTCCCCCATGCTCGCATCTCCGGCGACAACCTGGGTTGTGCCGGTCTTGCCGCCGATGCTGACCACTTCCGACCGCGCCAGCCGCCCCGTGCCGTCCCTGTCGGCCACGACACCCATGAGCGCATTCCTGACCAGCCTGATGTTTTCGGCTTTTGTTTCCACTATGCTTTCAGGCCTTATATCTATCTCACCGTACTTTAAAAGATGGGGTTTGAACAGCCTGCCTCCGTTGACGACGGCGGCCGTGAGCTTTGCCATCTGTATGGGGGTCGCCGAGAGATAACCCTGTCCTATCACTGTATTTAGTGTTTCGCCCTTGTACCATTTTTCATACCTTTTCTCGATCTTCCAGGCGGAAGTGGGAACAAACCCGGGGACTTCACCGCCCAGTTCTATCCCGGTACGCCTGCCGAGACCGAAGCCGAAGGCATATTGCGCGAGCGTGTCTATACCGAGCTTTTTGGCTATTTCATAAAAATAAACATCGCAGGACTCAACCATGGCCTTGTAAAGGCGCACCCTGCCGTGTCCGGCCGCCTTCCAGCACCTGAACACCCTGCCGAAATATATCGACCCCCTGCACGTATAGGCTGTATCGCCTGTGACGATCCCCTCTTCAAGTGCGGCTATTGCGGTTATTATCTTGAATGTGGAGCCGGGAGCATACTGGCTCTGGATGGCCCTGTTTAAAAACGGTTTCCGCGGATCATTGACAAGCCGGCTCCAGTCCCTGTAATTAATACCCCTGACAAAAAGATTCGGATCAAAGGAGGGTGCGCTGGCGAGGGCAAGTATCTCTCCTGTATCCGGGTCAAGCGCCACCACGGCGCCGGCCTTGCCCCGGAGGCTTTCTTCAGCCTCAACCTGAAGGTCTATGTTGATAGTAAGGTCTATATCCCTGCCCTTGACAGGCCGCTGGATCCTTACAACCCTGATTATGCTTCCGACAGCGTCCACCTCTATGATCTTCTTGCCGGCAATGCCCCGCAGTGCCGCATCATAGACCTTCTCGATCCCGAACTGCCCGATGAATGATTCGCGCGGCACATTGCGGTATTCGGGGGCGTTCAACTGTTCGATGCCGAGCCGGCCGAGATAGCCCACGACGTGACTGGCCGAATTGCCGTAGATGTACTGCCGCGCGCCCACGACATTCACCTGCAGGCCGGGGAAATCGATCTTCCTTGCCTCCACCTTTGCGACTTCTTCAAATGAGACATTCTGTTTCAGCTTTACAGGCTGAAACGGCTTTGCCGTGGCCCTTGAAAGCCTCTTCCTGATATCATCCGCGCTGAGGCCGATGAGCCTGCCGAGGGACGACAGCGTCGCCTCGTCTTCAGGCAGGTCTTCCCTGACAACGGCTATGTCAAAGGTGGGAATGTTCCTGACAAGAGGCCTTTTTTTCGTGTCATAGATTATACCCCTCGGTGCAGGAATATCTATCACCCTCAGGCGGTTGCGCTCATCTATTTTCCTGTATTCATTTCCTTTTATTATCTGCAGGTCCCAGAGCCTGAGGAAAAAGACAAGAAATGCAAAGACCACGATGTACACGGCTGTTGTTATCCTTTTCTCCATGAATCACCCCTGGATCATCGACCCGTTTTCCCGTTCCGGCCTGAAAAAGGCATACAGCGCCAGGGAAGCCGCAATCGTATAGACGACCTCCCTCGCCGAAACCGACCACGGCCTGTTGACGAATGAGATCTTTGCAAAGGTCTCAAGGCATATATAGACAATAAAAATATTGACAACCGACAGCACCGTAACCGCCAGGGTATTTATGACTATGTTCCACTGGAAGATGTTTTCCCTGACCGCCCTTACAAGAAAGGCGGCAAGGGACTTGCCGAGAATATGGGGGCCGAGGACAAAACCGTTTACGGTGTCGATAAGCAGCCCCGTCAGCGCTCCGTAACCGGCCCCTTTCAGCCCGCCGTGTTTCAGCGAGTAGAAGCAGACGAGAACAAGCACGAAATCGGGCTTCACCCCCCTGAAAAACACGGCCTGTACCGACACGGCAAGATAGGCAACCGCCAGGTAAAGCAGGAACTTCTTCATCTCCTGAATATCGCAACCTCTTCCACTTTATTGAGATCCTGCGCCGGCGCCACCTCGATCAACTGAAACATCTCTCCCCCCTCCCTGTTCACTTGTGTGACATAACCTATGAGAAGCCCTTCGGGATATATACCTTCAAGTCCTGAGGTCACGACACGCTCCCCGACCTTTACGTCCACATCCTTTGATACATATTTGAGAAAACACCGGTTGTCCCCCCCGCCCTCGAGGATGCCGGCCACTCTTGAAGACTGCAGCCTTACGGCCACGGAAGAATTGACATCGGTTATGAGAATGACATTTGCCGTGTCCCCGAAGACCCTCTGAACCTTTCCCGCCGGGCCGGCAGAGGCGATTGCAACCATATCCTTGGCAATACCGTCGTCACTGCCCTTGTCTATCCATAACATCTGAAACCAGTTCGTGGGATCTCTTGCAAAGACATCGGCGGTTGTGACATAATCCGGCCTCTCGCTCTTCAACTGCAGGATTTTCCTCAGCCGCCTGTTCTCAAGTTCCGTCTCGATATACCTGTTCTTCTCCTGTTCAAACCTGTTCAACCTTTCACGCAGAAGCCTGTTTTCTTCCTCTTTCCCTATAATCAGGATATATGTGTTGAAGATGTCCTTGACGCCTCCGGCAACGGCGCTGCCCGCGCGTTCAAGGAGTTTCAGTGGGTAGAGCGGCAGGTCGATGAACCGGCCCCCGCCCTTGATGCTCTGGTAGGTAAGCAGGGCAAATACCAGGAGAATAAAGGAGATGAAGATAGAGAACTTTTTTTTTAACATTCCCTGTCGGTTGTCATAATGAAACCCGGCTTAAAATATCCAGATCATCCAGCACCTTGCCGACACCGTTTACAACTGCAAGGAGCGGCTCTTCCGCAACAATCACGGGAAGCGCCGTCTCGTGCCTGATGAGCGCATCCAGCCCTCTCAGGAGGGCTCCCCCGCCCGCAAGCACGATACCTCTGTCCACTATATCCGAGGCAAGCTCCGGGGGTGTGTTCTCAAGCGCAACCTTGATGGCGTTGACTATCACCGTAACGGTCTCGCTTATCGCTTCTCTGACTTCATCTTCAAATATTGTAATGGTCTTCGGAATGCCTGAAACGAGGTCACGGCCCTTGACATCCATGGACCTGTTTTCATCGTCGGTCTTGAACGCAGAACCGATCTCCCTCTTTATGAGTTCGGCCGTCCTGTCGCCTATGAGGATTCTGCCCTTGCTCTTTATGTGATTGACAAGGTCCTCATCCATCTTGTCGCCGCCCATCCGCACCGCCTTGCTGTAGACAACGCCGTGCAGGGAAATAACCGCCACATCCGTGGTGCCGCCCCCGATATCCACGATCATGTTGCCGGAGGGCTCGCCGATGGGAAGGCCGACGCCGAGCGCGGCGGCCATGGGCTCCTCGATAAGATATATCTCCCGGGCGCCGGATGCCTGGGCGGCGTCCTTCACGGCCCTCTGCTCCACCTGCGTTATGCCCGAAGGCACGCCTATGGCGATTCTCGGGGAGATAAAGCTCTTCCTGTTATGCACCTTTCTGATGAAATACTTCAGCATCTCCCCCGTCTTGTCGAAATCCGCTATGACCCCTTCCTTCAGTGGCCTCATGGCGACTATATTCGCCGGTGTCCTGCCGAGCATCTTCTGCGCCTCTGTGCCGACGGCTATCACCTTGTCCTTCTGAATCGCCACGACAGAGGGCTCATTGCAGACAATGCCGCGGCCTTTGGCGAATACCAGTGTATTGGCGGTGCCGAGATCAATGGCAAGGTCGTTTGAAAACCATCCGAGAACTTTATGAAACATTCAAACCCCCATTCTTATCCTCAACAACCCGGGTCTTTGCGATCTCATCGCCAAGCCTCATCCCCACATCGCTGCCCAGCATCACCAGGCATTCAAATCCAAGGATTACAGCGATCACGGCAAGTGAAAAGAGCCATCCTAACAGGGGAATCGCCCCCAGGATTCCATACAGGATGTATCCGGCTGCAAAAGGGGAGTTCCTGTAGACCGATTCTTTAAATCCGCATTCCGTAACTGCACCGGCGGTGTCGCTCCGGACAACCCTGAGTCCCGCGAGTTTCTTGCCGATGCTCCTTCCATGAAACAACCCGTCGGCTATGAGGAGATAAACCAGCCCTGCAAGATAACCGGCCTTCGGTATTATCCCGCACAGGGCCGCAACAATAATGAAATCGATGGCCCTGGCTATGGCCCTGTCTGAAAATCCCGGCTGTGTCAATTCTTTCCGTTCACCGAAAGACCGTTCATGAAAATCCCCGCACTGGTTCATCGTCAAGTTTCATCCATACTAACAAATAGCCTCTTTTATTTCAATTGACATATCATTCCATTAAGTATAATTTGAAAACATAAAAATTATCAATTATCCCTGAATGTTGCATAAACAGGCAGGGAAGTCCGCCGCAAAACCTCCGGCTTGCCCTGTCGGCTGCGGGTATTTTCATGCCGCTGCACGGTTGCATGAAGGCCGGCAAGGGTCCTGCGGGCAACGCCCGTTGCCTTCAGAGCATACTTTTGCTAATATCAATAAATCTCAACCTTAATGTTGCATAAACGGGCAGACTCCTCTGCTCCGCCGCCGTTGTTTTTTATGCCACTGTAAGGTTAACATCGCAATGAACGCTGAACAAGCTGAGGAAATTGACGGATAAGCAATTCACAGCCGCATATCTCAGACTCTCCGGCAGGGAGCTGAAAGAGAAAATACGTCTTGCCGGGGAAATCCTGAAACGCTGCACCCTGTGCCCGCGCAGGTGCGGGGTCGACAGGACAGCGGGCGAGACCGGCTTTTGCAGGACAGGCGACAGGCCCGTGGTCTCAAGCTGGAATCCCCATTTCGGGGAAGAGCCGCCCCTTGTCGGCCGGCACGGCTCGGGCACGATCTTTTTTACCCACTGCAATCTCGGGTGCCTGTTCTGCCAGAACTGGACAATCAGCCATCAGGGCGAAGGCCGCGAAATATCCTTTGAAGCGCTGGCGGACATAATGCTTGCCCTTCAGAAACAGGGCTGTCACAATATCAACCTTGTCACACCCACCCACCAGGTCCCGATGATTTTAAGGTCCCTTGAGATCGCCGCAGACAGGGGCCTGAGGGTCCCCATTGTTTACAACTGCGGCGGATACGAGGCGGTTGAGACATTAAGAATCCTTGACGGGGTGATAGACATCTACATGCCGGATTTCAAGTACGCCGCCCCAGGCCCTGCTGAAAAATATTCAAAGGCGCGCGACTATCCCTCTGCGGCAAAGGCCGCGATAAGGGAAATGCACCGGCAGGTCGGTGACCTGGTCACGGACGGAAACGGCATAGCCCTCAGGGGCCTGATTGTCAGGCATCTCGTCCTGCCGGGAGGACTGGCGGGCACGGAAGAGGTCGCAGGATTCATTGCAGGGGAAATCTCCCCGGATACCTACACGAATATCATGGCCCAGTACCACCCCTGCTACAGGGCTCACGGGCAACCTCCCCTTGACAGGAGGATTACGGACCGCGAATACCGGGAGGCTGTCAGGGCGGCAAGAGAGGCCGGACTGAAAAGGCTGGATTGAAGGGGAAAAATCTTTCGGTATCGACGAGGTATAAGACATCTCTCTTCGCTGGAGGTGACAGACGGAAGACTTTTGCAAGAGCATCTCCACCGAAAGAGTTAACCTTAATGTTGCATAAGCGGGCAGGCGATGTTTTTATGCAGCATTAAGGTTAATTCTCTCAAAAACCCGTGGTTAACCTCATCACTGTCGAAAGGCCGGAGAAGTCGCGTGCATCGCGGGTCTCGGGGAAGTTGGTCTCTTCATCATGCATGACAAACCCTTTGACATTCACTTCATACCGAAGGTTCCGGCATATCCTCCTGCCGACGCCGAGGCCGAGCTCTGTCTTTCCCCTGGCTCCTGTGAAGCGGGATGAATCCGCGGGATAGTCATTGTCCGTGATATACAACCCCCTCACAGACGCATTCAGCGCGGTTTTGTCGTTTAAACGATATGTCAGCATGAGGTCGCCCGTAAACTCCCGGCCGCGGCCGTTGCTGTCTTCCGTGAAGAGTCCGCCGCTCGTCTCCTGAAATTTGCTCTTGTCCCTCAGGACGGTCCTGACCGTAAGGACCGCATCCCATCTTGTCCGGTTATAATAGAGCCCGGCCCCCAAAAGGTAATGCCTCCCCGGCTGGGCGAAGTCTTCCCCTTCCACCGTGTCCTTGCCGTACCACGCGTAACCGCCGAAAAAACGGCTGTTCCATACCGGTGAGAAATAGTACCGGACCTCCGCGGTTGCGTTGACAATGTCGCCCGGGTCGTAATCCTGCACGTTCCTGCTGAAATCATATTCGCCCCGCCAGAGATAACCGAGACCCAGGCCGGCCGTCCATGCGCCGCGGTCCCAGGCCACGGAGACCGTGGGATTGACGTTGAATCCCTCCCCGAATGTGGTGATTGAAACAAGATCAGGATCCATAATCAGTGCCAGTTCCTCCTGCACGAAATCGGTCTTGCCTGTCGGCAGGTTAAGATCAAGGCCTATGAGCATGTCCACGGGCAGCCTGTCCGTTACCGTATAGGAAAAGTTGACCTTTGTGTCGAGGAGATGCGACAACGTCCGGTTTTCGCCCGCGGACGGCTCGACATGCGTGCTGGCATAGCCGGCCAGCAGGCTCAATGAGTAGTCCCCCTGCCTGGCCTCGATTTCAACGGGGATATGCGCCTGCACGGCCTTGCCGTCCTTGTCGTCTTTCCACCAGTCAACCTGGAAACCCGTCTGGACGCTCAGGTCGTATGCCGCAGCCGTCTCAAGATTAAAGAGAATATATACGGCGCCTAAGAGCAGTATCAATATGCCTGTTATTGTCTTTTGTTTCATGATAATCATATTTCCCCGCTTAAGGGCACGGAGATGCCGCCCGGGTGCTGCCTGCAGAGTCGACACTGCCGAGATTGGAATTGCAGATATCCTCTCCCGAGAAACTGCATGTGCCCGATATCACGGAAGGCTTACTGTTGTCCCACCGGTTGCTGCGCGCATTGATATTGCCCGCCGTGGTATTCAACAAGTCGACGCTGATGTTGCAGCTTAGCGTATTGTTGTTTATCACGGGCGCACCGTTGTTCAGGACATATATGCCGTACTGATTCCCGGTTACTGTATTGCCTGTCACGGACGGGGTGCCGCTGTTCAGCACGTATATGCCGTATGTGTTTCCCGTGATCGTATTGCCTGTGATGGAGGGGCTGCCGCTGCTGACGGTTATTCCCCTGCCCCCGACCTCTCCCTGCTGGAAGTTCCTGATGGTCGAGTTGCTCACCGTGGAATCAGCCGACAGCGATATTCCTCCGGTGCCGTAGCCAGCGCTCTCTATCAGGCAGTCGTTGACCGTGATTGCCGCTCCGTTGTCATATATTGCAGCAGTGGCGGTGCCGACACTGAGCATGCATCCCTCAACAGAGGCGCCTGCCGCTCCCACTATCGTGTTCGTAAGCCCTCCGCTGATTACCGTGGAGTAATCATCCCCGCGGCATTTGAGCGATGTGCCCTGTTTCAGGGTCAGGGGGAATGTCTCCCCTGCAGAGCTGTCATAGGTCCCCGCGTCTATGCATATCTCCTCATTGCCCTCTGTCTGCTTAAGGGCATAGGTAATGGTCCTGCACGGGGTGTCGGGATTGGAACAATCCGTATCATCCGCCCCTGCATTCACATCCACGTAGAGGCGGCAGGTGGTTGTTGCTGAGAGGTTGATCGTGATTGTGAGGGGCTTTCCGTCAAGGTCAACCCACGTCCCCCCCCTGTAAAGCACGGTGCCTGCTGCTGTCACGGCCTCCAGCACTATATGCCTGTCAGGCCCGTTCAGTATATCGAGTGTCACGGTTATTGAGCTCTCCCCCGCAATCTGTACAATCTTCTCCGCAGTAGCCATGTCATCGGCTGAAACCGTTATCCTGATACGGGCAACGGCTGGCGGTATGGCGGATGTTGTGCTCACTGCGCCTGTGGCGACTGCAGGGCCTGTCTTTCCGAGGGTTATCGTCACGGCGGTTGTGCCGGACGTACCGCCTGACGGGCCGCCACCGCAGCCGGCTGTCACTAAAAATATTGCAAGAGCAGGTATCATCAATATCTTTCTCATAAAATCCCTCTTGTGAAACAGGTCAACCTTACAGTTGCATAAGAACAACCGCCTGGGGGCAGGGGAGTCGGCAGATTTTACGGCGGACTCTCCTGCCGGCTTATGCAACATTAAGGTTCATTCTGCTTACTGCTCCGGAAAGGTAATATCGATTCCCACCGGAACCGGCGTATCCTCAGGGCCGCCCGCCCCCTTGACCGGAGACTCCGGTGTCAACCGGTCCGTGAGGGAAGTGCTGTCCCTCAGCGACTGCAGGAGCCTGCTGCTCCTCTTTGCGGCGGCAACGAGGCCGAGCGTCTTCAGTTCCCTCAGCGCGTCCCCGGCCATGCAGATATCCAGGTCGTCCTTCAGAGCGTTTTCATACAGCCGGGCCGCCTCTTCATAGTCCCCGCGGTCGCTGGCGTCGATACCCCTGAAAAAAGCAAGAAGCGCCGTACTGCTCGTTGAGCAGGGCTTTTTCAGCGCCGCCCTCCGTCCGGGGGTAAGCTCAATCTTCAGGAGTTCAACGATCCTGAAGAGGATGTCTTTTTCCATCCTGAACAGTTCATCGAGGCTGCCGCCGGCTGCGGCCCCGCCGAGCATCTCCGCCGCCGGCACATCTATAAGGTTTGACTCGATCCCGAGAGGCCCCCCTTTCTCCTTTTCGAGGATGTCGCCGCCCACCAGCCACCTGGCGCCCAGCAGCCTCCCCACGCGCGGCGCGGTCTCAAGATCGACCAGTCCCGAGACGGCAAGGCCCGTCTCATCGGCCAGGGCCTGAATCCTCGCCCTTTCAACCACCTGTATGCCCTCAATGGTGGAGAGATCGGTTATGAGCATGAGGGCCATGCCCTTTTGCACGGGGTCCAGTTCCGGCCGTCCGGTTTTATTGGTGAAATACAGCACGGCCGCCGTGTTGCGCCCCTGAAGCGCCTGGAGCGCCTTTTCTTCTTTCACCGCTTCCCTGGCCCACTGTCTCAGTTCCTTTGTAATCACCTGGCCTCCCGAGGCGCGGGCTGAAAAAGATACGGAAAGTAAAAAGACGAATACAAAGAGACTGCTGAGACAGTATTTTTTCATTTCAAGCACGTGAAGCATTCAAAATCCCCTGTATTAACCTTATAACGGTTGCATGAAAACACCGCCCGCTGACTCCAGTGTCCGTTTATGCAACGCTAAGGGCAACCCTCTGCACAGAGAGGCTCAACATAACGGGATTCAGGGCCGAAACACCTACGGCTGTCTATAACTTATTAAAAACAACGGATAATTTCCGCGCAGAACGATTGCCCGCAACAATCTGATAAAGTTACATTTAATCATCTTTTTTCCGGTATTGTCAAATAAGAAATTGTTATAGGATGTACGATCTTCATTAATACGGCTCCCGGCGTTTCCTGCGACCGCTCACAGGTTTTCGGGGGCCTGCAACTGATCGTCCTTTCCGCCGGGCCTCCGCCGCCAGGGCGTTTGCCAGTCTTACATAGTCGGCTACGCTCAGGTTTTCCGGCCTGAGGACGGGGTTGATGCCGCTTTCCCTCAGGGCCTCTTTTATCCCTTCAAACGTCCTCAGGCTGTTTGCTATCATTTTCCTCCTGCCCGAGAAGGCGGTCTTCACGAGTTTCAGCAGGAGCGCCTCATCCCTTACTTCAAAAACCGGTGCGGAATGCACGGTGAAATGCACGAGGGCCGAATCCACTTCAGGCGGCGGGGAAAATGCCTTTCTTGATACCTGAAACTTCAGGGCCGGCTCTGTATAGAGCTGCACGGATATCGAGAGCGCCCCGTATTCCTTTGTGCCGGCAGAGGCGACGATTCTCTTTGCAACCTCTTTCTGGAGCAGCAGCGTCATGGAAGGGATTTCCCCCCTGTATTGAAGCAGCCTGAAGATAAGAGGGGTGGTTATGTTGTAAGGTATATTGGCGACAACCCTGAACCTGTCCCCTATCGTCTCATAGGGAAATGAAAGGGCGTCCGCCGTTATAATCTCGACGTTTTCCCGTGCGGAAAGTTCCTCCTCCAATCTTTCCGTAAGCCTTTTGTCTATCTCAATGGCTATAACCCTGCCGGCGCGTTCAGCAAGAAGCACCGTCAGGCTCCCAAGCCCCGGGCCTATCTCCACGACCGTGTCCACCGGTGTTATGCCGCTGCTGTCGATTATCCTGCCGAGTATATTGGTGTCGAAAAGGAAGTGCTGGCCGAACGGTCTTTTCATTCATCCACGCCCCGGGTGTTGCCGCCGTACAGGGCGTTTACACCTCATGTATCTCACCTGTATGTGTAAAGACGATAAAGGATTTTACGTGTCTCGAGCCGAATAACCGCGCGGCGGCCTTTTTGTATATGTCAAGCTGCGCCGCATACCGCCCCAGGAGATAGGGCAGTTCCTTACCCGCCGCGGGAAAAGTCTTGTAATCGTATATCCTGCATGTGTCGCCGTCCATTATTATCCGGTCGATCCTTCCGGTATAGACGGTGCCTCCGTGCTCCAGTATGAACGGAAGCTCGGTGAATGCATTTTCACGGGGCATGATGACCTCCCGCCATATGCCCCTGTGTTTCAGGGTCGATATGTCCCTCATGATCATCCCCGCCGTCTCTTCCGCCTGTTTCTGCCGGATCCCCCTGGATGAGAGGAGTTTTTCTATCCTTCTTTCCATGTCATCCTCCCGGATTATCCCCTTTGACACGCCCTCGAAAACTGCATGCATCACATCCCCGATGACGAGGCGGTCCCTGCCGTGCCGCCGCCTGATCTCCACGGCCTCCGTGACCGCCTTCCACTGAGCCTGCCTCTGAAATGTCAGCGGGACAACCTCCGCAGGGGGCGGCTCCGGCTCCGTGGGCTTTATTGCATGGGCGCGCTCGAAGAGCAGCTTCACGTCCTCCTCTGTGAGTATTGAAAGCCCCCGGATATCGGACCCGGTGACGTATGCCGGGTCTCTTTTCTCAAGGCCGAGCCCCCTTTTGAGATATGACAGGAAGTTTCCGTCCCTGCCGCTCCAGTGGCCCATGAGAAAGAGCGCCTCCTCGGCCCTTGTGACCGCTACATAGAACAGCCTTTTCTGCTCTTCCTCCTCCTTTGCCCGGTGAACGAGGAAGTCCTCATCCTGCCTCCGTATGGAGGGCTCGGGTATGGATTTGAACAGGAACCTCCCGTCTTTTTCATACACCAGGCAGTCGCCGCTTCCGGACGCAAACGGCTCCTCGATCCCCGGTATGAATACAATGGGGAACTCCAGCCCCTTGGCTGCGTGGATCGTCATTATCCTGACCGCGTCCATTACTTCCGTATTTACATTAGCCTTGGGCTCTTCTTCCTGTGTGGAGGTCCTCTCGAGGAAGTCCCTTATCCTCAGGAGAGACCTGCCTTTTGCCTCCTGTTCTTCGATTATCCGTATGAATTTCCTGATATTCGCCGCTCTCTGCGCCTCGTGGAAATGCCTCCATGCCTTTGTGGCGACAAGGGCATTGCCGGTTAATTCCGCAACCGGGGTGCAGGGCACCAGGGAGAGCCATTCCCGGAGGAGATCGGCCGCCCCCTTCCACGGCCCGTTTCCGAGCTTTGAAAACAGGCAGTCCCCTTCGAGACCCACAAGGTTGATGATATCGCTTTCCCCGAGATTAAACAGCGGGCTTTTAAGGAGCACATAGAGGCTGTAGTCGTCCCGCGGATTCGACAGGAAAAAAATAAGCGCCCTGAGCATGGCGACCTCGGGCTCCTGGTAAAAACCGATCCCTTTCACCGCCACATACGGTATGCCGAACCTTCTCAACGCCTCTTCATATATCTCAAGATGGGTCCTCTTCCTCAACAGCACGGCCATGTCCCTGTATCTGCACGGCCTCTGCTGCGGTGTGTCCCTGTCCGCAACGGCGAAACTGCCTGCAAGTCCCCGTATTCTCATGGCAAGGAGTTCAGCCTCCCTCTGTTTTGCCTCCCTGACGGTTTCCGCCTCCCTGTCAGGGAGGATTATCTCAATATGTCCCCGGTGAGGCATGCCCGTCCTGTATGCCCTGAACGGGCTGTATGCCGTCCTCCAGGGATAACCGCCGCCGGGCTTCATGATCTCCGAGAAGACCCGGTTTGTGAATTCAACGATTGCCGGGCGGCTGCGGAAATTGTCTTTGACCTCCTCGAAGCTGAACTCCTCACCGAGCCATGCGCTTAATTTCCGCCGTGCGCCGTGGAAAATCTCCACGTTCGCACCCCTGAAAAAGTAAATGGACTGTTTCTCATCACCGACAAAGAACATGGTGGGCCTTGTCCCCCCCTCCCTCTTGGCCCCCATGCCCGAGCGCCACTCTTCCGTTAACTTGTTGATTATCTCCCACTGGAATGTGTTGGTGTCCTGGAATTCGTCCACAAGTATGTGGTCCGTCTTTTCATCAAATGCATAGAGTATATTGGCCCACTCCGGGTTTCCGGTCAGCATCCTGTATGCAAGATGCTCGAGGTCGCTGAAATCAAGGACCCCCCTGTTCCTCTTCCACTCGGTGTACTTTTCCACGCACCTGTTGAATATCTCCCTTATCCTCGCGGTTCTTTCCGCGTATTCTTCAAGCTTCCGGTCCTTCCAGAATGCATACATCCCTTCCGCCCATCCGCGGTAATCGGGCATGTTCCTTAGCCGGGCAACCGGTCTTTTGCGCGGCTCCTTTCTGTCCGTCAGAAAGAGCCTTTCCACGGAAACCGTCACGTCAGCCGCATGTTTCTCAAAGAACAGGTCATAATCCTCCACCGCCTCCCTTGCGCCCGGCCATTCTCTGAGTTCCTCCGTCAATGCCCCGCCGGCAGAGGGAACATGGGGGGAAATGTCCGCCTCCAGGGAAAACGGATTCTTCCGGTAGAGGTAATCGAGTGTTCTTTTCAGGTACTCAAGACCGCCGAAACCCTTTTCCCCCAGGGTCTGCAGGAGAAATTCATGCCCCTTATCGCCGGCTCCGGCCTCCATCAGGACTTCATAGAGTATCTCCTCCCACGCCATGCGGGAATCCATGGCGTCTTCGACCCTGTAGGCGGGATCGATTCCGGCCTCAAAGGAAAACCGCCTGAGGAGAGTTCCGCAGAAGGAATGAATCGTGGAGACACGCATCAGGGGCATCCTGTCAAGAAGGGTTGCATATAACCGCCGGTCCTCCCCCTCCAGTATCCTCAATATGCGCTGCTTCATTTCAGCGGCGGCCTTGTCGGTGAATGTAATGGCGAGGATTCTCTCTACATCCACGCCTTTCTGAAGGAGGGCGATATATCTCCTTGCAAGCTTTTCCGTCTTGCCGGAGCCTGCCGGCGCGGAGATGATGATACTCTTATCTGTATCGAGATAGCTGTCCATTGCAGCGGGGCATGTGCTTTATTATTCCGCCTTACAACCTGTTGCTGACTTCCCTGATCTCACCGAGCTTTTCAAGCGCCGCCCCTGTGTCTATGGCCGCCGCGGCCTTCTCAGCGGCTTCTTTCATATCACCGGCGCGGCCCCCGGCTATCAGCGCGGCCGCCGCATTCATGATGACTATGTCCCTCTTCGGGCCTTTTTCGCCTTCAAGTATAGCCGTCGTTATTTTTGCGTTCTCCGCGGCATCGCCGCCTGCAAGGTCTTCTCTGCGGGCCTTACGGAGGCCTATGTCCTCAGGGCTTATGTAATAGGTGTCGATCGAGCCGTCTTTCAGCTCGGATATCTTCGTTCTGTCCGTATTGGTTATCTCGTCAAGGCCGTCTTCCCCGTGCACAATGAATGCATGCACGACGCCAAGGTTGGCGAGCACCTCTGCCATTTGCACCGTGAGTTCATCACTGAAGACCCCCATGACCTGCCTTTCCGCCCCAGCAGGGTTTGTCAGCGGGCCGAGCACGTTGAATACGGTCCTTATGCCCATTTCTTTCCTGGGGCCTATGGCGTATTTCATGGCGGGATGAAACAGCGGCGCAAACATGAACCCGAACCCGGTCTCTTCAAGGCACTTCTCGACCTTCGGGGGTTCGAGGTCTATCTTTATCCCGAGCGCCTCCAGCACGTCAGCGCTGCCGCAACCGCTTGACACGGAACGGTTGCCGTGCTTTGCAACCGGCACCCCGCAGGCCGCCACGACTATGGCGGACGTGGTGGATATGTTGAATGTGCGGGACATGTCACCGCCTGTGCCGCAGGTGTCAACAGTATCCGCCGGAGCCTTTATCCGCGTCACCTTCTCTCTCATCACCCTGGCGGCGCCGGTGATTTCCCCGGCGGTTTCCCCCTTCATTCTCAGGGCGGTGAGGAAACAGGCGATCCGGGCGTCCGTTGCCCGGCCCTCCATTATATCCCTCATGGCTTCGGCCATCTGTTCCTCTGTGAGATTTCTCTTTTCTGTCAGGAGATTCAGAGCCTCTTTAATCATTACCCCTCCATGTCCGCCTGCCCGGTCAGGCCGGCATCGTCGCGGGACTGCCGGGGAAACGTTCCGCCCTTGCCGGGCGGAGCCGCATTCCGGACGGAAGACTACTTGATGTACCTGTATTTAATGTTTTTCATTTTGGGAAAGAGTGTATCAAAGTCAAAATCCTTTTTCCATCTCCATATCAGGGAATAGCTGCGCAGACTCTTTAAATCCGGAATGCTGTTGATTGCATCAAGGAGCAAGTGCTGCGTGATGCCTATGAGCATGCCCGTGATCCACGGATTCCAGCCTGTAAGCCATGCCGCTGCACCCAGCAGGACAATCCATTCCCATCCGTGCCATATCAGTATGACCTTGTTGAACTGGCACTGGTGGCATATGCGGAAAAAGTTTTTTATTTTAAACGGCCTGCCGTTTTCCCTCAGGTAGTCGATAATATGGTCCAGGTCAATGAATATGCCCGCGACAAACGACGATACGGCCAGCCCCCATGATTTGAATACCATGTACAGCACGCCGGAAATCGTTATTGTCGCAACCGCGTGGTATGGAAGTTTCATACTGTTGTTCCCTCCAGGGCGGAGATTACCTTAACAGCGGCATGGAAACACCGCCCCGCCTTTTTACGCAACATCAGGGTTTACATGACGCATTCAAACTCCCTATTTTAACATAATTCACCGCAGGTTGGACCGGCGCCCCGTCATGCGCTTCCATACGTTCCCGCGGCATTCCCGGTGAACCTCCCCTTATCCGCCAAAACACCCGCAATATACGAAGCTCGCATTTTCCGCCGTTGTACGGATTGCAATCATTTTTTGTTGACAAAAACAGCGGAAATGGTAACAGATTATCAGGAAAAGATTACTCAGCAACAGGAGTTGGAGACAGATGCCCTCCGGGCACTGCTCAACTGCCTCGTTAGCCGGAGGAAGGAAATGATGAATCGAGACAGAGCATCAAGGATGATTGAGAATTATACCCTTTTTTGATTTTGCAGAAAACATGTTACACTATCGTTGTTCACCCCGGGTGAGATGCAGGGGGGGCGGAAGGGCCGGCCCTTTCTTTGAAGGTTTGACATCGAACATGCAGATACTGTCTTTTGAAAAAAACACTTCTGAACAGATCAGGTCCGAAGCGCTGAAGGTGCTTGAAAAAGGCGGCATTGTGGCGTATGCCACGGAGAGCTTTTACGCCCTCGGCGTGCCGGCAACAGATGAAGAGGCGGTTAAGCGGCTCTTCGAACTCAAGAAAAGACCCCCGGAAAAGCCGCTGCCCGTAATCATCGGCGATGTGGCCATGCTTAAATCCATAGTAAAAGACATTCCGCGCAGTGCGCGGGGATTGATGGAGAAATACTGGCCCGGCCCCCTGACGATCGTATTTCATGCCGCGGACAATATCCCGGCACTGCTTACCGGCGGCACGGGCAGGGTGGCGGCAAGGATCCCCGGCGAAAGCACAGCGCTTTTTCTGGCCGGGGAACTCAGACTGCCCCTGACAGCCACGAGCGCCAATCCCTCATCGCAGCCGCCTGCCGAAACCCCGGGACAGGTCATGGATTATTTCGGGGATAAAGCGGGCCTGATTATCGACACGGGGAGATCACCGGGCGGCATGCCGTCCACGATCATAGACGTCACCGTTACGCCGCCGCGGATTTTAAGGGCGGGAAGCGTCCGCCCGGATTATTAACCTTAATGTTGCACAAGCCGGCAGGGGAGCCCGCCGTAAAACCTCCGTACCCCCCTGCCCTGGGGCGGTGTTTTATGCCGCTGTAAGGTTGATACCATGAAAAAGGCGTTGCTCATTTTACTGCTTGCCGGTGTTGTCTTTGTTGTCTCGCTTTTTCTCTTCATGAAAAGCCGCGCATTTCTGAACCTTGCCGGAGATATCGCCGGCAGGCGCACGGGCGGAACCGTGGAGATAGGTTCATTGTCTCTTGAGGGCGTGCACGGGATTGTCATGAGGGACGTGACAATAAGCGTCGGCGCCAACGGGGATTTCAACCTCAGGCTGCCATACATTGAAGTCGGTTTCAGTCCCCTTGGCCTTCTCCGAAAGAGGCTCGGTGATATCACGGTAAAAGGTCCTGTGCTGTCCTTCACTGCCGGGGCCCGGGACAAACTGCCTGTTGCCGGAGCCCGCGGCACGGAGGCGACCGTGCCTTTTACATTCAGGAAGCTGTCTGTAACCGGCGCGGAGATACTGCTCCGGCCCGATGAGCTGACGGAGATGAAAGGCCTGCTGGATATCGATATGTACACATCGAGGCAGGACGACGCCACTGCGGACAGGATCAACTGGCGGACGGCGGCGTCCGTCCGCAGGCTCTCGTTTCATTCGGGGGACCTGAGCATCAATTTCAGAGACAGGCTTCTTAAACTGAATTCCGGCGGCGCCTATGACTTCAGGGCCGGCCGCATGGCCGTAGAACTGCTTGATCTGCAGCTTGAGGACACGGGAGAATTGACGCTCAGCGGTGTCCTGGAAAATGTATTTTCCGCCGCTCCGGGGATTGATATGAAAGTGAAAGCCGCTGGGATTTCGTTGAACGGGCTGAGACGGCTTGTCTCCGGCCCTGCGGTTGAATGGCTTGATGAGACGGAGACCGATGGTTATCTTGAGGCGGACATTGCCGTAGCAGGCAATATCGAATCACCTGCACTAAACGGACTTGTTTCCGTGCATGGCGGAAGCCTCGAGACGGGAGATATCGGGCTTGCATCATTTGACATGAGGATCCCGTTTGCGTACAAAGACTTGTTGATCCGGTCCGATGCCTTTCATATCACGGCTGAAAGGGCCGCCTTTCCCGGCAAAGGCGGGACCCCGTACACCTTGAAGGGTGTATCAATAACAGGCGTGCTGGAGGGCGATCCGGCCGGCCGGTTGTTCCGGCTTGAACCGGTCACGCTTGAGGCCGAAGGGATAAGAGGCATAAAAGGGAATATGCTGTTGAACCTCCATAAGCCCGCTGTGATTCACGCGTCTTTTGATTACACGGATGATAATATCCGGGGCCTGGTGCATAAGTTCAGTCCGGCTCCGGGATTCAACGTGAGGGGGAGGGTCTCCGTAAAGACCACTGTGACTGTGACGATACCCGGGGAGACCGCTCCGCGGGCGGCCGGCTCGGTTTCCCTGAGTCTCCGCGATGCCGGGTTTTCGTCGGCTGATGAGAGCATGGTCGCCGAAGGCGTCTCAATGAATGCATCCGCAGGCTTCCGGTTTCAGCTTCCGCCGGAACGGATAGACGTTGCGGTTTCCTCGGAGGCCGGGGGCTTTGAAATGCTGGCCGGCAGGTTTTACGGTGACTTTTCCGATAAAAAGGTGCGTCTTTCGGCAAAGCTCGGATATGCACCGGACACCGACACGCTGAAAATATCCCGCGCGGAATTAAGCCTCACAGGCGCGGGCAGCGTCCTTGCCGCAGGGAAGATATCCGGCATCACGACCTCTCCTGCCTTTGATGCCGATGTCCGGCTTGCAGACATATCCATTAAGGATGTGTACGATTTCTTTATCCGCGAAACCTTTCAGGAGCAGATGCCGGCCCTTTCACGGATCACGGTCAACGGCACAGCCTCCGCAGACATGCATCTCAGCGGCCGGGTCAACGGCTTTGCCGCACGCGGGGAAGTCGCCATTGATGACATGAATATCCATGACAGCGGGGCCGGTGTCCGTTTAACGGGCGTGAATCTGCACCTGCCGGTGGACATATCCCACGCCGGGGCTGCTTCCCCCGCCGGCGGGGCGGAAGATTCCGGATCCCTCGTAATTGATGGCCTTTCGTGGGCAGGGCTGCGACTCGGAAACCTCCGCGCCTTCCCCGCGGTGCGGCGGAACGCCCTTGTGTTCAAAGACGATATAAGGCTTCCCGTGTTCGGCGGAAGCATAACGCTCAGGAATATCGCCTGGAGGAATATCTTAAGCCCTGAAAGGGAACTGAGCCTTTCAGCCGATATCAGGGACATCGATCTCCGCAGGGCGGGAGCCGTCTTCGGCGCGCCGGAATTTGAGGGAACCATGTCCGGCTCGATTCCAATGGTGAGTTTCAAGGGAAACAGGCTGCTCACAGAGGGAGAGATCGTCATTGATGTGTTCAACGGAAGGATAAAGGCGACCGGCCTGTCCGTGGATAATGTCTTCAGTCCCGTAACCTCCCTCGGGGTCAGCCTTGAGCTGGATGAGATCGATCTCGAAAAACTGACCGGCACCCTTGATTTCGGCCATGTCTCGGGCATCCTCCGTGGTTATATAAGGGACCTGGTGATCGTCAACGGGCAGGCAGAGAGTTTCACGGCATCGATAGAGACCGTAAAGAGAAAGGGGGTGAGCCGGAAGATCAACGTGGAGGCCCTCAGGAAAATATCCATTCTCGGGACAGGCTCATCGTCTTCTATCCTGGACAGGGGGATATACCGGTTATTCAAGGAATACAGGTATGAAAAGCTCGGATTCAGGGCATCCCTGAAAAATGACAGGCTCCGTCTCCTCGGGATTGAAAACAGGGGCAATACCGGATACCTTGTAAAGGGCGGGCTCTTTCCTCCCAAGGTGGATGTGATCAGCTACAATCAGGATATATCGTTCAAGGAGATGGTCGGCAGGCTGAAACGGGCGATGAGTGCGCAGATGTTTTAAGAACGAGGCCCCCGCAAAAGCAGGCTGAAATTTCCAATGACCTTCTGAAGGAACAACCCCCGTATTAAAGCCGGCAGGGGAGCGCGGCGTAGAGCCTGCCGCGCACACTCCCCTGCCCACAGGCGGTATTTTTACGCCACTGTAAAAGGTTGACTTTCGCGGCAGAAGAAATCGGTTAATCCTTTAACAGCTCCTCCGCAGCATCCCGCGCGATTTCAAGCCATGCCGGCAGGTCCTCTGCCGCCGCGGTCTTATGAACCGCCTTTTTTATCCTGCCCGTCTCCACATCCACAAGCCTCAGGTCAAGCCGCATCCGGCCGCCTATGACCTGATAGCCTCCGAATACCATCAGGCGCGCCCCGGATATCCTGCCGAGCCTGAGACGCGTGCCCTCATCAGCAAGCGATGCGGAGCCGAGACGGAGTTCCTCGAGGGCAAGCAGCAGCCGCTCTCTCTCAACAACCGTGTAGCCGGCCTTCTCCTGGATCGCCTTTATAATCCCGGCTGAAAGAAGCTCTCCAAGGTCCGGACGGCCGGAGGCCCGGGGGGTCAGATTATCAATGTCCCACACTGCGACGGCGACTTTTCCCCGGCCCGGGACCGGACCGGAGGCGCAGGAGGCCATCATGACAATAACGGCAAGTAAAAGTATATTGTGGTACGGTCTGAACAAATTACAAATCACAGGGCCGCTTCCTCTATTTTCTCCTGAACCTTGTCGTCAGCCCTGACCGGCCTTTCACTGCTTATAACGCGGACAAAGCACAGGTCGGGCTCAACGTCCACCACTTCAAGCAGGGCAACTGGCCTGGGTGCGCTCCGGAGCATTCTGCCTTTATACTTTACCGGCTCCTGTTCTTCGAGGACATTGAATTTTGTCCCGGGCACAACGCCCTGCCCTGAGCCCAGGTTAACTATGAAACGGCCACTGCCGGCGTCCCTGACGATGTAGCCGCGCAGGGGGTATTTCGATATGACGGTCCTGAGTATCTCGCGGTTGATGCGGAACAGCTCCTTTTCCAGGGAGGCCCCCGTATCTATCCGCCTCGTGATAACCTGCGGGATCGCAGATGTCTCGGTGTCTATAAGCCTGAGGTTGAGCAGCGTGGTCTGCGGCAGATAAAATATCGAGCCTGTCCCGATAAGCCTGGCGGCCAGTATCCTGCCGAGCCTCAGCGCCGTGTCGGGGTCGGCCAGATCGGAGGAGCCGAGATTAAGCTCATCGAGAAGGCGGTCCATAACAACGCGTTCAACCACCCTCACCCTGCCGGAGGCATTAAGGTAATCCGCAAGCTGTGTCATGAGCACGGTGGAAAACCCGTCTCTTTCAGCCAGCCCCCCCGCCTCCCTGAAGTCCACAAAAGAAATGACCATGGGAGGGGATGTCCATCCGTCCCCGCTCCCGGCCACTGCCTTTTTGCGGTTGCGGAACCTCTCCGCCAGGTCGCTGACCAGTTTGTCGATCCGCTTTCTGCGTTCAGCATCCTTCTGAAGGCTCAGCATTTCGGCGGCCTTTTTTGCCAGCGCAGCGGCAAAGGTGTCTTTCCCGTCAAGGGCCAGGGCCTTCCGGTAGGTTTCGAGGGCCTTGTCCCACCTGCCTTCTTTTGCATATGTCAGGCCCTTGTTCGTCGTGCCTTCGATATAATACGGGTCAATGCTCACCGCGCGGTCGTACAGCTCGCGGGCCTTCAGGTAGTCGCCGGAGTTTGCATATATCCGGCCGAGCTGGTTATACCTTACGGCGTCATGGTAGGGGGCCGCCGACTTTTTCCGCACGGCCTGCCGGTATTCCTCCTCCGCCTCCTTCTTTTTGTTCCTGGCATAGAGTATGTCCCCCTTTATAACATGCGGGAATGCCCTCTCCGGGGCCTTTTGTTCCACTTCCTCAATCAGCCGGAGCGCCTTTTCCGACTCCTGCTTTCTGGCATACACCGCGGCCAGGCCCTCTTTGCCGGTGATTTCCCCATCGCCCCCTGCCGTGGCGAGCGCTTTGAAGACCCTCTCAGCCTCCCGGAGATTATTCTCCTTCAGGGCTGCATACCCCTTGACGGCCTTTGCCCCTGTATTGCCGGGATTCCTTTTGATAATCTCTTCACTGATGGCCTTTGCGACCGCTGTGTTTTTCTGCTGCAGTTCCCTTTCGGCCACCCTGAGGAGCATCATCTCGGCGGCCTTTCCGCCTCCTTCGAAATGGTCAAGGATTTCAAGCCCCGGGCCGATGACATATACCACTGGCAGGACCACCCGGGCATTGTAACGGCCGCTCACATCCGAATCATCAAGAAGCACGGGAAAGGCTATTCCCGTTTTTTTCACAAAGTCCGCCACCCTATCCCGCGGTGAACGTGTAACCGCCCATACGGTCAGACCGGCATCCACGTATTTTTTTGCCAGTTGGTCGAGGTTCAGCAGGCCTTCCTGGCTCGGCGCCGAGTCCACGTCGAAGAAATACAGGATGAGCATGCGATTCTGTTTCATGCCGGAGAGGTCGTATTTTCCCCCGCGGATATCTTTAAGGGAAAAGACCCGCGCCTCCTCCTTTGCGTAAGAGACGGCGCTTAAAAGCATAAGCCCTGTGACTGCGATCAGCAGAACAACATGTCTTGCGGCCATTGTCTTCATTTCATGGTTCTCCTTTTCTGAAATTTTTTAGTCTTCCCGTATGAATTTCACTTTACAGCGGCATAAAAATACCGGCGGCGGGGCAGATTCCTGTGCCCGTTTATGCAACATTAACCTTACAGTGGCATAAAAGTGCCGCCCGCGGGCAGGGAGTCCGGAGGTTTTACGCCGGACTCCCCTGCCGGCTTGTGCAACATTAAGGTTAAGGTTGACTCGGTATGAGCCGGACACTCAGGGGAGTCTCCCCCTCGTCCTGCAACTGCACCTGTGCCTCCCACTCATAGTAATCCGTCAGGCTCAGCCGCACATCGTGTTTGCCGCGCAGAAGCTCCAGCCTCAGGGGGGTCTCCCCCCTGAACATCCCGTCCACAAAGACCCGGGCACCTGCCGGCGCGCTGTCTATCTTGAGAAAGGCCTTCGCGGCCTCTTCCGCGGCCGGCGGTGAATCCGTGCCGCTCTTTACTGATATGAAATAGTACGAAACCGCTCCCGCAATCACGAATATCAGCGCCGCGGCAATGGAAACGACAATATTTTTCCGTGTCTTTCCACCGGCCTGTGCGGCTGCAGCCGCCTCTTCCTTTTTGCCGGAGCAGGCCTTCAAAGCCGCGGACAACTCCCTCCCGGAACTGTAACGCTCATCCGGATTTTTCCGCAGGCACCTCCGGATAACCCCGGACAATTCCTGCGGGACGGCCGGATTAATCGCTGTAACGGGAGGCGGCTCCTCCTGCGTGATTGCATTAAACACGGCAGCGAGGCTGTCGCCCCTGAAGGGCCTGGCGCCTGTGCACAATTCATACAATACAATCCCCAGCGAGAAAATATCGGAGCGGCCGTCAACCGGCCGGCTCATCACCTGCTCCGGGGACATGTACGCGGGCGTGCCCAGTATCTCCCCGGCCTGTGTCTGCACTGCAGCGGAAGGGTCTTCAACGTGCGCGATCCCGAAATCCGTTATCTTAAGCCTTCCGTCTGTGCGGATGAGGATGTTGCCGGGTTTTATATCCCTGTGGACAATGCCTTTCTGATGGGCGTAATCGAGGGTTTCAGCCACCACGGCGCATGTTTCAATGATTTCAGCGGTTGTTGCCGTGCCCCTCCGCACAACTTCGTTCAGGGATTCTCCCTCAATGAATTCCATTGCAATGTAGACGGTTCCCTCGTGTTCGTCCACATTATAGACACGCACTATGTTCGGGTGGTCAAGGCGGCCGAGCGCCCTGGCCTCGGCCAGGAACCTCTTCACAAAGGCGTCGCTCACGAGCCTGTCCCGGCGCAGGACCTTTAATGCCACGGTTAAATCGAGATTGGGGTCATGGGCCTCGTAAACCACGCCCATCGAGCCCCTCCCGATTTCCCTTTTCACCTCGTAACGGCCGTAATTCACTGTAAATCCTTTAAAAATCCTATCAGCGTCTCCATGGTGATAAAGAACCCCCTTGACTCGGTACCCCTGTACCGGCCCTTGACGATCCCGACGAGGTTGCCCTGTGCATCAAAGACCGGGCTTCCGCTGCCCCCGGGCAGGGTCTCCATGTCCACCTGCCACAGGGGATGATTGTTCACCCGCCGCAGCGGGCCGCTGACAGTGCCCGGCACTATCCTTCCCCGGTGATTATAGGGGCAGCCTACGGAATACACCGTCTCCCCCTCGTTCAGGACATTACGCGCGCCGGCGAGGGAGATGGAGGAATCAAGCCTCGTGCCGGTGTCGATAAGGCTGAGGTCGCGTCCGGCATCCCTCTTCACAAGACGACCCTTCAGTTCCCTGCCGGTGTCAAGGACAACGACAACCTCCCGGACGCCGGCGAGGTCATGGGCGGTTGAGATAACCAGCCCTTCCTTCCCCACAATGAATCCTGAAAACTGTATGGCCCTGTTGTTTATCGCCGCGCGGATGCATACAACGTTTGCAGTGCGCGACATGACCACCTCCGGGATATCCCCCTCCCGCCCTTTTCCCGCCGGATAACGCCCCTTTACATAGTTGTCGATAACATCCCGCAGGTCCATGTTCTTATCCTCCACGGGCAGGCCGTTCAGGATGTGTTCAGCGTATAACGCGGATGCCAGGGGGGAGCGGGGATTTATGATTATCCGCCACCTTTCAGCCCCCCTGACGGCATCGAGCCTCACACCGCCTGCCTCTGAAGCGGTCTGCCTGACCGTGAAGCCGGAGCCGGCAAGCCAGCGTGCAAGGAGGAGACTGGTCTCCGCAACGGGCAGGGGGGAGATCAGCGGCGCCGCCTGCACGCCGGCGGAAACGGGCCGGGATGCCAGCAGGGCCAGAAAAAAAATCACGATCAGCAACCTGATGAATCCGCCGGTATCAATCCGCATGCACATGGCAATTGCACAGGCATGCCTCACGCAGGGGCCGCGGCCTGATTTTGCGTCTATATACCTTACGGCGGCATAAAAACATCGCCCGCGGGCAGGGGAGTCCGAAGGTTTTACGCCGGACCCCACAGCCGGATTATGCAACATTAAGAACATTAAGGGATAATCTCGCACAGTACCGCTGTAATATTATCATATCCACCGGCCGACAGCGCCAGGCTTATCAGCCTGTCCACTTTCCGCTGCAGACCTCCGGGAATGGAAAGGGCGTCCCTGATCGCGCCGTCTTCCACCATGTCCGTAAGGCCGTCCGAACACAGCAGGAAAATATCGCCGGGCATGGTCTTCCCCCTGATAAGGTCGACGGCCAGTTCCTCCCTGGTGCCCACCGCCCTTGAAAGTACATGCCGGAGGGAATGCGTCCTGGCCTCAGCCGGTGTTATGAGCCCCTGGTCGACCTGCTCCTGGACGAGCGAGTGATCCAGGGTGATCTGCCTGAGTTCGCCGGCCCTGAAAAGGTAAGTCCTGCTGTCCCCCACATGGCCGAGCACATAACCGCCGCTGAAGAAGGCCGCCACCTCCCCGGTACAGCCCATGCCCCGCTGTTGAGGATTCTCTGCCGCGGCGCTGACAATCCTCTCATTGGACAGCCGGAAGGCATCCCGGACCAGTTGCAGGTATTCCTCTTCAGAGACCGGCCGGGCATCTGAAAAAACATCCGTCACGGTTTCTATGAAAATCCGGCTTGCCACTTCACCGGCGGCCTGCCCGCCCATTCCGTCCGCCACCGAGGCATAACCGCGGTCAGGGTCAACGACAAAGGCGTCTTCGTTGTTGGAGCGCCTGAGTCCTGTGTCCGACTTGCCAAAAGAGTTTATTTCAGACATAATTTAATATACACGAACAGACAAAGATTGGAAACAACTTTTTCCGGGGCCGTATGAAAATTACGGTGAATGTTTCCCTTTACCGCTTAATCTTCTGACTGTAAACCTTAATGTTGCGCAAGCCGGCACGGGGGGTCCGCCGTAACACATCCGGCGCCCCCTGCCCGCGGGGCGGTGTCTTTCTGCCGCTGTAAGGTAAAGAACAATTGAGGAAAATGTGAAATCCGTACCCGTCATAGTCGTACAGCTCGTCCACATACTGGGTCCCATGAAGGGGGAGATACAGGAATTCACCCGAACGCCGATCCTCATAGGCCGCGACCCCTCGTGCAACCTGCGCTTTCCTCCCGGGTTGAACACCATTTCCAGGAAACATGCCCGGATCACAAGAGAAGGCAACCAGTTCCGCCTGATCGACCAGAGCGCCAACGGCACCTTTGTAAACGGAAAGAGGATCGGGGAGACCGTTCTCAGAAACGGCGATGTGCTGGAGTTTACCGAGGGCGGGCCGAAGGTGAGCTTCCTGTTTGAGATGAGGGAAGGGACGGTCGGGAATGAACCCCCCGGGCCTGCCGAGACGGAAGAATCAGCCGCACCCGTGACACCTCGGGCACAGGAGCCGCCTGTGAAGGAGCAGAAGCGGCAGGAAATTCCTGCTGTGGCTGCTGCCGGGCAGGAGACCGTTCAGCCGGAGTCATCAGCGGTTAAACCGCCCCCTCAGCCGTCCGCTGAGAGGGTCAGTGCGCCGCTTATCATCCAGTACGGCCCCACCCTCCGTTCCTACAGGGAGCTTCCTGTAACTATCGGCAGGGACACAACCTGCGATTTTATTATCGATCATCCCATGATACACGACCGGCACGCCCGGATATTTTTCAGCCGGAACCAGTACTGGATAAAAGACCTCACCGGTAAGCAGACCCTGCAGATAAACGGCCGGCCGGTTGCGATACAGTCCCCCCTGAATGTCAATGATGAATTGTCCCTGAGCCAGGGGGGACCGGTCTTCCGCTTTCTCGGGGAGGGCCGTCTGGCCGAGATTGAAGAGGCCCCTGCCGTAGCCGGGGCTCAGCCTCCCCAGGAAGAAGAGACAAAAGAAGAAAAGCCGGACTCCCGCGGAATACCCGGATACAGCGCCCCGAAGAAAATCCTCTCCAGGTTGAAGAAATACTGGGAACACAGGTAGAAAACAGGGTAACCGCCGGACTCTCCTGCCCGCAGGCGGTGTTTTTATGCAACCGTAAGGTTAATATCACCTTTGCGGGATAGGCGGCGGATTATCCGGCCTGAAAGCAGCAGCTTATAAAATAAAATACAGGCCGGCACCCACCGCGACGAAAATAATACCCATCCGCAGGCGGATTTTACAGGCAACGGACATCTTCCCGCCCGACCTGAAATACTCCCGCAATGCGAGGGCAAGAAATACAAGCCCGACGAAAAGAAATATGAATTCCACCGGCGGTATTACTATGTTCATGAAACTCTTATGCAGGTTTTTTCCGGCCCTGCCGGCCGCTTAATTCCGGACAGGGATGAAATCGTGCACGTCCAGGATGCAGTAAACCGGACAGCCTGTCTTTTCTATATTCCGCCTGCCGTTCTGTTCGCAGCGGTCCAGGAGGATAATCACCGCATCGACTATCAGGCCGTTTTCCCTTGCGGTATTTATTGCCCTGATTGTGGAGCCGCCCGTGGTTACGACATCATCCACTATGACAACATGGTCTCCTGCCTTTATATCCCCCTCTATCGGCAATCTGAGGCCGTGTTCCTTGGGTTCCTTCCTTACAACAAACGCGTTTACCGGGTCTTTGACAATCTGGGAGTACATGGCCACGGCATAGGCTATGGGATCCGCCCCCATGGTAAGGCCGCCCACGGCAGCCGGGTGGAGGCCGAGTCGGCGGATTTTTTCAAAAACGATCTTTCCCACAATATACATGCCTTCAGCGGACTGGGTCGTCTTTTTCATGTTGAAATAGAAGTTGCTGACAGCGCCGGATGTAAGCCTGAATTCCGGCACAGGGCTGTACCGGAAAGACCGCTGCCGGACTATCTGAATAAGGCGTTCCTTAAGGTTATCCATAGCCATGCACTATAACAGATAACAAAACGATTTATCAATTATCGTGACCCGGTGAGCATTTCCGGCGGAAGCCGGGCGCACGGATTTCAAAGATTATTTCATTGCTATAAAGCTTTTCCGCCGGACTCCCCCGCCCGCAGGCGGTGTTTTTTATGCGCCTGTAAGCTGAGGGCGTCCTTTTGATGTGCTGCTTGGCTCCGGAGCATTTCAACCGCTGTATTTTGATAAAGTCTCAATATCTCAATACTGACCGCTTGCCCGCTCCGGGATAATACATTATAATACCTTTCTTCCGGTTGCATAAACGTTAATGCGGCATAAACGTGCAGAGGAGCCGCCGCCGACATCTTTATGCCACTGGAAGGATAAGACTGTCAAAATACTTTATGCAGGGAATCCGACAATTACCGCGTGTTAAATGACACCTATTGACGTCTATAAAAAACTGCCCCGCACCAACTGCGGAAAATGCCCGGCCGGCACCTGCATGGCCTTTGCGGTGCAATTCCTCCGGGGAGCCGTCTCCCTGTCCGA
>JALSHG010000009.1 GCA_026982355.1 Thermodesulfovibrio sp.
TAGGTTATGAATCCTTTCACAACTGGTATTGTGCCCTTGCCTCATGCCTTAGAGGTGAGGAGGCTTGTAAACAAAAATGAACAAGATAGAACAGATATTATCAAAGAACAAAAATATCGAAAAGCTCTCAATGTTGACAACTGAAGAGAGGGAAGCTGTTTTGGAATTTACAGGACTTTTGAGAGAGAGATTCGGCTCAATGATTCGGGGAATTGTTTTGTTTGGCTCTAAAATCAGCGGGAAAAGCGGCGAGGAGTCGGACATAGATATATTAATAGTGCTTAAGGAGCTTTCATGGGAAATAAAAAAGACAATTTCAGGGTTGGCAGCCGAAGAGAACTTAAAACATAATGTGATTATCTCTACTATAAGATACGATGAAGCTACATGGGAGAATCCTGTAGTAAAAGCCTCGCCTTTCGGCAGGGCTGTAAGGGAAGATGGTATATGGGTCTAACCTCTGAACAGAAAGCACTTGCAAGGCATAGATTTGATAGAGCTGAGACAACCCTCAACGAGGCAGCAGATGAGTTGTCTCGCAAAAATTTCAGATTGGCAGTAAACAGAGCGTATTATTCAGTCTTTTATGCAATGAGGGCATTTCTTGCAACAGCAAATAAGGATTCTTCAAAACACGCTGGTGTTATCTCCCTTTTCAATCAATATTTTATAAAAACAGGTATTGTCTCTGAAATCAGCTTTAAGTCAATTCAGTCTCTTATGGATTTAAGGCATGAAGGTGATTATCAGGACTTTGCCGAAATAACCGAGGAAGAGGCTAAAGGGGCTGTTGAGACGGCAAAGATTATAATCAATATGCTGAAAGAGCCGTTAGAAAAACTTTTTGAAGATTGAACATAAATATTTTAACTGGTATTGCGCCCTTGCGGAATGCCTTAGAGGTGAGGAGGCTTGCAGGGAAAATTAACGGGGATATGAAGTAATGAGCTTTACATTGCAGCCGGCAACAAAGGATTGGCGCAGGGTTCTTAACGACATGGCTGAAGAAGAAATTATCTCCTACATTTTTGTAGGCGATATTTTTGTAGGGATAATATTTTAATAATGAAAAGACCCCTCTTATATGTTTTTTCAAAAACCGAAGAAATGAAAAACAGCATCTCTCGTTTTGTGAGATTTGTTGGTATTGAATCTAAAGGTCTTAAACACGAATTCGATCCTCAAAAGCATGCACACACTTTTTCCTTCATTGAAGAAATAACATCTGTTCTCGAACAAGCACCGCCGGAAAAACTGCTCCATACCGCTGTAATTCTGGACATCTCCGGAGCAGAAGACTACAAATCATGGGATCCGATCAGGATAACCCCTGCTGCTTCCGATATCGCCGCGATGCTGACGCTTATGTATCCCGAGGTCTACTGGATATTTATTACAATGGACGATAATATCCCATCGACAGATTTGCTATGGCTCAGTGATCACATTGTAAATCCCCTTAATACGGAGGGAATGGAAAAATGCATGTATTTGCTCAATCAACATTATTATGGGTACTCTCCTCTATTTGATCCATCAGGTCTTAGAGCATGGCTTAAAAAGAAGATGAAAAAGGATACGACAGAGTCTGCCATTTCGTCAGACAAAGCAGAAGATTTGCCCTTTGCAGCAGCCATTGATGAAGAGACGTCTTATGCCTTTATGAATGCGTATCTGGCACATAAAATGGGTTATAAAAGTTATGCCGTTACCACTTTAGATATGATGAAACGACTTTTCAAAAATGGTGAAGATAAAAAAAATAAAAACACAAAAAATATTAATTTGGTCTTTGAAGACCTGTTTGCAAGTTTTCCCGATAAAGACTCTTATTCTCATCTATCTGACATAAAGAAAAAGGACGCAGAATTCGAAGGCTTCGCCAAAGTCAAGAAGAGGATATTCGTTACGGTAGGGCATAAACACATAGCTTGGTATAAGAGCAACAAAGAGCATATCCGCATGTTAAAACAAGAATGCAAACATATAAAGATGATTTATAAACCGAGCGGAGGGATGTATAACCTTCTGGAAAAGGCGGGGCTGATTAAGGATTATTGGGCAGAGGCAAAAAGACAGTGGCGGGATGCAGTGCCGGGAGATGAAAAAAAAGAGGGGCACAGCGCCAGCGGGAAGCTGCTCCTCATCTCGGAAAAGCTGATTGATCGGGCTGAAAAGATATATCATAAGGCAATAACAGTTAAGGATTGTATTCATGGCGCTTTACTGGCGCTCGAAGCCAGGAATCTGCTGATGTATAAAACACCTACAACATGTCTTGAAGCTATCGCATTAAGACACAAATTTGAGGTGAAGGCTGAGTGTATGTTCTACGGAGTTGAATACAACATCGATGTTCAGAGCAGGTTTAAGGAACTTGAGGGAGAGATACACACGATTTCAAAGTGGTTCCATCCGAAAGTGAAGAAAGCCTCGTCTCTCAATGCCAGGATGAGTATAGTAACCGAAATAATGCGGATTTTCAGAGAAGTTGGGCAGTTTGACGAAGAACAGGCTTGCCTTAAGTATTTCAGAAAACTAAACCGTAAATGGTTTTTTACGAGAAATCCTTGGATAATTCCGATTTATCCTATCCGGTTGTATGTGGAAACATTGGTCGGATCGTTCAGGTATTTTGTAATAGCGCTCTTATTCTGGCCCATACTTTTCGGGTTTATCAGCTCAATGGTTGGGGCGGAATTTGGCAAAAATAATGATTCAATAGCAGGATTTTCAAAGCAGATGATCAACTCGTTCAGCATTTTTTTCGGGATACAACCCGTACAATTTCCGGAAAATCCCAGCGCTATGGCGATTACCATGTTTTTAATGATTGGAGGCTTTCTCCATCTCGGTATTTTTGTATCACACCTTTATACACTGATAACAAGGAGTAAATAAATGAGGGAGATGTAATATGGATTCGAACGTTCCCATTTCGTTATTAGTAATATCAGCTTTTGTTGCACTGGATTTATGGGTAAATTACTTCCGTGCTTATTCAAATAAGAAAGAAACAACGTCATCTTCGTCCAAAGATAAAGATTCGCCAGAATCATCTGAAAAAAAAGATGCTCCACAAACACCCAAAGAGCAAGAGACTGAAAATAAAAGATATTCTCCTAATTTCAAAATCTGGGGGTTTGGAGCAATCCTTGGCGCAGCTTATCTCTTTATGCATTATTTGATCATTATTCTAAAAACACTCATCCCCTTCGGGAAAACAGTTAAATGGCATGAGATTGTTTTGCTTGCAGATAAGCCGACCGACTGGATGCTCGTTGTTTTGCCCTTGGGAATACTCACATTCATAATTATAACAATCGGTCTTTTTCTTTATTCTATTGTGAAAATATCAACAGAGGATTAAGAATACAAAAACCCATGGCATCAAAGGCAACTTTAATTTCAGATAATAAAGAGCTGTACACTTCTTTCAAAAGGGCACTTAAAGCGGTGGGGCATATTGAACTTTCAAAAAATGTAATTAAGCATAACATCGTAATCTTTGTTTTGGAGAACAACAAGGATTTCGATAGTTGGCTCTGGAGTGAATTCAGGACAAAAAAGAAAGCGCTGAACCCATTACTTGTTATTGGCATAGAAAACAAGCATTCGTTTATAAATAGACATCCAATATTTATAAATTATTCCGATGAACATGCCTACATTCAGATACCTTTTGATTTGCCAGAACTCTTAAACACCATAAACAATTTGAAGCCTATTTATGACCATGTTACCAGGAAACTGATTGTAGCAGACTATTCTAAAGGATATGAGCATAAACTTATAACTCACGATTTGAAAATAGTAGAGGGGGACAAAAAGGCAACGATTGGCAGTTTGAAAAATGCAAGAGATTTTTATGATTCCACAGGAGAAAAGGAAATAGTAAAATTAATTGATGAAAAAATAAAAATCATGGAAAACATGGATGAATGGGAACAAGTTGCAGTTGAGGTTAAGGAATACCTTGAAAGCAGATTCAAGGCGAAGAGGAACAAATAAATGGCAAAAATTCTTTGCATAGATGATACACCTGAAGAAATATTAGAATCAGGGAAATCATTGAAAAACATTGTTAACAGTATTTTCAGTGGTACAGATTATGAAGTAATTTTCAAAAAGACCGGCAATGAAGGTATCAGGATTGCATCAGAGGATACGGAAATAAAATTAGTTTTGCTGGATGTTGAATTTAACGGGAAAATAGAAGGCCCTCGAATTGCCGATGAGCTACAGGAAAAGGCGCCACTTGTTAAAGTCATAGTGTTAACAAGGATTGACGATAAAGGCAATAAAATCAGCTTCGGATGGAAACCAAATGTTGTGCATTATGTTTTAAAGAGAGACATTTCAATGTCAAATTTACAAAATAAATTGAAAAGCTTGTGTAAGGCTATCATTGAAGATTATGCCAATAAAAATTGGGAAGTCAAATACAATCATGGTTCTGATGCCATAATATTGACAAATACAAAGACCGGACAATGTTATGGTATTGATATACCTCTTACATCAAAACCGGCCCTCCTTAAGTGTATGCAAGAACCTAATTGTCCCGTAGATTTACCAACAGAGGAATTCGGTAAAAATCTAAATAAAGTGCATAACTCTATAAATGAAAAGGTTCTTGAAGGAACAAATTGGAACATATGGGGTATTTTAAGCAGAGAGATGTGCGCAAAAGGACAGTTAAAGTTAGTTGTCGGCTCAGTAACGGATGATTCCCCACCAATTGATAAAAAAGACTCTTATGCTCTTCAATCTGAATTTGAAAGCTTTAAAAAAGATATAGAATCAAGGTTAGAAAAAATAGAGCAGGCTTTAAATTTCAAAAAACCTAAGAAAAAGGCAACTGCCCAGGTATAATTCGACCCTGATTTACTCTTCTATCATTTTTTGCCGGACTAACCCTCACCTGTTATGGCGTACTCTTCTGCATGGAAGATACAATCAAAGCCATCTTCTACAGTTAGAAAAAAATAATTGAGTAATAACAGATAGTTATGAAAGCACAAAAGGGGCGTGGCACTGTGTATGTCGTCAATGTGCTTATGGAATTATAAGTTTTTTTAATGTATGCGCCTGCCCGGGCGGCGGTGTTTTTATGCAACCGTAAGGGTCAGAAAACCACTCTGCAGGCTCTTCGGACCGGTTTGTGCAGTATCAAGAACAACCTCAGGACATAAGCTGCAGCCTGTTCTTCAGGTACCAGCGGTTCAGCCAGTTTTTCCAGCTCTTGTTGTACTTCCTGTTGTGCAGCTTTTCGGGGTCCCTGAACACGAGGTCCAGGACATGCAGGGAAGAGGCATAGGAGGAGATACGCTCCCTGCAATGCGCGCAATATGTGACCACGCGGCCCTTTGCCTGGGCCACCCGCTTTTGTGAATGCCTGTCGGAAAGTCCGGCATTGCCGCAGGGCGCGCAGCCGCCCGCGCCGCAGCAGTTTGTGACCTCGTTCCTGAAAGGCATCTCCGCTATCTTGTAATCCAGGCGTGTGACTATTTCCCTGACCGCGCTGCGTATCCCGGGCGTGTACCTCGCAGGGCATACATCGTGTATGCTGACCTTCCGCCCCTGCCCGGAAACGGACACGGGGAAGCCCTTTGCCGTCATCAGCTCGTATATCGTCCGTATCTTCATGCTGCTGTTTTCAACAAAGACCTTATGGCAGTTGATGCAGGCCACGACCACTTCCTCAACGCCCAGGCGGGAGAACACCTCCATGGTGTTTCTGAATATCGCTTGAAACCTTTCCTCATCGCCCATGTCCCTGCTCGGTTTGCCGCAGCAGTTAAGGACAATGCCGGTCCCCGGGATCTTTTCACGGAGATACCTGTAGGAGTCCACCACCAGGCCCGGGGAATAGGCCGGAAAGGCGCAGCCCGGGAAGAAGACTGTCTTCGGTGCGGCGCCGTTTCCCGCTGCAGGACCTTTGCTCAGTGTGAATACGCGCGATGTACTGAAGGTCTGATGGCTGCCGACGGCCTTGAGTTTAGGCAGTACGGCCCTGTAACCGGAATCCCCGGGCAGCGCCTTTGCCTGCACGGCCATGAATATTTTCCTGCGGGCCTCGAGATACATATCCCCGGGATAGAGATTTAAATGACATACCCGCCTGCACAGTCCGCACAGTGTGCAGGAATACGCCATCTCTATGTCCTGCAGGGGGTTTTGCCTGAATTTCCCGGCGAGGTCCCTCGGCGTCTTGCAGTAATGGCCCAGGAAAATGCAGTTTTTGATGCATGCTCCGCAGTCATCGCATGCCTCTATTATTTTTTCGGTTTCACCCATTTATAAAACCTCCGTATGAGCGCCTTCTCAGAAGGAAAACCAGCCGCCCCCGGACTTCACGGGGTAACCGGCCTTTTTCCAGACGCTGAGTCCGTCTTCCATATACACGGCGTTTCTGTAGCCAAGCTCATTCAATCTCCTGGCCGCCAACGGCGACCTCCGGTCGAATATTCAGTAGACGATTATGCGGGCATTCTTGTCGGGTATTTTATTTTGCACGAGAAACTCCAGGGTCCCGCGCGAGATATTTATTGCGCCCTTGATGTGTTCCTTCTCAAACTCCTCCTTGTCCCGCACGTCAAGGATAATGATGTCCTCGCCCCTGTCCATCATGCTTTTAAGTTCATGTACCGAGACCTTTTCCGTTTTTGCCTTCGCATCCGCTACAAGCTGCTCCGGCGTCAGGTCGCCGGCATGGGCGGCAAAGGCGGAAACCATGACGAATACAGCGGCCAGCAAGAGTATGCCGTGTTTTTTTAACATATATCCCTCCTTTACAACATTAACTGGTTGCATAAAAATACCGCCGGCAGGAGAGCCTGCCGGAAAAGCTTTATCCGCAATCCCTTTCAGGGGGGCGGGATTTCGTTCTGCCCCCCCGCAACCGCACCCTTCATGCTATGTCACAACCGTCGCCCTTTTCGATTTGTACAGGGCTATGAGCTTCTTTGCCGTAATGGGAAACAGCCCGAGCAGGACAAAGGACAGGATCAGCCCAGGTGAAAGGATGCCGGAGACGGATTCTATCTTTCCCAGTTCCTTGCCCGCATTAATAAATACGATGGTGCCGGGCAGCATGCCGACCTGCGAGACCCAGTAAAAGGTCCTGAGGGGCATCTTTGTAAGGCCCATCACGAGGTTTATGAGCCAGAACGGAAACACCGGGATCAGCCGCAGGGTGAACAGGTAGAATGCCCCTTCTTTTTCCATCCCTTCGTTGACTGTTTTCAGCTTGTCTCCGAACTTGTTCTGTATCCAGTCTCTCAGGATGAACCTCGATACGGCACAGGCCAGCGTCGCGCCTATCGAACTGGCGAACGATACAATAATGGTGCCGGTCGCCAGGCCGAACAGGGCGCCTGCCGCAAGACCCAGCACCACTGCGCCGGGCAGCGAGAGCGTAGTCACGAGGATGTACACGGCCATGTATCCCGCGATCACCGCAGTGCGGTGCTCTGCATACAGGGCCGCAAAGCCGTCACGCGATTCTTTTATGTATGAAAGCGCCAGGTAATCCCCGAGATTGAATATCCTGAAGGCCGCTATCAGGGCCGCGATGATAAGTACGATGATTATTTTCTTTGTATGCCTGTTTTTCATTTCTCCCCTCCTTCCGCCGTTATTTTTCAGGTACTATATAATACCATGCGGAGACGGCCTTTCTGCCGTCGACGTCCTCCCCGGCGCCGTCCCACACGGCAAAACTCACCGGAGTGACTCCGCCCGCTGAAAACACTGCATCGCCTTCCCGTCCGCTGAGGGCCCTCCTGAAGACCACCTGCCATCTGCCGTTGCGCCACTGACCCCTGCCGCGGACGGGTACTGAGGGGCCATCTTTCAGCCTGAGGGTGCCGAAGCCCGTTGCCGTAAGGTTTTCAACGGGGCCGCGGCCGTCCGTCTTCCCGCCCGTGTCAATGGATTCCTGAACATCCGCCTTCCAGAACCATATGTTCACCATTCCCCTGCCGTCCCTTCCCGTCCCCTGTCCCATCCTGAAGGACGGCTCCGCGGTGTTCCGCACGGGAAACTGCAGCGCCGCGCCGTCCCTGAATTTATTGACACCCAGTGACACGTTCCTGGTGACATCCTCCCACTCCACTGAAAAGGCGATGTCCCTGTCATTATAAAGCGCCCTTACCCTGACCAGCCTGTCCATGGGGTCGGGGGACCGCCCCACGAGCATGAGAGGGACGGTGAACGCCCGTGCACGCTTCCAGAGTGCGTCCTCCGGCCGGAGAGGGATGTCGGCGGAGATCTTGCTTGCCGTTATAATGCCCCCGGCCGCCTGTCCGGCGGATGGGGGCCTGTTCCTTGTCATATACGAGATAATCCTGTCTATCTCCTCATCCGTGAGTCCGGCGCCCCCGGCCTTCCATGCGGTCATCGGTGTGCCTGTGCGGCCCTCCTTTACAACCCTTGTCAGAAACAGGTCATTGGCGGTCCTCAGGAAGGCAGGGTCCATAATCGCAGGAATGGTGCGTTTGAAAATCCTGTCGTAAACGCTCTTTTTGCCTGTGCCATGGCAGGCAATACAGTACATCCTGTATAATGTCCCCCCGTCAGGGGGCTCCTCTGCCTCGGCATGCCTTGTGCGCCTGTACTTTGCCGGCATCTCTTCGGACCTGAGGGAGAGCATGTACGTGGTCAGGAGGTCCGCTTCCCTGTCCGTGAGGTCGACCTTCATCAGGCTCCCGGGAACAATGCTCCGCGGGTCCCCGAAGTGCTGCCTGAGCCACGAGTAAACCGTCTTTTCCCCCCTGACATACTTCATCGGGAAGTAGGCGGCGGGTTGTGAGCCCACGCCGTCAAGGTGCTTGCCGAGGACACCGCCGGTCCCGTTGAGCTTATGGCAGCCCTTGCACCCCTTTTCCCTGAAAAGTCCCGCACCCTCCGCAACCCTGTCTGCGCCGCTGCGTTCCAGCATGTCAAGGTCATGGCACACGGCGCAGGAACTCTGGATATACTTCAGGGGGATAATGGGGTAATCCCAGTGTGTATCGCGCCCCTCGCCGTGCGCCTCTTTTTTGTTGGTGGCGCGGCCCTGGCCCTGGTGGCAGACAGTGCAGCCGAACCTGTCTACGGGATGATTCCGCAGGTAATCACCGCTGTGCAGCCTGTAGGGCATCTCCGCGTCCGCCATCAGGGGATTGTCAACACCCGCATGGCAGTTTGTACAGCGGTCGACCCTTCCCAGTTCCGGCAGGTATATCTGCTGAATCCCCATGTCCGGCAACACGGCCTCTTTCCCGGCGGCCCTCGCCTTTTCAATAAAGAGTCTCCTGTATTCAGAGCGGTGGGTCTTCCACCCGGGCGTTGCCTCCCTGTAAGCGGCAAGCAGGGTAAAGGCCAGCACAACCAGCGCTGATATCAGTGTCAATGTCAGATAGAATTTCCTGTACATAAGCTAATGCACGGGCCACCGGCTCTTCATCCAGTAAAACTCCCAGTTCGGCCCCCTCAGTTCCGTTCCCACATAAGTAAACATCACGTAACTGACCAGGAACATCGTGAACAGGGCTATGGCCCCCATCCGTGTTGAACCGGTCTTTTTGATCACGCGCAGCGACCACAGAGCCACAAAGGCAACCCATATGCCCGCAGGGTTTACCATGATGATCAGTATCTGGGGCACATCCGGCCACCAGTTCCTGAACCACCCGAACCTGATCACGAATGCAAGCAGCCCGGCAAGCACCACGGCTCCTGCAAGTAACGACTGCAGGGCTGTAATCATGCCTTGCCTGCCTGAAAACCATACGCCCGCATGCCCCTCCTCCCTGTCAAGGTACGGTATCAGTGCAAGCCCGAGTATCGCAAGCGCCGGGGCCGCTATGCCGCCCGTGAAGGCTGAATAGGAGACCATCTCCTGAAGACCCAGGAAATACCACGGGGCCTTTGCAGGGTTCTCCGGGATAAGGGGATTTGCCATCTCCCGCAGGGGCGCATCCACGTAAAATGAATATACAAGCACCCCTGCAAGGCAAAGCATGAACACCGCGGCCTCGGCCCGCAGGAGGTCGGGCCAGGAAAACACGCTTTTCTCAACGGCTCCGGCGGGCCTCGATAGTCCGCCGTCTTTTCTTATCCTCCAGAAATGCACGCCGAGGAATATAAACAGAAGTATGGGCAGTAGCATGATGTGCAGGAAATAGACCCTTATGAGCGTTGCCTTTCCCGGCACCGTGCCCCCGAGGAAAAATTCCTTTGCCATGCCTCCGATGTCGAAATACGGCGTTATGCCCAGGGCGTCGGTAAGCTCTTTCGACGACTGGATGATGTTCGAGACAATGACCAGCGCCCAGTACGAAAGCTGGTCCCACGGGAGCATGTATCCTGAAAGGTTCAGCACAAAGGTGAGTGTCAGGAGCATTATCCCGACAAGCCAGTTGAACTCCCTCGGCCTGCTGTACGAGCCTGTATAAAAGACCCTTGCCATGTGAAGCATGACGAAGATTATCATGCCTTCGCCGGCCCATTTGTGCATGTTTCTCATGAGTCTGCCGGCAAAGACGACATACGTTATGTCCTTTACGGAGTTGTACGCGTCCCCGGTCGACGGGTTGTAGTATATCATCAGGAGGATGCCGGATACTGTGGTGAAAAAGAGCAGGAACAGCGAGACGAGCCCCAGGCCGAAAGTGTATGCGGGCCTGAGGGTGTTTACGTTTGTCCTGACTCCCTGTATATGCAGGAAGAAGTTGTTCAGCATCACGGCAGCCCGCGACCTGCCGGATATGGGCCTCTTTGTTCTCAGAAGCGAAGCGGCAAAAGAGCCTTTGATATTCCTGAGGTTTTCCCTGAATTTATCCATTCCCGGCTGATTCATTTCCTCCGGCTAAACCTTGAACTTCGTTCCTGTCTTTATCTCCCTGCCGGCATCCACCACGAGATTGCCGTCAATATGCCTGGTTATCCTGAACCAGGGCAGGTTCCTCGGGGCCGGGCCTGAGATGACCCTGCCGTCCCTGTTGAATTTCGAGCCGTGGCAGGGGCACATGAATCCCCAGTCAACGGCATTAACAATACACCCCAGGTGCGTGCACACACTGGATACGGCGTAAAGCCCGTCATTATCCGAAAATATGAAAACCCGCTTGTCATCGAGTTTTTTCACGGTGCCCACGGGAAAATTCTCCGGCCTGCCGATCTTGAACCTCCGCGACTTTTCATAATAAACATCGGCCTTTGACATCCTGAATATCCCGGCAAGCAGTGTCAGTGACGACAGTACAACGGCCCATAGAGAGGCCGTGCCGAGAAAGCCCCGTCTTGTTATTCCATCCTTGTCGCCGGTCTTGTCATCCATTTGCCCGTACCTCCTTCCCGGCTGAATCTATGAACCCAAAAACCACCGCCGGCAGTCTCCCCTGCTCGTTTATGCCGCATTAAGGTTAATAGCTGAACATGTCTTTATGCACATAGGCAATGAGCATATCGATAAGTCCCGACTTACCGCCAGCGGCCCGCTTCTGCATCTCCGCCACGAGGGTTTTCATCGCATCATCCAGGCCCGGACCGAAGAGCCTCCTCAGGTACTCCGCCGGTATCCTCGGCGCCCCGGCAACCCTTCCCTCTTCATCGAATCCGGGGGGGCTCAGCGGGGGTATGTAGAATACATTCGGCTGTGTCCCGAAGTCGGGCCTCAACGGAAGCGCGACCTTCCACTGCCTGACGAGCCTGTAGACACGGCTTTCCCGGTCATCCATATAACCAGTGTGCCTTATCCTGCCCACGCACTGTACGGCACAGGCCTGCGGCCTTCCGCTTTCCAGCCGGGGGAAACAGAATATGCACTTCTCCGACTGGTTTACAGCGGGATTGAAATAGACCTTCTTGTAAGGGCATGCCCTTACGCAGTAACGGTAGCCCCTGCATTTTTTCCGGTCAACGAGGACGATGCCGTCCTCTTCCCTCTTGACTATGGCCTTCCTCGGACACGCGGCGAGACATGCGGGCCTGCTGCAGTGGTTGCATATCCGGGGCAGGTAGAAGTAGTAGGCATTGGGGAATATGCCGCCGCCCTCGTCCTCGTCCCAGTTGGGCCCGCCCGCGGGCCGCGCCTCCTTACCGTTGTAATGCGGAGTCACATGCCCCCCGCCGCCCCTGAAGAGGACGTCTTTCAGGTTGTATTCCCATGGAACGCCGTAATCCTCCAGTGAGGGCACGGCCCCGTCGGTCCGCACGTTGCCGTCCCTGAACCCGCCGCCGCGTCTTTCCCAGTCGGCGGGATAGCCCCTGCCCGGCCTGGTCTCGACATTGTTCCAGTACATGTACTCCCTGCCGTTCCTGTTGGTCCACTGGGTCTTGCAGGCCGCTGTGCAGGTCTGGCATCCCAGGCACTTGTTCAAATCAATGACCATTGCAAGCTGTCTCAATTCATGCCCCTCCTAAACCCTTTCAACATCCACGGATGCCTCGCTCATGATCTGGTTGCCGTCCCAGAAGGGATTGAAGCTCATGTGCCCGTAATTGCCCGCCAGCTCCAGTGGGGTTATAATGCCTGCAACGACATTGTTGAACCCCTTGCTGTCCCTGAACTGGAAGTTCTCCCACGCATGCTCCGTCCAGACCACATCCGGCGGCGTGCCGGGATGGAGCTTTGCCGTGAGATACATCTCGCCGACATCATTGAAAATCCTTATATCGTCGCCGTCCCTTATTCCCCTCTTCCGTGCGGTTTCCGGGTTTATGTACGCACAGGGCCCCCCCCTCTGGAGCCTGAGATGGTATTTGCCGGTCCTCCATGTGGTGTGGATGCCGTAGCGGGTATGGGGATTGTAATAAGCGAGGGGGTACCTGCCCGGCCTGACCGGCCTTCTCGCTGTCGGCACGGCGCATCCCAGCCTCAGGTATATCCCGTGATCCACGTAGAACTGCTGCCTTCCCGAGAGTGTGAAATACGGGCGTTTCAGATAAACCTGGGGCTCGAAGGGATAAAACGGCCTGTCCGGATACAGCGGGCTTGTCTGGCCTGCCGATGTCTTCAGTTGCACAAAGCCGCTTCCCTTCAGCGACTCTATATCCGCATCGCCGGTGTTGGCCTTGGACGCCTCCAGCACCCACTCGAGCAGATCTTTCCCGTTGTTTATTATCTTGTCCCCTACGGTGATAAAGTCCTCGTGTATTGTGTCCAGGTCCCTTGTGACGTTGTATTCCGGGTCGGGGACCTTTGATATCCCTTTTTTTCTTGCGATCTCCTGTATTTTCCCGGTGATGAGCAGGGCGATCTCCCACTCTGATTTGGCCTCTCCGGGGGGCTTCAGGCCGTCAGGTGGTATCATTGCATTTGCAAATCTTGCATATCCCGGATCCGCACGCAGCTCCCATGCCTCGTAGTTGGTCAGGGACGGCAGCACAATGTCCGCAAGAACAGCGGATGAGTCCATGCGGTAATTCACATTAACGTACAGCTCCACTGAATCCAGCACGGCCTTCTGCGTCTGTTTCTGGGCGTTGTTCCGCTCGAACTTGTTGTCGTGAAACAGTATCAGGAGCCTGGGCCTGTCGAAATAAGGGAATCCCTCCTTTTTCATGCCCGCGTCAATGAGGGCCATAAGCTCTTTCTTATCCAGTCCCGTCCTGTCCCTGAGTTCCCCGTCGTCGTAGTGAGAGAGGAAGCTCCTCCACATCCGGCCGTCCATCCACTCGCCAAGGAATCCCGAGCCGAAGCGTGCCGGCTTGGGCGAGGACAGGGCGCTGAAGTCGCCGAGTTCCCATTCATTGTCTATGTCCAGGCCCCCGCGCCTGCCTGCATGTCCGGTAAGGGCGAGCATCAGTGTGGCGGTACGGCACGTCAGGGTCCCCCAGAAGTATTTGTGGATGCGGTAGCCCAGCATGATTATCGCGGTCCCGGCCCCGGCGAATCTCCTTGCCTCGGTGTAGACGATGTCCGGGTGGATTCCCGTGTACTTCCGTGTATATTCCGGGGGGAACTTCGCGCTTTCCTTCTTGATCATCTCAAAGACCGTGGTCACCTCGATTTCCTCTCCGGCGCTGTTCCTGACCCTGAACACCCCCTCAAGTGCGGGGCTTGTGTCTCCGAGCCGGAGCGTCGGCTCCCTGCTGCCCATACTCCCACGCGCCTCCACCGGCCGGGAGGTCTTTTCGTCAAAGAAATAGAATATCCGCTCGTCCCCGCCCCGTATCATGTCCGACTTGCGGAGCAGTTTCCCGTCGCTGAGCTTCACGAGAAACGGCAGGTCCGTCTGCTCGCGGACGAACCCGGCGTCGTAGAGCCTCTCGCGGATAATGACATTGATCACGGACATGCCGAAAAATGAGTCCGTGCCTGGTTTGACCGGTATCCAGAGGCTGCTCTGCCTTGCGGTGGGGTTATAGTCGGGCGACAGGGTGACCACCCTCGAGCCACGGTATTTGCCTTCCCATATATAATGGGCGTCAGGAATCCTCGTAACCGTGGGGTTCGTGCCCCAGACAAGGAGGTAATCCGCCTCGTACCATGCCTCGGACGAGCAGCCCACGGTGGAGATGCCGTAGGTGATCGTCGCGCCGGGGAACATGTCCCCCACGGCGCTGGCCACATTGAAGCGGGTTGCCCCGAGCAGTGAACCCAGGCGGAGGGCGGCGGCCCTCCTTGCAGGCGAGAGTATGCCTGTGCCGGCATATACCATGAGATTGTCAAACTCCCCCCTGCTCACCATATCGACTATCTTTTCAGCTATCTCCCGGGTCGCCTCGTCCCAGGATATCCTCTTCCATTTTCCCTCCCCGCGCGCGCCTGTTCTCTTCATCGGGTAAAGCAGCCTGTCTTCATCATAAAGCGCCTGCGAGTGCAGCGCGCCCTTGTTGCAGCCCCTCGGATTGGCGTCCGGGATACCGGGGCTGATCTGCGGGTAGCCGGCCACCTGCTCTTCCCTTACAATACGCCCCGATTTCTCAAAGGTCTGCCACGCGCAGTTGCCCTTGCAGTTTACGCAGTGAAGCGAATACCCGCTGGAGTCACCCCTCGTGAAGCTGAATTCGGAACGGTACAGGGAGAGTGTTTCATTGCTGACCCGCTCCACCGGCCCTGTCTTGTCTTCCTCCGGGCGGAAACATCCGGGCACAAAGGCGGCGGCAATGCCGGCGGCGCCCATGTTCTTGAGAAACGTCCGCCTGTCCATCCTCCAGAAACCGTGTTGTTTCTTATCAGACATTGTTTATGACACCCCGCTTAATCATTTGCCAGGTTCAGTTTTTCCTTTTCCTTCACCTCGAGCACCAGCCTGTATCTCCGGAAATACAGGATATGGGCCGTCAACATGGCTGAGCCGAAAAAGGTCATGCCCATGGCAAAGCTCCCTATGGACAGCGTGGGCCAGCCGGACATGAACGCCCCCGTGGTGCACCCCCCGCCTGTAAGCGCCCCCACGATCATAAGCACCGAGCCGATAAAGATGGTGGCAAGACGCAGGATGAGCCTCTCTCCGAACGCCGCCCTGAACAGGGGGGTGACCTTCTCCTGTTTTATCGTACTTGCAAGCAGGCTGCTTACAAACGCCCCGGGGAAGACGCCCAGTATGAGCATGGCGCGCCACGCGGTGTTGTCGCTCACGCCCGGCACGCTCTGCATCGTCCAGTCGAAAAACGAGGCAATGTGAGCGCCCAGGGCCAGGAAGCTTCCGGAGAACGAAAGGTACTGTCCCTGTGCCGTTGTTACGAATATCATCAGCCCCGCTATAATGCCTGTCGGAAGCCAGCCCCATTCCCTCTTCAGCACGGGCAGTTTTTCCCGCCCGCCGTCGAACTTTCTGGCAGGGTCTATCCGGTGGAGAAAAAAACTCAGGCCGAGGAACATTACGCCCAGCGCGATGGCGAGATAACCGTACCTGACCTTCAGCACCATAGGCAGGGTGATAAACCGCTGTTCCCCGCCGAGTCCGCTGAGCACGGGGAAGAACACATCGTACACATAGACGCCTGCGAGAAGCCCGAGCACCGCCGCGAGTATTAAAAGCTTTCCGCTGCCTGACCTGGCAGCGCATGTCCCGGGTCAGAGCCCGGCCAGGGCCATGCCCACGCCGAAGGTCACGCCGCCCGCGAGATGCCCGATTCCGAAGTACCCGTTGATCTTCGGCACCACGCCGAACTCAGCCAGGTCGCTGATACCATAGAGCAGGGCCGCCACGGCAAGCCCTGAAAACATAAAATTCATGGGCTTCAGGTCCCTCAGCAGAAGGGTCCCCATCACCCTCGAGTACCTGACCAGTCCGCCCCTGTGCAGGGCGAATCCGAATGCCGCACCTATTAAAAAACCAATCCACATATCCCCTCCCTTTTTTATCCGTGAATATTTACCTTACAGTTGCATAAAACACCGGCGGCGGGCAGAGGAGTCTGCCGGTTTATGCTCTCCCGCCCCTATTCTTCAACCTCCCAGTCCTCAACCGACCCTTTCTTCGTGGTCTCCACTGCAAGGCCGGTATCCGCGGACCAGTCTTCAAATGACCCGCCGTAGACACGGACGTTATCATACCCGAGCATCCTGAGCACCATGAATCCATATGTTGACCGCCCTATGCCTATGTTGCAGTAGGTCACTATCTCCTTGTCCGGGGTGACGCCGGCCTCCCTGAGTATCCCGCGCATCTCCCCCGGGTCCTTCACTGTGTCGTCACCGGCCAGCGAACTCCACTGAAGGCTGATTGCGCCGGGAATATGCCCCCCTCTCGGATTGCCGGCCGGGTTTATGCCCAGGTACTCCTCAAAACTCCTCATGTCAAGGAGTACCAGTTTTTCCCTGTTGTCAAACAGCCACTTGCGTGTCGCCACCATTTCGGGCCTGGGAGAGGCGCGGAAGGTCTTTTTACGCACCGGGGGCGGCTTGGCGGTCAGCGGCCTTCCCTCTGCCGCCCACCTCTCGAATCCTCCCTTCAGGACCTGTACATTGTCATGCCCGAAGTATTTCAGCATGGCCCATATGATGCTGGCGTGCGGAAACTTGATGCTGTCATAGACAATCACCCTCGTGTCCGGGCCGATGCCGGCCCCGCCGAATATCCTCCCCGCGGTTTCCGGGGGGACGGCAAACCCGTGCTTCCTCTTGTAATCGAGTATCTCCTGCAGGTCATCCGGATTACGGACCATGTCCCTGGATATATTCACGGCGCCCGGAATGTGCAGCTTCCCGTAGTCTTCCGCGGGCCGGGCGTCGACTATGACCACATCCGGCCGCTTTAAGAGAGCCGCAAGTTCCTCTGTCGAGACCAGGAAACCCCGTGTTGTTTCAGCAGCGGTTGAGGATTTCTTTTCCTCTTTCCTGCTCTTGCATCCCTGGAGAGCAGGGACGGAGACAGCGAGAATGATGATAAGAACCGCTGTGACGACCCTTTTTTTCAATAAACCCGTCTTCACAATCCTGCACCCCTATAAACACGACTTGGACATCTTCTTTGCTCCCTCCAGCGCCGCCGCATCATTGACCAGTATCTTGTTCCCCTTGAGAATCCCCTTGACCACGACCTGTTTGCCGAATCCGCTGTCCAGCTTCCACTGCGGCGCCCTCCTGAGCTCCACCTTGTAGAGCTTTTTGTCGGCGGTGAAGATAACCCACGGGCTGTCGCCGGAGTCTTCGAGTGTGCAGTCCGTAAGCCTGCCGTCGGCCATGCATTTCTCACTGACCAGTTGCCCCCTTATGAGCACCTCTTTGCCGGCCGCCCATGCCGCTGCACTTAGCGACAGGAGGAAAAGCATCATCACCACGGCTGTGAGTGCAGGGATATGTCTCTTCATGATTTTCAGAAATATGTCAGTTTATAATTTTATTATATGCGAAACCTTGCAACTCTGAGGGAAAAAATTTACCCTGCCCGGACAAAACCCGTGTCGTCCATATGATTTAAACGCACTGCTTCACGACACAGCCGCCCCGGCGGGGTTTATTGTTTATCCCGCCTTCTCCATCCTCTTTACTATCCTCTGGCCCTCCTGGAGCTGTTCGATAAGCACCTCTTTCATGAGGTTGCACGCCTGGGTCACCTTGGAGTTTGACACCCTGTAGTAGATGTTGACCCCCTCTCTCCTTTTTGCCAGTATGCCTTTCTGCCTCATGACCGCAAGGTGCTGCGAGACATTCGCGGCGGATATGCCCAGTATCCCGACAAGCTCGCCGACCGTCAGCTCACGGTCCTTCAGTGCATGCAGTATCTCAAGCCTTTTTGCATTCCCCAGGGTTTTGCATATCTCCGCCTGGATCTCATATATCTTCTTATTCATAGTTTATGATTTTAGAATATTCTAAACTGCTGCGAATGTCAAGAATTCCCGGCCCCCCCGGCTCCTGTTGCCGGTTTATGCAACGTTACGGTATAATATAAAACGGTTACTTTAACCCTGGCAAGTTTTCCAGCCGGAACAAGCTTCGGTTCCGGACGGGTTGATATCAGGTCATTAGGGCCCGATTGATTGGCAAATACTGTCAATCAATCGGGCCTTTTTGTTTTGAATCGCCCTGTCCGGGAGAGAGGGTTCAGGGTTTAACGACGGGATTTGTAAATATGTCAAGGAGGATGGTATGAACAGTTTTGACCGCAAGCTGAAGGAATATGGGCATTATCCGCTGAGGGCCGGAGATATGACAGCCCTTATAGTGATAATGGGTCATAAGTGCAATATGCGGTGCACGCACTGCTATGTGGATGCATCGCCGGACAGCACGGAGGAGATGCCTTTAAGCACCCTCGAGAAGATCCTGGATATATTGAGCCGTCACCGGCAAATCACCACAGTGGACGTATCCGGGGGCGCGCCGGAGTTGCACCCGCACTTCAGGTATTTTGTGAAATCGGCGGCGGGCATGGGCAGGAATGTGCTGCTCCCTTCAAACCTCACCCTGTATGATGAGCCCGGCATGGAGGATTTGCCGGAGTTCCTTGCTGAAAACAGGGTCACGATTATCGCATCCCTTCCCCATTACACAGAGGAGGTTGCGGACAGGCAGAGGGGAAAAGGGACATATAAAAAGGTCATTTCGGCATTGAAGAGGCTCAACAGTCTCGGCTACGGCAGGGAGGGCACATCCCTTGAGCTGAACATAGCGTTCAACCCTGCCGGCACATCCATATTGTCCGACGGCGCATCGCTTGACCGCGCGTACAGGGACAACCTGAAGGAAATGCACGGGATAACCTTCAACCGTTTGTTCACGCTGAACAATATGCCCATAGGCAGGATGCGGAAATCCATGTCTGATGAAGAGTTCGACAAGTACATGAAAGAGCTTGAGGAGAGATTCAATCCGGACACCGTGGACACCCTTATGTGCAGGACCAGTGTCTCTTACGGGTTTGACGGCGGGAAGGTGTATGACTGTGATTTCTGGCGTGTGCTTGACATGCCGATCAGGAACGGCGGGGCGGGCATAGATGATTTTGATTACGGGGCCCTCAGCAGCAGGGAGATTGTTACGCATCCCCTGTGCTTTATGTGCACGGCGGGCTCGGGATGCACGTGTACTGATCTGCTGGTCAATGATTAGGGGGAATCGCGGACAAAGCTTTTCCGCCGGATTTCCCTGCCCGCAGACGGTGTTTTTATGCCACTGTAAGGGTATTACGGTACCAACACTGAAAAAAAGGAGGAAGAAATGAGACAGGCGGTGAGGATTTTTGCCGGCATGGTTGCGGCGGCGGTGATTATGTCGGGGGGGCATGTATTCTCCATGAGCGGCAAACCGGACGTAAAACAGACCATAAGGATAGGTTTCAGCATCCCGCTTACCGGGGATATCGGTTTCATCGGCGAGGGCATGAGGGATGCGGCGATCCTGGCTAAAGAGGAGATGGGGGAGACGAAATACAACTACGAGCTCCTGTTTGAGGACGACAAGCTCGATCCCAAGATAGACGCAACAGTGGGCAACAAGTTTGTCAGCATCGACAGGGTTGATGTCATCGTATCCGCAGGCGGCGGCTCGGGCGGGGTCCTGTCCAGGCTTGCGGACCGGAACGGGATCATCCACTTTGCCGTCACGACAGAGCCGTCTGTTACAGAAGGTGAGAACAACTTCGCCCACTGGACCTCCCTGCCCGAACAGAACAGGGTCATGGCCGAACAGATCAGGAAGAGGGGTTATACAAGGCCGGCGGCGTTTGTAAACGTTTCCCTGAACGACTATGTGTCGATTTACAATGACCTGAAGACGCGGGTGGATTTCGTGGGCACCCAGGAGGTGCAGAGCGGGCAGAAGGACTTCAGGACGGAGATTGCCAGGATGAAACAGGCCCGGCCGGATATCATCGTGCTTATTCTCAGGACGCCGGAACTGGAGATACTGGCCAGGCAGATAAAGGAACTCGGGCTCGATGTCCCTCTGACCGCCATCGAGTCCTTTGCCGTGTCAAAGGAACCGGAGCTCTTCGAGGGGGAGTTCTTCGTGGGCGGGGCGGAGCCCTCGCACGGCTTTACCGGGGCGTTCAGGAAGAGATTCGGAAAAGACCAGACCATAGGCGCGGCCAATGCGTATGACATTGTCAAGCTTGTCATAACCGCCGCGGAAAACGTGAAGTCATCATCGAAACCCGCGCCGGCCGAGATATCCGCTGAACTGAAAAAGATAAGGAACTTCAAAGGCGCCCTCGGCACACTGTATGTAAAGCCCAACGGAAGGGTCTATTCAAGTCCCACGGTGCAGATGATAAAGAACGGCAAGGTCGTTCACATAGAACCGTAAGGTGGATATTTTACCCCAGGTTGTAATGGATACAATTATCGCCGGGGCGATCTATACACTGATCGCGATAGGCTTTAACCTGATCTACCGGGTGACGAAGTTTTTCAACATCGCCCACGGCGTTTTTATCGTGCTCGGAGGATATACGGTGCTCCTCCTGCACAACACGCTGGGGCTCGGCCTGCTGCCCGGCGTGACGGCCGGGGTGCTCCTTGTCGGTGTTGCGGGCATGCTTGCGGACAAGGCCGTATTCGGCGTCCTGAGGAGGAAGAGGGCCCCGGGCGTGATCATGCTCGTTGCCTCCCTCGGTATTCTCTGGGCGCTTCAGGCGCTTATCGCCCTGGTCTTCGGCACGGGGTTCCGGAGATTGTCGGGCATGGGTGAAATACCGGAGACCTATGAAATATTCGGGGCCGTGGTCACCGAGATACAGGTTGCGATCATGGCGGCGGGCATATCCGTGACCGCGCTGCTGGCGCTGATTATCAATAAAACAAGGTTCGGCATGGCGGTGAAGGCCATAGGCGATGACGAGGAAGTGGCCAGGATCATCGGGATTGATACCGATAAAATCATCGGCTGGGTGTTCTTCATCGGTTCCGCCATCGCGGGGCTCGGCGGGATCCTGATCGGGTTTGATGTGGGCCTCCTGCCGGCAATGGGCATGATGCTCCTTTTGAAGGGCATAACCGCTTCCATCATCGGGGGAGCGGGAAATATTTACGGCGGAGCGCTCGGCGCTTACCTGCTCGGGCTTGTGGAGAACACCGGCGCGGTTGCCTTTTCAGGGGGATGGAGGGATGCCTCGGCGTTCGGGCTGCTTATAATATTCCTGCTGTTCAGGCCGCGGGGCATCCTCGGGACGTAAGCCTTAATGCGGCATAAACGTGCAGAGGGGTCCGCCGGTGTTTTATGCAACTGTAAGGTAAAGAAATCAGCCGGGGGGCCCGGTCGAATCATGGACTATCTGATTCATATCGCAATTTACTTTACGATATTCTCGATCACCGGGATGAGCCTGAACCTCATTGTCGGTTATACCGGGCTTTTCTCCATTACACACGCCTCCTTCTACGGGATAGGCGCCTATACCACGGCCCTGCTCCTGACAAGGCTCGGGGCCGGTTTCCTGATGTCCGTGGCCCTTGGTGTGCTGGCAACGTTCGTTGCCGCGCTGCTCGCCGGCGCGATTCTGAGCAGGTTCAGCGGTGATTATTTCGCGATCGTTTCCCTCGGGTTCAGTACGATCGTCTTCGCCGTGCTGCTGAACTGGCAGGACCTCACGCGTGGCGGCCAGGGGATATTCGGGGTGCCGAGGCCGTCTCTTTTCGGCTGCCGGCCGGCGTCCAACCCGGATTTTCTCATGCTTTCCACGGCCTTTTTCGGGGCGGTTTTTCTGATATGCAGGTTTATCGTGAATTCATCCTTCGGCAGGGTCTTAAAGGCGATCCGCGAGGACGAGGAGGCTGTACGGATATTCGGGTACAACACCGCTTATTATAAACTGGCGGTTTTTGTAACCGGCTCCATGATGGCCGCTGTTGCCGGCTCGCTCTACGCCTCCTACATAGGATATATCGACCCCTCGGTGTCCGGCGTCAATGAGTCGGTCTTCATGTTCGTGATCATCATCCTGGGGGGCCTCGGCAGTCTCTGCGGCCCGCTTCTGGGAGCACTGTTCCTGATACTGCTGCCCGAGGGGCTCCGGTACCTGGGGCTGCCAGTCATCGTATCGGCCAAGATACAGGAGTTCATTTACGGCACGGCGCTTACGGCGCTGATGCTCTGCAGGCCGCAGGGACTGGCAGGGAAGTATAAACCGTGAGCAATCCTTAATGTTGCACAGGCCGGCAGGGGAGTCCGCCGGAGAACCGGGGTCAAAGTTCGGATGGCAGGGGCTACAGCGGGTTGGGTTGAGGGGGTGAGAAAAAAGATGTGGAAATAGCCGGATGTTTTTGAGTATAATGTGGAGAGGTTACTTTAACCCTGTTACATCCCCCCGCCGGATAAATCATATGCTTTAATGCGGGTGTTCCGGCAGGGTTGATATCAGGTCATTAAGGCCCGATTGATTGACAAATTATTTGTTAATCGGTCGGGCCTTTTCTGTTTTTATGCCGACAACGTTCTAATTACCTTAATGTTGCACAAGCCGGCAGGGGAGTCCGGCTGGATGTTATGCCGCTGTAAGGATAAATCAAAAAAACATCGGAAGGAGAAAGACATGAAGAAAACAGCAAAGATTATCATCGGAGTTGTTGCCGCCGTAATGGTGGTCTCGGCAGCATACGTACATTCCATGAGCAAAAAGCCGGTTGTAAAGGATACGTTCAAAATAGGAATGATCGCCCCTCTCACCGGCGATGCTGGATTTGTGGGCGTGGGAATGAAGAATGCACTGTTGATGGCAAGGGAGCAGTGGGGGGACGGCAGGTACAATTACGAGTTTGTCTTTGAGGATGACCAGCTTGACCCGAAACTGAGCGCAAGTGCGGCCCAGAAACTCCTGAACGTCGACAAGGTGGACGCCATTGTAACCGTGGGGCATGCCCCGCGCATCACCGTGCCCCTTGCGAGGCAGCATGATATAATCCATTTTGCAATCGCGGTTCAGAAGGACATTCCGGACGGGGTCAACAATTTCACTCACTGGGCGCCGTCGGTAAAACTCAACGGCCTTCTCATCAAAGAGATGCAGAAGAGGGGTATAAAAAAGGTCGGCGTGTTCAGGACCACGTCCCTGGAGGCCTGGGTGGCATACTATAACGATTTCCTCGACGGAATCAAAAATACGGACATCCGGGTCGTCACGGACCAGACCTTCAAGAAGGGCGAGAAAGACTTCCGCAGCCTCATCGCCCGCGCAAAGCCCACCAATCCCGATATCTACCTGATATTCGTGGAGACGCCCGAGCTGGAGATAGTGGCCAAGCAGATAAGGGAGGCGGGAATCAACACGCCCTTTACAACGCTTGAGGGCTTTGAGGTCACCGAGCAGCCGGAGCTGTTTGAGGGATACTGGTATGTAAGCCCTGTTGAACCGAGCGAAGAATTCAGCAAGGCGTACGAGGCCAGGTTCGGCAAGAGGCCCCCTGTGTGCTCACCGAATGCGTACGATATTTTCAACCTTCTTGCCACAGCCGTGGAAAGGGCGGGGTCTTCGCCGTCCAAAAAACCGGCCACCGAACAGATTGTAAGGGAACTGAAGAAGATAAAGAGCTTCCCGGGCGCGCTCGGCGACCTGCTGGTCAGTGACAACGGCATGGTGATGTCCGGCGTGCAGTTGAAAATGATCAAAAACGGCAAACCGGTTGCACTGGAGCATTAAGTTGGACATACTCACGCAGCTTGTAATAAACGGGATTATAGCCGGGGCGATCTATACCCTGATCGCCCTCGGCTTCAACCTGATATACGGGGCCACGAAGTTTTTCAACATCGCCCACGGCGTGTTTGCGGCCATCGGGGGGTATACGGTGTTCTTTTTCTTCAAGCTCTCGGGGGCGGCCCTTGTGCCGAGCATCCTGGCCGGCGTCCTGCTTGCAGGCATTGCAGGCATGCTTTCGGACAAGCTCGTCTTCCTGCCGCTCAGGAGAAAACGCGGATCCAGCGTCATAATGCTCGTCGCATCCCTGGGTCTTTTCACCGCACTGCAGGCGGTTATCGCCATCATGTTCAGCAACCGGTTCCAGACCCTTACGGATATCTTCAACATCCAGAAGACGTACCAGATATTCAGCGGCGTTATCACCCGGATACATATCGTGATCATTATTACGGTCGTCTCCCTGACCATCGGCCTCTTCCTGATGCTGAACAGGACGAAATTCGGCAAGGCGGTAAAGGCGATAAGCGATGACGACGAAGTAGCCAGGATCATAGGGATTGACACCGACAGGGTAATCGGCTACGTATTCTTCATCGGCTCCGCCATCGCGGGCCTCGGCGGTATCCTGATCGGATTTGACACGGGCATCATGCCGACAATGGGAATGGGACTGCTGCTGAAAGGGGTGATCGCGTCCATTGTGGGCGGGGTAGGAAATATTTACGGAAGCGTCTGCGGCGGGTTGCTGCTCGGTTTTGTGGAGAATTTCGGGGTCTGGAAGATCTCGGGGGAATGGAAGGATGCCATAGCATTCGGCCTGCTTATCATATTCCTGCTGTTCAGGCCCCAGGGGGTGCTGGGGAAATAGGCCCGCCCCGCGGGCGGTGTTTTATGCAACTGTAAGGTTAAATCAGCCATGAAGATAGAAATCAGGAATCTGACAAAGAGATTCGACGGGGTGACCGCCGTTAATAATCTTTCCCTTACACTGGAAGGTGGAAAGATAACCGGCATTGTCGGTCCCAACGGCTCCGGCAAGACCACCCTTGTCAACCTGCTGAGCGGTTTCCTGCCGATTGACGGCGGCACCGTAATCCTCGATGACGCGATCGCCGTTAAAAAGATACGGCCGCATAAAATAAAGTCCTACGGCATAACGAGGACATTTCAGGACATACGGCTTTTCGAGCAGATGAGCGTGATGGACAATATCCTCGTGGTCCTGACCGAAAGGAATCTCTGGTGCGCCCTGTTTGAATGCCACAACCCCGGACACCTGCAGAAAGCGGAGGAGGTGCTCAGAATGATCGATTTGTGGGACAAGAGGGATGAGCCTGCCTCCAGTCTCTCATACGGACAGCGCAAGCTCCTCGAGATAGGCAGGGCCGTTTCAATGGAGGCCAGGGTCTATCTCTTTGACGAGCCGTTTGCAGGGCTTTTCCCGGGTATGGCCGGGATAGTGGAGTCCATACTGAAACAACTGAGGAACCAGGGGTGCGCCGTGGTCCTTATCGAGCACGACATGGACCTCATCCGCGGCCTTACCGACTATGTATTCGTCCTTGACAGCGGGGTGCTCCTGGCAGAGGGCCGGCCGCACGAGGTCCTGAGGGACAGAAAGGTTGTGGAGGCGTATATAGGGAACTGATCATGCATGATGAAACAGTGCTGCAGGTGAAAAACATCTCTGTCCACTACAACGGCGTCAGGGCACTGAAGGGCGTGTCCGTGAGGCTGGACAGGGGAGAGATCGTGGCCCTTATGGGGCCGAACGGGGCGGGCAAGTCGAGCATACTCAAATCGATCTTCGGCCTGGCGCCGGTCAGCGGGGGGGAGATTATATTCCGCGGCAGGCCGGTTCCCCCGGCCACCCATCAGATTGCGGCGCTCGGCATAGCCTTCATCCCGCAGGGCAGGCGCGTATTCAGACATTTAAATGTTGAAGAGAACCTCGAGATGGGCGGTTTCATGATTCACGACAAAAAAACTCTCAAGAGGCGGATCGAAGAGGCCATGGACTTTTTCCCCGTACTCCGCCGCAGGAGAAGGGCCAAATCAGGGACATTGAGCGGCGGTGAACAGCAGATGCTTGCAATAGCCCGGGGAATGGTGACCGGCCCCGAGGTCCTGCTGCTTGACGAGCCCTCCCTCGGCCTTGCCCCCAAGGTGGTGAAAGATGTTTTTCAGAAGATCGGGGAGATCAACGCAAAGCTGAAGACGACCGTTATGGTCGTGGAGCACAACATAAAGAGCGTACTTGACATTGCGGACAGGGCCTATGTCCTGGACAAGGGCAGGATAGTGGCCCACGGTGAATCATCCGCCTTTCTGGAGAGCGACATACTGGAGAGGGTCTTTTTAGGCGGACTGGCGGTAAAGTAAATCTTAATATTGCATAAACGTGCAGGGGACACTTTATACAACTGCAGGAGCCTCGTAAGGCGAACTTTTGTAAGGGAGGGACGGCGGCAATGGAAAAAGACGGAATAAGAAGAATCGTAAGAGACGGATATGCCAGGAGAGCTGCGCAGGGGGGGGCGTGCGACCCGTGCGGCGGCCGGAGCATAAGCGAAATCGTCGGATATTCAGCAGAAGAACTCGGGTCTGTTCCCGGAGGCGCGGACATGGGCCTGGGATGCGGGAATCCGGTGGCCATAGCCTCAGTTAAAGAAGGCGAGACCGTTATAGACCTCGGATGCGGCGGGGGGCTCGACTGCTTCCTTGCGGCCAACAAAACCGGAAAGACAGGCCGGGTAATCGGCATAGACATGACCCCGGAGATGATAGAAAAGGCGAGGGAGAATGCGACAAAGGGAAATTACACAAACGTGGAGTTCAGGCTGGGAGAGATCGAGAACCTGCCTGTTGCAGACAACAGCGGGGACCTGGTCATCTCGAACTGCGTCATCAACCTGTCGCCTGACAAGCCGAGGGTGTTCCGCGAGGTGTTCAGGATTCTGAAGCCCGGGGGCCGGATAATGATCTCGGACCTTGTGCTGACGCGTGACCTCCCGGAATTCCTGAAAGACTCGGTGGATGCATACATAAGCTGCCTTGCCGGTGCGGTCAAGAAAGACGAATACACCGGGGTCATCCGGCGGGCCGGATTCCGTGAGGTTGAGATAATCGATGAGAGGGCGTTTACGCTTGACTGCCACACCGATGACCCCATAGCAAAGGCGCTCATTGAGAACACCGGCATATCACCGCGACAACTGGAGGAAGTTGCCGGTGCGATTGCAAGCATAAAGGTCAGGGGAGTTAAAGCGGCGTAGGAAACCCGCCGCCTCCCCGGCCCAGCGGGAAAGCATGCGCAAGGGGGAGAAGGTTATGATATGCTTTCGAGAATAACGCCTTCCTTTGAAGCAGTCTCCCTGAGCCTCTTCGTGAAACCGTTTCTGCTGATTGCAAAGTAGTCTTTCCTTTTTTAAACCACATGACCCTGCCCGCCGCCGGTGTTTTTTGCCACTGTTAAGGCAAAGAAAAACACAACAGCGGGCGGCACGGTCAGGATTCTGCATTTACGTGACACGGGCATGCTGGTATTATAGATGTGAATCAGGCAAAAAGGAAGAACATGACGGAAAAGACATCAAAATGGAGGTTTGCAGTCGACAGGGGCGGGACGTTTACCGACGTCGTGGCCCTTGATCCCGGCGGTGTTTTTCATACCCTGAAGCTTCTTTCCGCCTCATCCGCATATGAGGATGCATCCATAGAAGGCATCAGGAGGATACTCGGACTTGCCCCCGGTGAGCCCCTCCCTGAGGACAGGATAGAAAGCATCAGGTTCGGAACCACTGCAGCCACAAACGCCCTGCTCGAGAGAAAGGGCGGCAGGGTCGCGCTCCTGATCACGAGGGGATTTCCGGACCTGCTGGAAATCGGCTACCAGGACAGGCCCGAGATTTTCCGGCTATGCATAAAGAAGTGCCGGCCGCTGTATTCAAGCGTGCTGGAGGCGGACGAACGGATGGGCCCCGACGGCAGGGTGATCCGGCGTTTTAATCCCGGCCCCCTGAGGGATGAAGTCGGAAAACTCAGGGAGCAGGGTGTGGACACGGCGGCGGTTGTCTTCATGCATTCATGGATAAACCCGGAGCACGAGCTGCTCTGCGCGGAACTGTTGAAGGAACACGGATTCCCCGGCATATTCCTCTCGCACAGGACCGTGAATCTCATAAAGATGGTAAGCCGCGGGCAGAGCACTCTGGTGGATGCGTATCTGAGCAGCGTGCTTGCGATTTACCTTGAAGGCATCAGGAAAGAGACTGGCAGCATCCCCCTTGAATTCATGCAGAGCAGCGGGGTCCTGAGCCCTCCGGATTCGTTTACAGGGAAAAACGCCGTTCTTTCAGGCCCTGCCGGGGGGGTGGTGGCAGTGGCTGAAACAGCCCTCCGGAAGGAGCTGACAGGCGCCATAGGGTTTGACATGGGAGGCACATCCACGGATGTATCGAGGTTCGACGGCGGGTTCAGGAAGGTATATGAGAAGGTCATCGCAGGCATCCCGCTTCAGACGGAAATGCTGGACATCATAACCGTTGCCGCAGGCGGCGGCTCCATCCTGGGATTCGACGGGCAGAAAATGACCGCGGGTCCCGAGTCCGCAGGCTCTTATCCCGGGCCTGCGTGTTACGGATTCGGCGGTCCCCTGACAGTCACCGATGCAAACCTTCTCACGGGGCGGCTGATCCCCGCATATTTCCCGGAGACATTCGGACCTGACCGCAGGTCGCCGATAAACAGCGACATAACGAGGGAGAAATTCCTGGACCTCACCAGGGAGATAAACAGCACGATGGGCACACGGTTCAGCGCGCAGGAGATTGCCGCAGGGTTTCTCAGGATCGCCGATGAAAAGATGGCAATGGCCGTCAGGGAGATATCCGTCTCAAGGGGTTTTGACGTCAGGAGGTACGCCCTTGTATGTTTCGGCGGCGCCGGCGGACAGCATGCCTGCCCCATAGCATCCATTCTTGATATCGACACGGTCGTCATTCATCCTTTAAGCGGGGTCATGTCGGCTTACGGCATAGGGCTTTCAAGGCCCGCCCGCAAGGCCGCGCGGACAGTGCTCAAACCTTACACGCCGGAGACGCACAGGGAGGCCGGCAATATATTCAGGGCGCTGGAGGCCGGGCTTCCCGCCGGGAGGAAAACCGGCGAGGAATCCTTTGTTGCGAGATATGAGATGGACCTCCGTCCGCTGGGGGCCGAGACCTATCTCACGGTTGAATACGGGAGCTTCGGCGAAACACTTAATACCTTCAGACAACAGTACCACGGGCTTTTCGGCTTCAGCCTTCAGGATACCCCCCTCGAGATTGTAAACTTGAGAGTGGAAGTGCAGGAGCCGGCCGGTTTTTTTATGCCCTATTCCCCCGGAGAAAAGAGGCATCCGGGCCCGGCGCCTGTCCCTGATTCATACCACGGGATATTTTATCCGGACGGCCCGGCCATGGCACCGGTATATCTGAGGGATGCGCTGCCCCCTCTGACGAAGATCACCGGCCCTGCATTCATAATAGACGATAATTTCACCGTGATCGTCGACCCCGGGTTCAAGGCGGAGACGGATGAAACCGGTGTGATTGTCATGAAGAGGGTTGCCGCTGATGCTGATAATGTAAAGTTCCGGCGTCGTTCCGCGGGGCCGGATCCCGTGCTCCTTGAGGTCTTCAACAACCTGTTCATGGGCACGGCCGCGGAGATGGGAATCACTCTCAGGAACACCGCACACTCCGTGAACATGAAAGAGCGGCTCGACTTCTCCTGTGCCGTTTTCGATTCAAGGGGCAATCTTGTTGCGAACGCCCCGCATATCCCCGTGCATCTCGGATCAATGGCCGATACCGTCAGGGCGCTGCTTCAGGACAGGGGCGGCACCATGAGGCCGGGGGACGTTTATCTTACCAACAATCCCTATCGCGGCGGCTCGCATTTGCCGGACATGACCGTCGTGTGCCCGGTCTTCTCTGAAAAGGGGGAAATCATATTTTTTACCGCTGCACGGGGCCACCATTCGGATGTGGGGGGCACCACGCCCGGCTCCATGCCGCCTTCCGCAACGCACATCATCGAGGAAGGGGTGCTGGCGGACGCTTTCCTCCTCGTGCGGGACAACAGGTTCAGGGAGGATGCTCTCAAGGACCTCCTGCTGAACCACAGGTATCCGGCGAGGAACGTCCCGGAACGCCTCCTTGACCTGAGGGCCCAGACGGCCGCCTGCCGCAAGGGTGTGAGGGAACTCCGGCATATTACGGGGCAGTACGGCCTGAGCACGGTCCTTGAGTACATGCAGTATATTCAGGAGAATTCCGAATACTCGGTGAAAAAGGCCCTGCATGAATACCTGGGAGAGAGAGGCTCGTTCAGGTCCGCCTTTGAAGATTACCTTGATGACGGCACGCCGCTGAAGGTCTCCGTCACCATCGAGGGCGGGGACAATCCCCCGGGGACACTGAAGGCCGTGATAGATTTTACGGGTACGGGCGGCCAGCACATGAAAGACAACCTGAACGCCCCGCTGTCGGTCACCCGCTCCGCGGTCATGTATGTGCTGAGGCTGCTGATAGACAGGGATATCCCCCTGAACAGCGGGTGCCTTAATCCGGTTGAGATCCTCATTCCGGAGGGCACGGTTCTCAGCCCGGTCCATCCGGCCCCGGTTGCATCAGGCAATGTCGAGACCTCACAGCGGGTGGTTGACCTGCTTCTGGGCGCATTCGGCATTGCCGCCGCTTCGCAGGGGACCATGAACAACCTGCTTTTTGAAGTCCGGGGGGAGCCGCCTTATTACGAGACCATTGCCGGCGGGGCAGGGGCCGCCGCCGGTTGCCCGGGCGCATCAGGGGTGCAGGTGCACATGACAAACACGAGGATTACGGACCCTGAAATCCTCGAGTTCAGGCATCCGGGCATCAGGCTTGAGCAGTTCAGGCTCCGGAAGGGCTCGGGCGGGAGGGGGAGATTCCGGGGGGGCGACGGCGTGATAAGAGAGATAAAGTTTCTGGGACCTGCGGCTGTGTCCATAATATCCGAACGGAGGGTGTATGCCCCATACGGCATAAAAGGCGGCGGACCGGGCATGACAGGGGAGAACCTTCTTAAGAGTAAAGAGGGGAAAACTACCCTGCTGGGACACAGGGAGGCCTTAAGGGTTGACGCCGGTGACTCCATTGTCATCAGGACCCCCGGCGGGGGAGGGTACGGAAGTGAGGCATGAGAATTCCCGCTATCATATTGAGGCGGTTTTTTTACCTTAATGTTGCATAAACGGGCAGGAGAGTCCGCCGTAAAACCTTTATAAAGCGATAAGACATTGGAGTTACATCTTTATTGCCGGAATTAACGGAAAGTGAAGTCCGGAAAGACGTCGAAATGCCGTGCGGGATATGTCCTGAAGGTATCGCGGATAAAGCTTTTCCGCCGGACTCTCCTGCCGCGGGCGACGTTTTTATGCAACTGTAAGGTATAATTACCATTAATGTTGCATAAGGAGGCAGTGGAGCTTTATCATGATGAAGCAGAAAAAGACATTTTCCGGTGCCGAGTTTTTCAGGAAATTCCTGCTGAAGGCGGATATACTGTTTCATGTAATCGCCGCCATCCTGCTTCTTGTTGCTTGCGCCTTCATGCTGTTTTACGCTTTTCTGAACATACTGGAGCCTTCACGTTATTCCGCAATCGCGCTGGTGAATGATGTACTGCTTGCCCTGATAATCCTCGAGCTGCTGTGGACGGTCATCAGGTTTTTGAAGAGACAAAAGTTTTCACTGAGCCCGTTTCTGGCTATCGGGATAATAGCGGCTGTAAGGAGGATACTGCTGATAGAGGCACAGACCTCGCTCATGGAACACGTTGCCGTGGAGAAACTTTACGAGATGGGCCTCAGCGCCGTGGTGGTCATAATTCTCATGATCGCATATTATCTGTCCGTAAAGGCGCACAGGCTTGAATAGGCCCTGATGTTGAATGAACAGCAAGGAGAGACCGCGCAATACCTTCGGCCCCCACGCGAGCCCGCCGGCAATGTTTTCCTTAATGTTGCATAAGCCGGCTGTGGAGTCCGGCGTAAAACCTTTATAAAGCGATGGGATACAGGAAAATGTCTTTGTTGCAGGACTTAACGGAGAGTGAAATGCCCAAAGACGGCAATATGCCGTGCGGGATATGTCCTG
>JALSHG010000010.1 GCA_026982355.1 Thermodesulfovibrio sp.
GATCATCGTGGACAGCAGGATGCGGACAAATGTTGAGGGTGTCTATGCAGTCGGCGATGTGGTCGGCGGCATTATGCTCGCCCACCTTGCATCAAAAGAAGGGATTGTTGCGGCAGAGAATGCCCTAGGCGGCGACTCGGAGGTGAACTATGACGTTGTGCCAGCCGCGATCTTTACGAGCCCGGAGATAGGCTCCGTGGGCCTGAGGGAGAAGCAGGCCGCTGAAAAAGGCCTCAGGTATAAAACCGGCAGGTTCCAGTTCAGGGCGCTCGGCAAGGCCCATGCCATGGGAGAGATAGCAGGGCTTTTCAAGATCATTGCCGATGAAGAGACGGACAGGATTCTCGGCGCCCATATCATAGGGCCCCATGCCGCCGACCTGATACATGAAGTGGCAGTTGCAATGGAAAAAGGCCTTACCTCCGGTGATATCGCCCGCACCATACATGCACACCCCACGCTTTCAGAGGGCATAATGGAGGCTGCGGAAGATGTCCATGACGCGGCTATCCACACACCTAAGAAGTAGGATAACCGAGATGAAATTATATGGCAACGAGGGAAGTAAAAGCAGGAAGTGTAAAAATCGGCGGAGGTAACCCGCTTGCCTTCATCGCAGGCCCCTGTGTAATAGAAAACGAGGAATCCACCTTAAGAACCGCCCGGAGGCTCAGGGAGTATTCAGAGATTCACGGGATTCCCCTGATATTCAAAAGCTCTTATGACAAGGCCAACAGGACGTCCGTTGATTCCTACAGGGGGCCGGGCATTGATGAAGGCCTGCATATCCTCAGCAGGGTGAAGCGGGAGACCGGCCTGCCGGTCATCTCGGACATACATTCGGTAAGCGATGTCGATGCCGCCAAAGAAGTGCTTGACATCCTGCAGATACCCGCATTCCTTTCAAGGCAGACGGATTTGATCCTTGCAGCCTCCGGAACCGGCAGGCCCGTAAATATCAAAAAAGGGCAGTTTCTGTCGCCGTGGGACGTAAGGCATATAATAAACAAGGCACGTTCGACGGGCAACGAGGACCTGATGATAACCGAGAGGGGCGTGTGTTTCGGTTATAATAATCTGGTTGTGGATATGCGCTCAATCCCCGTAATGCAGGGCTTCGGATTTCCGGTGGTCTATGATGCCACACACAGCGTGCAGTTGCCGGGCGGGCGGGGCGGCACCTCGGGAGGCCGGCGCGAGTTCATAGAGCCTCTCAGCAGGGCGGCCGTATCCACCGGTTGTGATGCTGTTTTCATGGAGGTGCATGAGGACCCGGACAGGGCGCCCTGCGACGGGCCGAACATGCTGCCGCTTGATATGTTCGCCGCACTGGCAGCGAGACTAAGTGAACTGAGCCGGTTGGTAAAAGGCTGGCAATGAACGAATTTATTGAACAGGCCAGGAGTATCTTGAAAACAGAGGCGGAGGCCGTAAACGCCCTTGTCGACCGTATTGATGAAACCTTTATACGGGTGATTGAAACCATGTATTCATGCACCGGCAGGGTGGTTGTGACCGGCATGGGCAAGTCCGGCATCATCGGCAAGAAAATAGCAGCCACCCTTGCCTCCACAGGAACCCCCGCCTTTTTCCTTAATCCCGCTGAAGGCAGCCACGGCGACATAGGCATGGTCAAAAAGGATGACGTCGTCCTCTGCATTTCAAACAGCGGCGAGACGGAGGAGATCATAAGGATACTGCCCACGTTCAAGAGACTGAACCTCAGGCTTATCGCCATGACCGGAAATACCGCATCAACGCTTGCAAAGGTATCCGACATCGTCCTCGATGTCTCCGTCAGGGAAGAGGCATGTCCCATGGGCCTTGCACCTACTGCCTCGACGACCGCGGCCCTTGCAATGGGTGACGCCCTTGCCATAACGCTGCTGAACAAGAGGGGGTTCACCGAGGATGACTTTGCAGTCATTCATCCCGGAGGCAATCTCGGCCGGAGGCTCCTCCTGACAGTGGGGGACATCATGCATACCGGCGATGTCGTCCCCGTGGTGGCTCCGGACACCCTCATGAAAGACGCGATCATAGAGATTTCATCAAAGAGGCTGGGAATGACGACCGTTGCGGGCAGTGATTCAAGGCTGCTGGGGATAATTACGGACGGCGACCTCCGGAGGGGTCTTGAAAGATGGGGAGAGGAGTTTTTCTCTTTCAGGGCCGAAGACGCCATGACACGCAGGCCCAAGACCGTTACGAGGGATACACTTGCCGCAAAGGCCGTGGCACTGATGGAACAGTATTCAATCACCGTGCTCATTGTCGCCGGTGATAAAGACAACATAGAAGGCGTGGTGCATCTGCACGACCTGCTGAAGGCGGGGATAGTGTGAAAATGAACAGGGAAACAATAAGGGAAAAGGCCGGAAAGATCAGGCTCCTCATTCTCGACGTCGACGGGGTGATGACCGACGGGAGCATCATCCTCGACAATGACGGCAATGAACTCAAGAGATTCCATGTCAGGGACGGCCACGGCATAAAGATGCTGGGCAGGGCCGGAATCACCGTTGCCATCATAACGGGAAGGAAATCAAGGGTCGTTGAAATAAGGGCGAGGGAACTCGGCATCACCGAGGTCCACCAGAAGATATTCAGGAAATCGGAGGTCTATGAAAAGCTCCTGGAAAAATACGGATGCACTGATGAAAATATCGCCTTCATGGGCGATGATGTCGTTGACCGGGAACTGCTCAGGAGGGCGGGCCTCTCCGCTGCGCCCTGTGACGCTGAAGAAGGCGCCAAGGAACTGGCCGACATTGTCATGAAGAAGGGCGGGGGCAGGGGGGCTGTCAGGGAGTTCACCGATCTGATACTGAAGTCGTCGGGGCTCTGGGAAAAGGTGTCAGGGGAATCAATTGGTTAGCACGCCTACCATCATCACATTCACCAGGATACTGATAATTCTTCCGTTTATCCTGGTTGCGCCGGATAATCCGCTGCTTGGCGCGGGTCTGTTCGCCGTTGCGTCATTGACCGATTTCCTTGACGGATACATTGCGAGAAAGACCCGCCAGATCACAAGGCTGGGAATACTCCTTGACCCCATCGCCGATAAACTGCTGGTCATATCCGCGCTTGTCCTGCTTGTGGATATGGCCATGATACCCGCGTGGATAGCCATCGTGATCATAGTCAGGGAATTCGTTGTCACAGGATTACGGATCGCCGCCCTCTCAAAGGATGTCGTGATACCGGCCGAGACGGGCGGCAAGGTGAAAACCGTATCGCAGATAGCATCCATACTCATACTGTTTATGGACAGGACGGTAATCAGTGTCGACTTTTACGCCGCGGGAATCGCCCTGTTGTGGATTTCCATGATAATAGGCGTCATCTCGGGTGTTCAGTATTTCATACTTTTCTGGAAAAGGATATGATAAAGGACGCCTTGTTGATAAATCCCCTGCTGTATCTGCTTGTGCCGGCGGCATTTGTCGTCGGCTCCATACCCTTCGGCATACTGTTTACGAGGGGCAGGGGGGTCGACCTGCGAAACACGGGCAGCAGGAATATCGGGGCCACGAACGTCCTGAGGTCGGCTGGCAGGATGCCGGCGCTGCTGACGCTGGTATTCGATGTTCTTAAAGGCGTGGCGCCTGTGCTGATATGCAGGGTCATTATTGCCAACACGGGCCGCACCGCGGCAATCGACCAGGCCCTCATGCCCGTGGCAGGGGATTTATGGCTCGGCATTACGGGTCTTTCCGCGGTTGCCGGACACATATTCTCGGTCTTCTTATCCTTCAGGGGCGGCAAGGGCGTGGCGACAGGACTCGGAGTGACAGCGGTTTACAGTCCCCTGTCAGTGGCGGTTCTCCTCGTGATATGGCTGGGCGTTGCCGTCGCCACAAGGTATTCTTCGCTTGCGGCGATTGCGGCTTTTACATCCCTGCCGGCTGTTTTTCTCATAACCGGCGCTTCGGGCATAAAGGTGTTTTTCGGTGCCCTGCTTGCGATCCTGATTGTTTACAGGCATAAATCCAACATAAGAAACCTGCTTGCAGGAACGGAATCGAAAATAGGGAAGAAATAGTTTCAGTGAAATACCATGGAAAAGGCAATTGTACTCTTAAGCGGCGGCATTGATTCAGCGACCACCCTGTCCGTGGCAAAGGCCGGGGGATATGAAATTTATGCCCTGAGCTTTGATTACGGGCAGCGGCACAGGGTGGAGCTTGAATCGGCGCGCCGTGTTGCCGAAGCATCAGGGGTGAAAAAACTTCTCGTCATCAGCTTCAACCTGAGGGATATCGGCGGCTCGGCGCTGACATCCGGCATGGAAGTGCCGAAACGGGGGGATTGCGGGTTGCGGGTTGCGGGTAAGGACCGGCAACATGAGCCCGGGATGAACTCCCCGGCCATCCCTGTCACCTATGTCCCCGCCCGGAATACAATTTTTCTCTCATTCGCCCTTGCGTGGGCTGAGACAGTTGAGGCGGCGGATATTTTCATAGGGGCGAATGCCGTTGATTACAGCGGTTACCCGGACTGCAGGCCCGAATATCTGAAGGCGTTTGAGAACATGGCCAATCTCGCCACCAAGGCGTCTGTTGAGGGAAAAACTAAGTTCAGGATTCATGCCCCGCTGATAAAGCTCTCCAAAGCCGAAATAATCAGGAAAGGGACAGCCCTCGGAGTTGATTACTCGCTTACCTGGAGCTGCTATGACCCGGTGAGGAAGCAGGGGGGGTATATTCCATGTTTGAAATGCGACAGTTGCCGGTTCCGCGCAAAGGGATTCGAAGAGGCGGGCCTGAAAGACCCTTTGAGACAACTTTAACCTTAATTTAAGAGACCCGGGAACAAGTTCAGGGTAACAAATAAAGACTTTTGCAAGAGCCTCTAAGATTTAATGCTTTGGCGAATGCGGAGCGGCGGGAATTTTTCAGATGAAAGGGGATAAGGACCATGGAGAGAAGACGCTCGAAAAGGATAGCGGTAAGCATAAAGGCTGAACGTATATCGTGCAATAAAGATTGTTCCGTATTTATCGAAAACCTCTCGGAACGGGGCATCTACATGATAACCGCACCTCTGAAAAATAATGAGTATGTCCCGGGAACCGGGATCGACCTGGAACTCGAGCTTTCCACGGGACAGACGATCAACCTGAACTGTAATGTTATCTGGGCGTATAAGAATATCCCGGAGGATTCGACTTACAGCGTCGGGCTGGAGATTATCGACCCGCCCCCGGCATACAGGGAATTCATAAAAACTCTCCACTGAGTTCCGTATTCATGTTATAATAGGACGAGCCGGCATACCGGCGGTGATATGTGGTTTAATTTTGTGCAACAGTTCGTAATATTTACTTGAAAGGGACCGCTGACCTTGAAGGACCCGAAACCGTTACAGAAAAGGGCTCATGAGAGAAGGCCGGCATGCCTGGTGGTGAAATTTCCCCACAACAATACAACGTGTTACGGAATAGTGAAGAATATCTCGGAAAAAGGCATGTGTATCAATTCAGGGGTCTGCCTTCCGTCCGGTGCGTTTGTCGATCTGATTATTCCCCTGAAAAATGAAGAACTGCAGCTGCCCGTTAATGTCAGATGGATTGCAAAGACCGGGGACTTTTATGATGCAATGGGTATCGAGGTCTTGCAATCTTCCGGGAAATACCTGAAAATCGTGGAGAACTTCACTCAGACTCCCTGATTATACGATCCACATCTTCCCTGTTCAGTACCTCTTCTCTTATAAGCGCCTCAGCCAGCGTATCAAGAACCTTTCTCCTGCCCCTTAGTATTTCTTCCGCCCTGGATTCAGCTTCCATTA
>JALSHG010000011.1 GCA_026982355.1 Thermodesulfovibrio sp.
CACGGCAGGTCTGGTCGGCCCGGGAGGGGTATCCGGGGGACCCGGACTACCGGGAGTTTTACCGTGACATAGGATATGACCTTGATTATGAATACATACATCCCTATATTGCAGGTGATGTCCGCGTGGATACGGGAATCAAGTATTTCCGCATCACGGGTCCCACCGCGTGGAAGGAGCCCTATCATCCGGACACTGCAACAGAGCGGGCGGCGCAGCATGCGGGGGACTTCCTCCATAAAAGGATTGCCCATGTCGAATACCTTGAGGCAGCCATGGAGACGGCGCCCCTGATTGTGGCGCCGTTTGACGCCGAGCTGTTCGGGCACTGGTGGTTCGAGGGGCCGCGCTGGCTTGATTTCGTCATACGCAAGACCGTGTTTGACCAGGATACCCTGGAGCTGACCACGCTCTCCGGGTACCTGGAGCGGCACCCCGTGCACCAGACCGCGATGCCGTGCCCGTCCACATGGGGGGATAAAGGATATTTCGAGACATGGCTCAACGGAAAGACCGACTGGATATACCCCCTGCTTTATGAATGCTGCCACAGGATGAAGACCCTCGCCCTGAAACACGCCGGGGGCAGGGTGCCGGCGCTCACGCGGCGGGCACTGAATCAGTGCATGCGCGAACTGCTCCTTGCGCAGAGTTCGGACTGGCCGTTTATCATCAGCAGCGGGACAGCCTCGGAATATGCAGCGCGACGTGTGAGGGACCACACGGCAAGGTTCCGCTACCTCGCCGATGCTATAGAGCGCAACTCCATTGATGAAGAGCGCCTCTCCGCAATAGAGCACATGGACAACATTTTCCCCGCCGCCGATTACAGGTTGTTTGCACGCGGGACGTGACACGACCCTGTACTCACTGTTGCGGAGAGTTGCTGGTCGGGGCGGAGGGATTTGAACCCCCGACATCCTGCTCCCAAAGCAGGCGCGCTACCGGGCTGCGCTACGCCCCGGCTCTTGTTCTATCTGGCCTCTGCTGTCGCGAATATCCAGTTTTCACAGAATGACGGAATAAAAGACGTTTTAAATACAATGTTTTTAAAGTAGCGGGGCAGTATCCGCCTCAGCAGCCCGATTGTCTCACCGTCAAACTCCGAGCAGCACTGCATGCTCACCATGCCGTTTTTGGTCAGGTTTTCCCTTATCTTGCGGAAAATCCGGTCGAGAAACTCCGTCCGGTCCATCCTGGTTATTGATTCAGGATGCATTGTCAGGTCGTAAATTATGGCGTCAAATTCATGCTTCTGCTCCAGGAACACATTTGCGTCATCAATGATAATATTTGCCCTGCTGCTGTCAAAGGCCTTGCTGCATACCTCCGGCATATATTTTTTGGCAGCCTTTATCACTTCTTCGTCTATCTCCACCAGGGAGGCGCTTTCCGGACGGTGCACCAGGACTTCCCTGAGCACGCCGCCGTCCCCGCCGCCCAGGATCGCCACATTCCTGAACCTGTTTTTCCGCTCTATAACCGGTGAGACCATGTTTGCATCATAGATGCGGGCGTCTTTTTCGGCAATCTGCAGGTCTTTGTCCAGAAACATCATCTTGCCGAAGCTTGCATTTTCTATTATATCCAGATACTGATATTTTGTCTTTTTGCTCAGCAGCACCCTGTCGATATGGTATTTCACTTCAAATCCCGTGCCCGAGAAAGAGGTTATCCAGTCTTTCTGCCTGACCTCCAGCGGATTCCCCCGGTGAATCTCCATCACCCTTACGGTCTTCGGCCTGAGCCTGCCCTTGAGAAAGCGGAGGAGCCTGTTGACATGTTTTGCTCCGTTTGCACATGTGAATATATCTATGGATGCATGTCCCGCCTCGGGATATGTGTGAATTGCAACATGAGATTCGCTGATAACCGCAATGGAAGTCACGCCCACAGGGTGAAATTGTTTGCTGGTCAGGCCGACAAGTGTCAGGCCGCTGTCTTTTATCCCGGCCCTTAATATTTCATCAAGCGCATCCTTGTCATTTAAATATTTTTTTGAACAGTAAATGAATTCCGCTACAAGTTGTCTTCCGAGAGGTTTCATTGACCAAACTCCTGACAGCAAGATTAACCCGGCAATACACCCGGCGGATGTTTATCTGGCTGGTAAGTATAGCAGTTGGATAATAATATTGTCCACTCTTCGCAAGTGCACAATTCCGCGCCGGTATTTTACGCCGCTGTAGGGTTAACCTTGATGTTGCATAAGCGGCAGGCGATGTTTTTATGCAAATGTATGGTTAAGGGGGGGTGCTGAAGCACCATGAAAAATGTTAAACTTAAAAAGCGGAACGGGTCCCCGCAGGCAGCAAATGGAATCCGTGATTAACGGCACGTTATAGCTGCAACCGGGATAACCCCCTGTCTTGAAATATGATCATATTAACACTGTTGCTGTTTGTCCTGTGTTGTTTCAGTCCGTCCATCGCCGGCGCCAATGAATGCCTCAAGGGTGACTGCGAGAACGGCTACGGCATATATCTGTATAACAGCGGCGCTTACTATGCGGGCCAGTGGATGGACGGCAAAAGGCACGGCTACGGCATATGGACGGTATCCGACGGCTCCGAGTATGCAGGGGAATGGAAAAACGGCAGAATGGACGGCTACGGCGTCAAGATATACACTGACGGTTCCATGTACACAGGCACGTGGAAGAACAGCGACAAGCACGGATACGGCATCATGACCTACCCGAACGGCGCGCGATATGTAGGGCAGTGGAAGAAAAACAAAATGGACGGCTACGGCACCAAGGTGTATGCCGAGGGGTCCATGTACATAGGGAGATGGCAAAAAGGCAACAGGTACAGAATGGGGATACTGCTGTGTGCGGACGGTTCGGAGTATGTAGGCGGATGGACAAAGGAAAGCACCCAGTCGGATAAAATATGGGGCTGGCAGAATCGCAACGGATATCCCAACAGCGTGGTTGCGGAAGTGCTCAACCTTCCCCTCGAATATATCAACAGATGGGAAAGAAGGACAGAGGAGTTTCCCATTTCTCTTTACATCGCATTTGAGTGCCTGGACCTGCCTGAAAAAGACGATATGATGACACAGACTGACGGAGACGGGACTTGATATCGAGAGAAGCCTTTATATTGCGCGAACCGGCGGGAGAATCCGCCGTAACTCCTCCGGCCTTCCCCGCCCGCGGGCGGCATTTTATGCAACTGAAAGCTTAAGGCAAACAACGTGAAATTATGAGCAAGATGGTACCGCTTGATGATGTAAAATATGTCCTGCTTGATATGGACGGTACATTGCTTGACCTGTATTTCGACGATTATTTCTGGGGGCACCTTGTTCCCGAAAAATACGCCGAAAAACACAACATGAGTTTCGGCGCCGCAAAAGAGCACCTGTTTCGGACGTACAAATCGCACGAGAGAACGCTGAACTGGTGCGACATCGACTTCTGGTCAAGGGAGCTGAACCTCGACATACCGGCGCTCAAGGAACAGATACGGCATCTCATCGAGGTGCATCCCCACGTGGTTGATTTCCTTGAACTCATGAAAAAGCAGAATAAGAAAATTTTCCTGCTTACAAACGCCCATTACAAGACCGTCAGGCTGAAGTTCAACAAGACCCGCATAGGCAAGTACTTCGATGACGTGCTCTGTTCCTTTAATGTGGGACACCCCAAGGAATACATAGAATTCTGGCAAAAGGCCGAGAAAAAGCTGAAGTTCGATAAAGAGTGTTCACTCTTTATCGACGACACGGAAGACGTCCTCATGACGGCAAAGGACTACGGCATCAGGTACCTGCTGTTCAAGGCAAGGGCCAACTCCAGGACACAGCCCGGGAAGACCGAGAAATTCCTCACCATACACGATTTCAGGGAATTGATGTAAGAAGCGTTATCACTTCTGATCCTGAGGAAACGGACGGAGAGCCCGCACCTCAATCGGACCGAAGCCGTCCGTCACTACTTGTTCATCATGTCAAGAAACTCCTTGTTGCTCTTCGTGCCTGTAATCTTGTCAAGCAGGAATTCCATGCTCTCCACCGTACTGAGTGAATGAAGCACCTTCCTGAGTATCCACATCCTCTGCAGCATGTTCTTTTCAACAAGCAGCTCTTCCTTTCTTGTGCCCGAGGCGCTTATATTAATGGTCGGGAATATACGCTTGTCCACGAGTTTCCTGTCGAGATGCAGCTCCATGTTGCCTGTGCCCTTGAATTCCTCGAAGATGACGTCATCCATTCTGCTGCCGGTATCCACAAGGGCCGTTGCAATAATCGTCAGGCTGCCTCCGCCTTCAATGTTCCTTGCAGCGCCGAAAAACCGCTTGGGCTTCTGAAGCGCGTTGGAATCAAGCCCGCCGGAGAGGACCTTGCCGCTTGCGGGTATCACGGCATTGTAGGCCCTCGCAAGCCTCGTTATCGAATCAAGAAGGATCACGACATTCCTGTTCGTTTCAACAAGTCGTTTCGACCTTTCTATCACCATTTCGGCAACCTGCAGATGCCTCTGCGGCGGTTCGTCGAATGTCGAACTGATTATCTCCGCACTGACCTGCCTCTTCCAGTCCGTGACCTCTTCCGGCCTTTCGTCTATAAGCAGGATGATGAGATGGATATCGGGATGGTTTTTCTTTATCGCCTTGGCAATGGACTGAAGCAGCATTGTCTTGCCCGTCCTCGGGGCCGCGACGATCATTCCCCTCTGTCCCATGCCTATGGGGGTTACCAGCGCCATTACCCTCGTGGAGTAATCCGTCTTGGAGTATTCAAGGTTTATCGGTTCCGTAGGGTAATAGGGAATCAGGTTGTCGAACAGCGGCCTTTCAATGCTCTCATCAGGCGGTTCATGGTTGACCGCCTCGACCTTCAGGAGCGCGAAATACCTCTCGCTCTCCTTGGGCGGACGTATCTGTCCGGTTACAAGATCGCCTGTGCGTAGATTAAACCTTCTTATCTGTGATGGAGATACATATATGTCATCAGGGCCGGGCAGGTAACTGTAGTTGGGGGAGCGGAGGAAACCGAAACCGTCGGGCAGTATCTCGAGAACACCCTCTCCGAAGATCAGGCCCGTCTTCTCGGTCTGGGCCTGCAGTATCGCAAAGATCAGGTCCTGTTTCCTCATTCCCCTGGCGCCTTCCACGTTCAACCCTTTAGCCATTTTGGTCAGCTCGTCGATGGTTTTTTCCTTCAGACCCGTGATGTTCATACTATCTCCTTGATTTTTGTTTTTGTTCGCCATTGGATTATTTACTTCCTTTCTAAGTGGGAATGCATTTTTTGAAAAAATATGCTCTTGGAGGTTTTAACCTTTCAGCCTAAATCGGGATTGTTAGAAGAAGAATTGTTATTCAAATATTAAAACAGTTTTTAATTTTTGTCAATACGCCGAATTGCCTCAAAAAAAATCGAAACGAAAAGGTCGCCTGAATTTTATTCCCGTGCAGGCTCCCTGCAGATTTGACAGCGGTTTTTCCTCATCCTGATCCCCGGGGCTCGCGGCATGTTTAACATACACGCGGAGCCGGGATGAATTCACCTTGCAGCGGCATAAAAATACCGCCCGCGGCCGGGAGAGTCCGGAGGTTTTACGGCGGGCTCCCCTGCCGGCTTATGCAACATCAAGGTTCGGTATCGGCATTGCGTGAACAAATCTTGGGTAGCGTAAAATATTCTGTGTAAATTTGAATAAAAAAAAGAAAGGGTGTATTCTCCATAAGTTTGACTAAAAACTTTTAAAAGGAGGAATACACCCATGCCAGCAAAAGAATTAACGAATTTAAC
>JALSHG010000012.1 GCA_026982355.1 Thermodesulfovibrio sp.
GGCTTATCGACATCCTTTGGAATTTCACTCTCCGTTACGTCCTGCAATAAAGACATATTTCCGATATCCCATCGCTTTATAAAGGTTTTACGGCGGACTCCCCTGCCGGCTTATGCAACATTAAGGTTAAGGTAAAGTCAGATGGTCTGAAGGTAGTCATCCACCTCGTGCCTTAATTTTGCAAGCACATCCCGGATCGCCTCAACAAGCCCCTTCATGTCCTCCCACTTGATGTTGAAGATGTATGCATATATGAAATAGTTCCTGAAGGAAAGATATTTGGAAAGCAGTTGAAAGAGATCCGGGGGGAGTATGCCGATCTCGCCGGATTTTATGAGCACCTTCTCATGCCATTCGGGTGAATCCTGGACATCGAGTTTGTCGTATATAAGCATCTGCTTCAATATGTTCTCAACACCGCTGTAGATGTTCATGAGAAGCGCGCCGATAGCCGCCTGCTCGGCGACTGTGTATTCGGTCTTGTCAGGTCTGTAGACGGAAAAGAGTTCATCCGTGATCCTCCCGATGTTTTCAAACTCGCTGTTGCAGAACTGTTTAAGTTCCTCTATTGTCATAGACTTCACCTCCGTGAGAAATGTCCTGTCTTCCGGCGGAATTTCAGCCGGCACTTTGTTCTTCAAACATCTACAGGTGTCCTGATTTTATGATTGATATCAGCAGGCGCAGACCGAGCAGGAAGGCCACCAGGAACCCTATCACACCCATGCTCGGCACTCCGAGTATCGTGCCGCCGATATCGGACTGCACAAGCATGGATGAACCCACGATAATGGCGGCGACCACTATGCTGAAAGCAAGGCGGTTGCCGGAACGGTCTATGTCCGTTATCAGTTTGTCCATGCCTATGGGATTCACCTTTACGCTCAGTTCGTCTCTCATTACTTTCCTCAACAGCCTGTTCATCTGGCGCGGTGTGCTTATCATGATGTCACCGATCTCGGAGATGTTGTCCTTTGCCCGGCTGAGGATTCTCTGCGGACTTATGCGCCGTTCCACGAGCTTTGCCGCATAAGGCTCCGCCGCGGACATGAGATTGAAGTCGGGGTCAAGCTCCCTGCCGATGTTGTCGACTATGATTATGGTCTTGTTCATGAGCAACAGGTCGGAGGGCACCTTGAGCCCGTATTTGATTACGAGATGTGTCATGGCCTCGAGATATTCCGGAAAGTTGATCTCCGATATAGTGAGGTCGTACAGGGGTTCAAGGAGATCTATGAGATCGGCCCTGAAATCATTCCTGAATGCATCAACGTCCACTTCATCGCTTACGAGGCCGAGTTCTATGTACAGGTCCACAAGCTGGTCGAACTTCTTGTTCATCACGGCCAGAAACGCCCTTGCGATGTTGTCCATGAGTTCAGGGGTCAGCCACCCGACTATGCCGAAATCCATGAGCCCTATGCGGCCGTCGGGCATGACGAAGATGTTGCCGGGGTGCGGGTCCGCATGGAAAAAGCCGTCCTCGAATATCATCTTGAAATAGGCGTCCACACCCCTCTTTGCAAGTTCATGCCTGTCCGCGCCTATGGCCTCTATCCCCTCGATGTCATCGATCCTGACACCCTCGATTCTCTCCATGACGAGAACCCTGGATGAGAGAAACTGCGTATAGACAGCCGGGATATGGATATGCTTGTTGCCCGCAAAGTTTCTCTTGAAGCGCATTGCATTCTTTGCCTCCACGACAAAGTCCAGTTCCTTTTTCACCGTCCTGCCGAACCTGTCCACTATGCCCTCGGGATCAAAGAGCCTGCTCTCGGGGATATATTTCACCATGAGCCTCGCGATGGTGGCCAGGATGGATATGTCGGTCTCTATTATTTCGCGGATACCAGGTCTCTGAACCTTCACGATGACCTTTTCCCCCGACTTAAGCACTGCGTTGTGGACCTGGGCTATCGAGGCGGCGGCCACCGGTGTATCGTCGAATTCGGAGAATATCCCGCTTACCGCCACGTTGAACTCGGATTCGATGGTCTCCCTTGCCTTCGCGGGCGGGAAGGGGGGGACCTTGTCCTGAAGCTTTTTGAACTCGTCGGCGTAGCCGGCTGTTATCAGGTCCGGTCTGGAAGCGAGCAACTGGGCGAGCTTGATGAATGAGGGACCCAGTTCACTGAATGCCATCCTCAGTCTCTGGGGAATGGTGTGTTTTTCTATCTCCTGCCATCTGGCGAATATCTTCAGCCTCTTCCTGAGGGGGATGAAACGGTGGAGGTTCAACTGTTCGATGAACTGTCCGAAGCCGTGCTTGAGGAAAACATTGACGATATGTCTTATGCGGGTGATGTTCCTGTATGTGTGCCAGTATCTGACGAAACGTGTAATACCCATCAGGCTGTTTTCCGGCAGGCTTCCCTGCCCTGTTTAAGGGGCGTCCGGATTATGATTCGCCGCCCTTTGACGCGTCTTCAAGTTTCTTGACTCTCGTGGAAAGTGTTCTTAATTTCTTCTTGAGCTCCTCGACTTCATCCCTGGCGGGTATGTTCATTTTCTCCAGTGTCTTGTTGATAATATCCGTTATGGCCTTGCTGATATCCTCGCCAGACCTGGAGACCTTTTCGGAGCATTCCTTCACAAGCCTGGCGCCTTGTGACTCGCTCAGCTCTCCCTTTTTCACAAGCTCGTCAACCAGTTCCTTGATCTTCTCCGGCACGCCTATTCCCACCATTAATGTCTTGTGTATGATCTCATTGATGTTCATGATGCCCTCCCTGTTTGTTTGAGTGTCGTTGCGGTTGTATCAACCCCGTGCAGTTGCATGAAAACATCGCCTCCGCCTTCCGCGAAGCCATCCCTCCATACCCGTCCGCCCCTGCATCCTGCACTATGACCTGTGAACACTGTTTCCCCCGGCAGGCTCTCCCGCCGGTTTACGCAAAATCAAGATTGCCGTTGCATTCTTTCTTTTATTATATCACCAACGGAGCTTATCGCCCTGTCCAGGCCCGCCGCATCTTTTGTCCCGCCCTGGGCCATGTCCGGCCTGCCGCCGCCTTTTCCACCGGTCACGGCCTTGAGGATTTCTCCTGCATCAAGGCGCGGAACAAGGTCTTTCGTGACCGCTGAAACGTAATATGCCCGGCCGTCCGACTGCGATCCAAGAACTATCACGCCCGAGCCGATCCTGTTTTTCAGTGTATCCGCAAGATGCCGCAGTGCCTTCATGTCAAGGCCGCTGGTCCTGTAGGCAAGCACCTTTACGCTGTCTATCTCCACGGCTTGATCGAGGATTCTGCCTGCATCTTCAGCCGCGGCCCTGTGCCTGATTTTCTGAAGCTCCTTCCCGGTCTGTTTCAGTTCATTGATGATCTTCCCGATCTTCTCCGCGACATCCAGTTCTCCGACCCTGAGCAGTTCCGCCGCCTTTTTCAGCTCTGTTCCGCGCCGCCTGATAAGCTCAAGCGCTGCAAACCCGGTGACGGCCTCTATCCTCCTTATGCCGGCTGCCACGCTGCCTTCGGAGATGATCACGAAAGGGCCGATTTCCCCCGTGGCGCGGCAGTGTGTTCCGCCGCAGAGCTCGGCGGTGAAATCCCCCGCCCGTACGACCCTCACGCGCTCCCCGTACTTTTCGCCGAAAAGCGCAGTGACCCCGCTTTCCACAGCCTCGTCAAGGGATGTCTCCGAGACCTCGACGGGCATGTCCTGTATTATCTTTTCATTGACGATATTCTCCACCTCGTTAAGCTCGCGGGCGTCCACTGCGGAGAAGTGCGTGAAGTCGAATCTCAGCCTGTCGGGGGCAACCAGTGAACCTGCCTGTTTGATATGGTCGCCGACAACGGCCTTCAGCGCGGCATGCAGCAGGTGCGTGGCCGTATGATTGCGCATGACGGATCTCCTTCTGTCCTCATCCACGGACAGCAGGACCCTGTCCCCTGTTCCGAGCGTACCTTTCCTCACGACCCCGGTGTGGACGGTTATGCCGCCGGATTTCCTTGTATCTTCTATCTCCGCCTTCAGGTTTTCCGTCTTTATTATGCCGGTGTCTCCGACCTGGCCCCCGGACTCGCCGTAAAACGGAGTCCTGTCGGTTATTATTTCAACCCTGTCACCCTCTCCCGCCTCTTCCACCATGGCCCCGTCCTTTACCAGTGCGGTAACCACGGCCTCTGCCTTCAGTGTCCGGTAACCGAGGAATTCCGTGGCGCCGAAGCGGCTCCTGATTTCCCTGTAAAGCTCCGAGCCCTCTTCTTCGCCTCCGACCCATGAGGCCCTCGCCCTTGTTTTCTGGAGCTCCATCTCCTTATTGAAACCGTCCTCATCGACCCTGAGCCTGTTGTCCTCAGCAATGTCCCGCGCGAGGTCCAGGGGGAAGCCGTATGTGTCGTACAGCCTGAACAGTTCGGTGCCGGGAATCGTGTCACCTCCGGAGGATCTGATATCATTCATGATGTTCTCCAGAACGGTCATGCCGGAGGAGAGCGTGTGTGCAAACCTCTCTTCCTCAAACCTGAGAACTTTCCTGCTCATCATGGTGTTTTCAAGCAGTTCGGGATACGGCCCCGACATCATCTCATAGACGGTGTCCAGCAGATTATACAGAAATGGTCCTTCTATGCCGAGCATGAAACCGTGCCTCGCGGCCCTGCGTATGATCCTCCTGAGCACATACCCCCTGCCCTCGTTGGAGGGTGTCAGCCCTTCTGAGAGCACAAAGGCCGCTGCCCTGATATGGTCTGCTATCACCCGCATGGACACATCGGTTGAAGGCCCTGAACCGTATCTCTTTCCCGAAATCTCTTCCACGGTCCTGATAATCGGCAGGAAGAGATCGGTGTCGAAGTTGTTCGTCTTCCCCTGCAGCACTGCGGCGAGTCTCTCCAGTCCCATGCCGGTGTCTATGCTCGGCCTGGGCAGGGGGGTGAGCCTGCCCGATGAATCCCTGTTGTATTGCATGAAAACAAGGTTCCATATCTCCAGGTACCTGTCGCAGTCGCATCCCACCGTGCAGCCGGGCCTGCCGCAGCCCAGCTCGGCTCCCCTGTCGATCAGTATCTCCGAGCACGGCCCGCACGGGCCGGTGTCTCCCATCTGCCAGAAATTGTCTTTTTCCCCGAGCCTGAATATCCGTTCCGCCGGCACGCCCACGTCTTTCCGCCATATATCCCCGGCCTCATCGTCTTTTTCATATATGGTGATCTGCAGTTTATCCGCCGGCAGTCCGAGCCGCCCGGTCAGGAACTCCCATGCCCATTCAGCGGCCTCTTTCTTGAAATAATCACCGAAGGAGAAGTTGCCCAGCATCTCGAAAAACGTATGATGCCTTGCGGTCCTGCCGACATTCTCAAGGTCGTTATGCTTGCCGCCGGCCCTGAGGCATTTCTGCACGGTCACGGCCCTCGGGCATGGCCTGTCCTCCTGTCCCAGGAATACGGACTTGAACTGGACCATGCCCGCATTGGTGAAAAGGAGAGAGGGATCATCCTTGGGAAGCAAGGGGGAGCCGGGAAGCACCTTATGCTCTTTTCCACGGAAAAAATCCAGGAACAACTGTCTTATTTTTCTGCTTTCCATGTCAATTCCCGAAAATGCCCGAACCCCGCACGCCGTTCTCTGTTCCCCCGGCATGCTCCGCCGCCGTGTCTACCTTGCAGTTGCATAGAAAACATTGCCGATGGGCAGGCTCTCCTGCCCGCGTATGCAACATTTAAGGTTGTATCAGGGTGTATTATACTAAGAATGAATATATTAGTAAAAACGGATACAAAGAGCAATGTCTTTTATTCGGAAGCTTAACCCTTCACCGAATCAACCACCCTGCTGATGACGTCGCCTGAAAACCCGCGGCGCCGAAGCATCCCCAGGAGCCTGCGCCTGATGACATCGCCGGGGTGACCCTTCATGGCCCTGAGCTTTTTCTCGACAAGCCGGCGGGCGGATTCCTCCTCCATCTCCACGGTGTGCAGGAGCATGGTTTTATCAACAAGCTCTTTATCAAGCCCTCTTTTGGTGAGGAAGGCCCTGATGCCTTTTTCACCGAGGAGTCTGTCCTCCACGGAGTGCCTGAAGAGTTGGGGTGCAAGGTCCTCGTCGCTGAGGAGACCGGTGTCTTCAAGAAATTTTATCGCCTCGTTTATCCGGCTGTCTTCGAATCCTTTCATCTTCAGCCGCCGGAGCATTTCCCTGCGGCTCCTGGAGCGGTAACCGAGCAGTTTCAGCGCATATGCATTTACGTCAGCGCGCGAACCTTTCGATCTGGGGCGCGTCATCATCTTCCTCACCGGGGATATCGTCGGCCTTGTAGGTGTCCTTGGTGGACATGATCCCTTTGACCTTGAGCGCGAAATCATCGGGGTTTGTGGCCCTGCTCAGGGCGTCCTCGTAAGTTATAAGACCCCTCTGCAGAAGGCCGTAAAGGGACTGGTCGAATGTCTGCATTCCGTACTGGCTGAACCCCTCCGCTATATGGTCATGAATATGCCTTGTCTTTTCGGGATCCACTATGCAGCCCTTTATGGTCGCCGTTGCAACGAGCACCTCGACCGCCGGCACCCTTCCTGTTTCATCGGCCCTGGGAACGAGTCTCATGGATATAATTGCCCTGAGGACAGAGGCCAGTTGCATCCTCACCTGCTGGTGCTGGTACGGCGGGAAGACCGATATAATCCTGTTGATGGTCTCGACGGCATCAGTGGTATGAAGCGTGCTGAGAACGAGATGTCCCGTCTCCGCGGCGAGAAGGGCTGTCTGTATCGTCTCGAAATCACGCATTTCACCCACGAGTATGACATCCGGATCCTGTCTCATCGCGGCCCTCAGGGCCTTGCTGAAGGTCTCCGTGTCATAGCCTATCTCCCTCTGGCTTATAATGCTGTTCTTGTCCCTGTGCAGAAACTCGATCGGGTCCTCAATCGTGATAATATTATCCGTCTTGTTGGAATTGATGTAGTCGATCATTGATGCAAGCGTGGTGGATTTTCCGCTTCCGGTTGTCCCTGTGACCAGGATGAGGCCCCGAGGCTCCAGGGCGATCCTCTTGAGCACCACTGGCAGATACAGGTCTTCTATGTCTGCAATATCATAGGTGATGTACCTGAAGACCATGCTCACCGAGCCCCTCTGCGAATAGCAGTTGCACCTGAACCTTGCATATCCCGATATTCCGTAGGCTATGTCGATGTCGTGGCTCTTTTTGAACTGCTCCATCTGCGCATCGCTCATGATATGCGTTGCGATTTCAAAGGTGTCATCCGGCGTAAGCCTCTTTTCATCGTGCAGGACCGTCAGCTTCCCGTCAACCCTGACAATAGGCTGGCTGCCTGCCTTTATATGCAGGTCCGAAGCGTTCATTTTGACTGCTTTCTGAAGAAGGGTGTCAATGTATACCGTCATAATTTACCTCTTGAAATTATATGCTTCAAGGATTTTCGACTCAATCTCCCGAGCCACTTCAGGGTTTGATTTCAGGTACTGTTTTGAATTTTCCCTGCCCTGCCCGATGCGGGTTCCGTTATAAGAATACCATGCCCCTGACCTTTCCACAATCTTTTTCTCGATGCCGAGGTCTATGAGCTCGCCGACCCGCGATATTCCTTCATTGAAATATATGTCGAATTCAGCCTGTTTAAACGGAGGTGCCACCTTGTTTTTCACCACCTTCACCCTTACCCTGTTGCCGACCGACTCCTGGGCGTTCTTCAGGTTTTCGATCTTCCTGATGTCAAGCCTTACGGAGGAGTAAAACTTCAGGGCGTTTCCGCCGGTCGTGGTCTCCGGGTTGCCGAACATGACGCCGATCTTCATCCTTATCTGGTTTATGAAGATAACGGTCGCCTGCCCCTTTGAGATTGCCGCCGTAAGCTTTCTCAACGCCTGGCTCATGAGCCTCGCCTGCAGGCCGGGGAGGCTGTCGCCCATTTCTCCCTCGATCTCGGCCCGGGGAACAAGGGCTGCAACGGAGTCTATCACGATTATGTCAAGTGCGCCGCTGCGCACCAGGGTCTCCGTGACTTCCAGGGCCTGTTCACCGGTATCCGGCTGGCTGACGAGCAGGTCGTTGACGTTCACACCGAGCTTCGATGCATAGGACAGGTCCAGCGCATGTTCAGCGTCGATAAAGGCCGCCGTGCCGCCCGCCTTCTGAGCCTGCGCCACTGCGCTGAGGGCAAGTGTGGTCTTTCCCGATGACTCGGGGCCGTAAATCTCGATGACCCTGCCGCGCGGGAAACCTCCGACACCGAGCGCTGCGTCCAGGCCGATGGAGCCCGTGGGAATGGCCGGCACTTCGACAACCCCTTCTGAGCCGAGCCTCATTATGGCGCCCTTGCCGAACTGTTTCTCTATCTGCGATATGGCCACCTCAAGCGCCCTTGTGCGGTTTTTATCAGAATCAGACATTATATATAAGCCTCCTTCAAACAATGGACGGTTAACAATTTATACTTACAACGGCGGCATAAGATACCGCCGGGGGGCAGAGGGGTCTGCCCGTTTATGCAACATTAAGGTTGATTATAATTTAAATTATACCTTAACGGCGGCATAAAAATATCGCAAGGCGGTTCATGCGGTATCCCGCCTTACCCTTTCAGGGGTATTTCCGCTATCCTGGTATACGTTGCGCCCCCCGGGCCCAGGTCGCTTTTCATTAAAATAACCGAACCGACCCTTACCGGCCCGAACCTGCTGCCCCTGTGCTTTTCGAGTTTGTCTGCCGGAATTTTCCTGCCGCCTGAAGACCTGAACCTGCCCAGGGTGAGATGTGGAACGAACTTCCTGTTCTCCCGTCTGAATCCCAGCGACGCCGTCCCGTCCTCTATTTTCCGATGCAGTTCCCTGAGCGCTGCGTCGCCGCTTATGCCTGCCCATAACACCCTCGGGGATTTTATGTCCGGGAAAACCCCCACGCCCGAAACCTCGATGTCAAAGGCGCTCACGCCCGTGCAGGATTTCTCCAGTATACTTACGATATCCCCCGCCGTTTCTTCACTGATATCGCCGAGGAACTTGAGCGTAAGATGAATGTTTTCCGCTTTTACCCACCTGACATCAGCCCCACAGCTTTTAAGCTCTTCCTGCAACCGCGACAGAGAATCCCTTACAGGCCTGTCCAGGTCTATGGCGATAAAAGTTCTCACCGTCTTTACCAGGAATAGAATACCACAGAAAAATCAAAATAAAAATCCCGGATTCCGGTTGCCGGGACACGTGTTCAGAGAAAATATCTCCACACCTGCAGGCAGATATCGGCATAGATTCCTGCCACTACATCATCGGACATGATCCCCGCCCCTCCCGGGACGGATTTTTCGATTCGGCGTATCGGGGGGGGCTTCAGTATATCGAAAAACCTGAACAGTACAAAAGCCGCGATCAGGTACCCGGGGGTCCTGGGCAGGAACAGCACGGATATGAGGTAACCGCAGAATTCATCTATTACTATGTGCCCGCTGTCTTTTCCAAGCTCTTTTTCGGCGTGATGAGATACATACACTCCCAGTACAAACAGCGCTGAGAAAATCAGAAAGAGACCGAAGTCGCCGGGCCTGAATAATAATACCGTTATCAAGGCCAGTGCCGAGCCGAATGTCCCCGGTGCATATGGTATGTATCCCGTAAAGCCGAGCGTTGCGATGAGTCCGGATAACTTCCTTATGACTTAACCTCTTTAATTCAACCTTACAGTTGCATAAAAACACCGCCTGCGGGCGGGAGAGCCCGGAGGTTTTACGGCGGACTCTCCCGCCGGCTTATGCAACATTGATCACTCCTGAATGATTTTATATGAATGTGTTATCTTCGCGGCCTTGCCCAGGGTTGCGCCGACCATGCAGTACTTTCCGAGGGAAAGCTCGATTGCGCGGCTGACGGCCTCTTCGGAGATGTTCCTGCCTGTAACGACGTATTCAATATGAATCGCGGTGTACATGCGTGGATGTTTGTCGGGCGCCTCGCCGCTGACATTCATCTCAAAACCGGTTACATCCTGCTTTTTCTTCCTCAGTATCGAGATCACATCCATTCCGCTGCACCCGCCGAAGGCCGTAAGGAGCAGTTCCGAGGGCCTTGAACCCGTATTGCCTCCGCCGACCGGGGGGGCGGCATCCATAACCACGGCATGGCCTGAATCGGCGGTACCGACAAACTGCATATTTTCAACAAGCTTGACCCTGCTTTTCAACATTAAACCCTCCTCCTCTTTCGGTGTAAGTGTACATTTGCACGTTTATGCAACATTTAAGGTTAAGGTTGCACCGGCATCCGCACTATCTAAAAATGTAAGCCATTATCTCTTTTTTGTCAATAAAAATAGCCTGTTTTCATAAGCGAGCGAACCTCTTTAAATAACTCCGTTAACGTGGTACAATAGGAATAATTTTGTTTCCTTGTCTTCTGAAAAACGGGATTTCAAAGGAGAAATACATGACCCAGAAAGTAAGAAAGGCCGTATTTCCGGCAGCAGGCCTGGGCACAAGGTTTCTGCCGGCAACCAAGGCGTCTCCCAAGGAGATGCTGCCCATTGTCGACAAACCGATGATCCAGTACGCGGTTGAAGAAGCCGAAGCATGTAACATCAAGGAATTCATCATGATAACGGGCAAGTCGAAGAGGGCCATAGAAGACCACTTTGACTATGCATGGGAGCTTGAGGAAAACCTCAAGAACAAGGGCAAGAAAAACCTGCTCAGGGAGATACAACGGCTGGCCAAGCACCAGTTTGCATACATAAGGCAGGGGGCCCCCCTCGGACTCGGTCATGCCATTCTCTGTGCAAGGCCCTTTGTGAAGGATGAGCCTTTTGCCGTGATACTGAGTGATGATATCATAGACCCCGATGACAGCCTCCTGAAGGAGATGATAGATATCTCCGGCCGGCACGGTGCGACGGTGCTTGCCCTGCAGAGGGTCCCCGGGGCGGAGATACACCGCTACGGGGTTATAGCAGGCACCGAAGTGGAAAAGAATGTATACAGGATAAGTGATATGGTTGAGAAACCAAAGGCCTCCGAGGCTCCTTCCGACCTCGCGATAATCGGAAGGTATATACTTACCCCTGATATTTTCGGCATCATTGAAAAAACCTCCCCGGGTAAAGGCGGTGAAATTCAGTTGACGGATGCCCTTAAGGCGCTGTTGCGTAAGAAACCGGTTTATGGTTATCTTTTTGAAGGAAAACGCTATGACGGCGGTGACAAGATAGGCTATCTCAAGGCTACGGTTGAACTCGCACTGAAGAACCCGACCGTAAGCAGGCAGTTCAGAGAATATCTTCTTTCCACAATTTCACCCATGATTACAAAGGAGCAACCATGACTGATATGGATTCGTCAGAAGAGCATGATGTCGACATACCATCGTCTCTGCCGATTCTGCCCGTAAGGGATGTCGTTATCTTTCCGTACATGATACTTCCCCTGTTCGTGGGAAGGGACATATCCATCAAGGCGATAGAGCGTTCCATAGGGGAAAACAAGCTGATAATGCTTGTGTCGCAGAAGGACGTGAATGTCGAGAGCCCCTCCATCAAGGACCTCTACAGGGTGGGGACCGTCGGAACCATTCTCAGGATGCTGAAGCTTCCGGACGGACGGCTCAAGATACTTGTCCAGGGTCTTGCAAAGGCACGGATCATTGACTTCGCCCAGACGGAGCCCTATTATGTCGGAAAGATCGAAAAGATCGTCGACCAGCAGCAGTCCGAACTGACCCTCGAGGTGGAAGCGCTCATGCGCAACGTGAAAGAGCTCGTGGACAAGTCGCTGGCCCTCGGCAAGTCCTTCCTGCCCGACATTATCGTGCTGATAGAAAACATCGAGGAGCCCGGGAGACTGGCGGACCTGGTGGCGTCGAACCTCGGATTAAAGGCCGAGCAGGCGCAGGAACTGCTGGAGCTGACCGATCCCGTGCTCAGGCTGAAGAAGATCAGCGAGATACTCAGCAGGGAAGTGGAGCTTCTCCTCGTACAGCAGAAAATCCAGTCGGATGTCAAGGGCGAAATAGACAAGACACAGCGCGAGTACTTCCTGAGGGAGCAGTTGAAGGCTATCCAGAAGGAACTCGGCGAGATAGACGAAAAGACCGAGGAGATACTCGAGCTGCGCAAAAAGGTGAAAGATGCCGGGATGCCCGAGAAGGTTGAAAAGGAGGCGATAAAACAGATCAACCGCCTCGAGAAAATGCACCCCGACAGCGCGGAGGCGGGCACCATCAGGACATATATCGACTGGCTCGTTGAACTCCCCTGGTCTGAAAGCACAAAAGACAACCTGGACCTGAAAAAGGCGAAACAGGTGCTTGATGAAGACCATTACGACCTTGAGCAGATCAAGGAGCGGATACTGGAATATCTCGGTGTGAGGAAACTGAAGGAAAAAATGAAAGGCCCCATACTGTGCTTTGTCGGCCCCCCGGGAGTGGGGAAGACCTCCCTGGGAAAATCCATTGCAAGGGCCCTGGGCCGGGAGTTTTACAGGATGTCCCTCGGCGGAATGAGGGATGAAGCCGAAATCAGGGGGCACAGAAGGACGTATGTCGGCGCGATGCCCGGCAGGATTATACAGGGCATCAAGACAGCGGGGAAGAACAACCCCGTGTTCATGCTCGACGAAGTGGACAAGATAGGCATGGATTTCAGGGGCGATCCGGCGTCGGCGTTGCTGGAGGTCCTGGACCCGGAGCAGAATTTCGCCTTTGCAGACCACTATCTCGGCGTGCCCTTTGATTTGAGCAATGTAATGTTTATAACAACCGCAAACCTGATCGACCCCATCCCCTCGCCCCTGAGGGACAGGATGGAGATACTGAGCCTGACCGGCTATACGGCGGAGGAGAAGATAGGAATAGCCAAAAACTACCTGATCCCCAAGCAGTTGAAAGAACACGGCATTACGGACAAAAACATAAAGATAAACGACAGCGCGCTCATGCAGGTGATTACGCATTACACCCGTGAGGCGGGGGTGAGGAACCTCGAGCGCCAGATAGCGAATCTCTGCCGCAAGGTTGCAAGAAAGATAGCGGAGGGCAAGATCAGGAAATATGTGATCTCGCCAAAGAACCTGTCCAAATACCTGGGGGTTCCGAAGTTTCTCCCGGAAGAGGAAATAAAGAAAGACGAGGTCGGCGTCGCCACGGGGCTTGCATGGACTGAAACAGGCGGTGACATTATCTACATTGAGGCGACCATAATGAAGGGCAAGGGGACACTTACACTCACCGGCCAGCTCGGGGATGTGATGAAGGAGTCCGCGCACGCTGCCCTGAGTTATATCCGCTCCAAGGCCAGGAGCCTCGGGATCAGCAATTCCATGTTCTCAAACAACGACATACACATACACGTCCCTGCGGGCGCAATACCCAAGGACGGGCCTTCAGCCGGCATAACAATGGCCACCGCCATAGCATCCGTGTTTACGGGCAGGGCGGTTCACAAGAGCATTGCCATGACCGGCGAGGTGACCCTGCGGGGCAGCGTGCTGCCCATCGGCGGACTGAAGGAAAAGGCGCTCGCGGCGAAAAGGATGGGCATTCACAAGGTCATTATCCCCAAGAGGAACGAAAAGGACCTCGAGGAGATACCCAAATATATCAAGAAAGACATGACATTCATACCTGTGGAGACCATGGATGAAGTACTGAAACACGCGCTCAAGAACGCGGCGAAAAGAAGAAAGCGCCGTTAGGCCGGATTCGTGCGGCTGTGACAAACGGTTAATCGCGCGGCAACCCCCATCCTGAATCTTCTGAGATTAAAACCATGCGGCTTTCAGGGATTGGCGAGTTTGGTCTTATAAAAAAGCTGAGAGACATGTGCTCCGGAGGTCCGCCGGGGCTCCTTGCGGGTATCGGCGATGACGCGGCGGCGGTAAGAACGGGTAACAGGAACATCCTCATTACATCCGACATGATGATCGAGGGGGTGCATTTTGATCTCTCTTTCACGACATTTTACCAACTGGGATATAAATTTCTTGCCGTCAATATAAGCGATATATTTGCAATGGGCGGAAGGCCGGGATATTTTTTCGCAAGCCTCGGGATACCGCGGTCTTTCAGGGCCGCGGATATCGAGGAGCTTTACACGGGTATAAAGAAAATCGCCGACGAATCCGGGGTGACGGTTGCAGGCGGTGACACCTGTGCGTCGGAATCGGGATTGGTACTGAGCGGGACGCTGACCGGCGAGGCAAAAAAGGTCATAAAACGTTCAGGAGCAAAAGAGGGTGACGGGATTTTTGTCACCGATACACTGGGAGACTCCGCCATGGGCCTGCACCTTTTGAAAAAGCGGCGCAGGAGGATCCGCAGTTTTTCATCTCCCGCCCCGCGCATCAAACTGATGAAGAGGCACCTGATGCCCGCGCCGCGGCCTGCGGAAAATCTGTCCGCGATAACATCAATGATTGATGTAAGCGACGGCCTGCTTGCGGACCTGAGCCATATATGCGATGAAAGCAGGGTCGGCGCCGTAATACACAGGGACAGAATCCCCGTATCAGCGGAGCTTGCCGGCATCGCAGAGAGTTTGAACATCGACCCGGTCGAACTTGCGCTGAAAGGGGGGGAGGATTACGCCCTGTTATTCACTGCCCCGCCGGATATCAGGACCGGAGCCTTCAGGATAGGCGGGATAACGGGGAAGGGGCGTTTCATTATTGATGAAAAAGGCGGAAAAGCCGCATTTAAACCAGAAGGGTATGAACATTTCCGGTAAGCACGTGCCGGGGATTTTTCAGCATGGCTTATTTCAGGGATAAATTCAGGAGCATATTCCAGGTCCAGGACACGCCGCACCGTATAGCCCTGGCATTTGCAATCGGCGTATTCTGGGGATTTTCGCCCCTGCTGGGCCTGCATACCATAGGCGCGTTTGTAACGGCATGGCTGCTCGGCCTGAACAAGCTCGTTACAATCGTGGGGGTATGGATAGGCAATCCCTGGACACTGGTGCCGGTATATACCTTCTGCCTGTGGCTGGGCGCCAGGATGGTCGGGATAAAACAGATCATCCCTGAAATAAACTGGAACAACCTGTCGGTGACGCACATGATAAGTGAACTGGGATACCTGCTCAAGCCCTTTTTTATCGGCTCCATGACCGTGTCCATAGTCTTCGGCCTGGCAAGTTACTTTATCATTCATTTTCTGGCAGCCAGATACAAGAAAACGCAAAATGCCGCATAAACTGACCCGCCTGCATGTAGTGCTTTTTATCTCAACGGTTATAACAACGCTGATTGCAGGCGCCTTTCTCAACGGCGTAGTGCCGTGGGAAGAGCCCTGGAAGATATACCTCGGCGTGCCGTTTTCCCTGACCCTGCTTCTTATTCTCATGACACATGAACTGTCCCATTACTTCATGTCGCGCAGTCACAACGTGTACGCGACCCTTCCGTACTTCATCCCCGCCCCTTCAATAATCGGGACCTTCGGCGCCGTCATAAAGATGAGGCCGCCGATACCGGACAGGCGCTCGCTCATGGACATCGGCGCATCCGGACCCATAGGCGGGTTTATCGTAGCGGTCGTTGCAGTCATTGCCGGCCTCGGCATGTCAGAGGTGAAACCCGCCGCCGAGTTGCACGAAGGCATGTCCTTCGGCAGCTCGATCCTGTTCTCTTTGCTCTCCGAACTGGTTCTGGACATCGATCCCCGGAAATACGGCGTGCTGCTGCATCCCGTGGCATTTGCCGGCTGGATAGGCCTCCTCGTAACGTCGCTGAACTTACTGCCCATAGGACAGCTTGACGGCGGCCACATAATCTATGCCATGTTCGGGGAGAAACACGAACTGATCTCGAAATGCACGATACCTGTTCTGGTCGTCCTCGGGGTTGTCTTCTGGCCGGGCTGGTTGTTCTGGGCCGTCATCATGTATTTTCTCGGCTACAGGCATCCCCCGGTTGTTTATCCCTACATAAGGCTTGACAGGAAAAGAAAGGTAACGGGCTGGGCCTGTTTTGTCATCTTCATCCTGACCTTCACGCCTGTACCCGTTACAATGATGTAGGTGGGCGGTTTGTAACAGTTCGGTATACAGGCTTTTCTTGTTTTAACCTTAATGTTGCATAAGCCGGCTGTGGAGTCCGGCGTAAAACCTTTATAAAGCGATGGGATATCGGAAATATGTCTCTGTTGCAGGACATAACGGAGAGTGAAATTGCCAAAGACGGCAATATGCCGTGCGGAATATGTCCTGAAGGTATCGCGGATAAAGCTTTTCCGCCGGACTCCACAGCCCGCAGGCGATGTTTTTATGCCACTGTAAGGTTAACCTTACGGTTGCATAAAAATACCTGCGGCGGAGAAACGGGTCCCGCGACTCACTGACATCAGAGGATTTCTCCCTGCGGTCGAAATGACATATGCAGGCGTTTTCACGCTTCTGCGGGAGGCGCATAAGAGAACTTATTGATCCCGACCGCGGGCTTGGGAAAGCATACCGTTGAGGGAAGACGATATGGACGGAATATATCGGATCGGCGTCAGGGAGATTTTGCTTCATGAAAATTTCCCGACCCTTCAATGCCGGTTAAACGCCCGGTATACAAGGCTGGCGGCGGTCTCCTTTATATAGCGCAGCCTTGTTGTAAAACGGCGGCCCTGCCTGTACCTCGTCCTGACTTCATCAAGGGAGGCGCCGGAAAGATTGATCTCAGGGTCGCCCCACAGTTCAAAGGCCATGCTGTAGGTGTCGATGCTGTTGAGGTTTACACCCATTATCTCCGCCGCAATCATGTCGACAGCCAGTATATCCTCTCCTGCTATGACAGCGCCCGTGTGTTTCGGGAAGCTCTGCACCTCGTCGAATTCATTGCCCCATACACCGTCCACTATGCAGAAATTACTCTTCACCACCTGGTTCATGTCCAGGATTGCCCTGCGTATGAACGGGTGGTACATGAGCTTCTGCCTGCGCGCGGGAATGAAGCCGAAGATGTTTTTCAGGCAGAGCGTGACTCCGGCCAGCGAATGGGCCTTCATCTTTGCAATGTTGATTATGTAATCGTGGCTGAATACGCCGGCGCTGAACGGCATCTCCCTCGTATGGTACGGCTTCGGTATGGGTTTCCATACCACTTCCGCCTGCCGGATGTCCTCAAGGATTACATTGGGGAACTCCTCTGCCAGTTCCCTGTACCCAAGCACGTCAAACGCCTTCAGGGTATCGCTGCACGATTCCCCTATCGTTATGCGCGGGCAGTCGTGAAGCCGCTCCAGCACCGCCCTTACAATGCCCGTGTCCGTGGTAAGGCCGTCACTTGAGGGCCTGCCGCCCGTAAGGTTCGGCTTGATGTATACACGCCTGCCCCTGACACTGAAGCCGAGGGCGTCAAGCGCCTCGCATGCGCCCCGGTACGCATCGTCTGTTCTGGCAAGATATACGTCTGAAATCCCCATGCTCGGGCTCCGTGTCCGGACTGTTTGTTTTTTTATGATTGTAACATATAATTGCAACGGATATTCCGGCCGAACTGAACCCGTGCCTCAAATAAAAATCTATACGAAAGGAGCAGATGTAGACTTTTAAATAAATGAGGCAACGTTATGCCCCTTCCGGGCAGATTTTTGATGAGGCAATGGGGCAATTCGAGGTAGATTTTATTGGCCGGAATATCATAGACTAATAGACAGTGATGTTTATTCTGACGTGTATACTGACAATGGTTCTTATCCCCTCTGTTGCCGACGCATGGGGGCCCCTTACGCATGTTTATCTGGGGTACCAGGTGCTGGATATCGGCGCCGCCCTTGTTCCTGCTGGGATATACGGTATCCTGAAAAGGTACAGAAATGACTTCCTGTACGGCAATCTGAGCGCAGACATAATACTCGGCAGGAGATTCCAGGGTGTGGAGAAAAATTCCCACAACTGGGATATAGCCTGGAAACTGCTCGCATCTTCAAGGACGGCGCGGCAGAGGGCTTTCGCCTACGGATATCTGATGCATTTGTGTGCAGACACGGTCATCCATAACCTGGAGACACCGAGGGTGCCTTTCAGCCATTCACTTCTGGAGGTCAGGTCCGACAGCATGATCGACAAAAAATACAGGGGAATCCTGAAGGGGCTTGATAAGTATATGCAGAAAAAAAACGACGTTTTTCTCGAGAAAAGGCTTGAAAGCCTTTTCTTCTCCTTCAAGACCAACAAGAGGATATTCAAGGGCTTTCTCATTCTCTCAAGACTGCCCAACTATACCCCTGTGTCCAATTTTATCGACAACCGGTTTCCGTACGAGATCAGTGTCAGTGATATCAGCAGCTTTCAGCAGGAATCCCTGCTGCGGATGTTTGAGCTGCTGAACAACGGCAAGAATTCGGAAGTGCTCAAAGAGAGTCCACTGGGAAGGTATCAACGAAAGGCTTCCTGAGCTCTTTACAAATGGAAGATAAAGAAGCCAAATCCATTCTTGAGGCCATCCTTTTCATATCCGCCGGGCCCGTAACACTCGACACACTGAGGAAAACGGTCGAGATAGACAAGTACAATACCGAGCGGCTCCTGAGAGAGCTTGTCAGAGAATATTCACTGAAGAACAGCGGCCTCCTCATCCTTGAAGTGGCCGGTGGCTTTCAGATGGTTACAAACCCTGCCTGCGCTCCATGGGTGAAGAAGCTCCTTTCCGTATCCGTGCCTAAGAGACTGTCGCAGTCCTCCCTTGAGACACTCGCCATAATCGCATACAAACAGCCTGTCATCAAGGCTGAAATCGAGGCTGTCAGGGGGGTTAACTCGGACGGAGTTGTCAGGACGCTCCTTGAGAGGAGGCTGATTAAAATACTGGGAAGAAAAGATGTCCCCGGAAGGCCCCTGATGTACGGCACAACAAAGGAGTTTCTCCGCTATTTCGGTCTTAAAGATCTCTCCGAGCTGCCCACGCTCAGGGAATTCAAGGAGGTGGATGTCTCCGAGCCGCCCGGGCCCGCGCAGGGAGAAGCGGGACAGGAAGAAGCCCCGATACATTCCTGAAACGGCATGTTCACCTTAATGTTGCATAAGCCGGCTGTGGAGTCCGCCGTAAAACCTTTATAAAGCGATAGGGTACTGGAAATATGTCCCTGTTGCAGGACGTAACGGAGAGTGAAATTCCCAAAGACGGCAATATGCCGTGCGGGATATGTCCTGAAGGTATCGCAGATAAAGCTTTTCCGCCGGACTCCACAGCCCGCGGGCGATGTTTTTATGCCACTGTAAGGTTCATGTAATGTCTACGTGCGGTTACCAGAACTGCCAGCTTTCCGTCATGATCACATAAACTCCAAGGAGAAGATTTGTCACACCATGGGCGATGACACATGCGGGGATGCTCCTGGTCATATAGAGGAGGAGATTGTAGAAAACACCGGCCGTAATCCCCGCAAGCCAGAGATTGTGCTCGCTGCCGAACAGGAGTGAGGATATTACAAAAGACGTCCACGTGAATGTCCCGATCCTTACCGCCGTGAAGTTCTGGCTGATGATATACCTCAGCACAAAGGAGCGCCAGAATATCTCCTCAAACACCGGAACGACCAACGCGGCGCCTGCCAGCCTTACCGCGATAAACGCATAATACCAGGCCTTTCCGGGCAGTATCCGCGGATCATATACATCCGGCGTCCCTAAGGTCGCAAAGTCCCAGTCCATGTTTATCCACAGGACAAAAACGATCGCGCCGATTGACAGGGCGGGCAAGATGTGGGCCGCCTTCAGTCGATCCGGACGGAGTTCGTCGTAAGACTTCCTGTAAATGACAAGCAGCGCGGTCACAGCCAGTATCTTGACCGGATAAACAACGGCCGTGAAATTATCGCGCAGCGCACCCTCGGGGATCAGCGGCTCCACAAGGTCATAGGCGAGCAGGAAGAGCATGTAAGCTGCAAACGGGACGACCCTGCTGAACGCGGGACTTTTCAGCAACGTTTTTTTATTCATGGTATGCGGTCTCTCCCGCCTGCTTGTGCAGCGTTATAGTAATAATGAATTCTCCTTACGGTGGCGGAAAGTACCGCCTGTTTATGCGACATCTGGTTATATTGTCAACTGCTTATTTTTACGGAACTGACAAATTCCAGGGAGCACAGGTCCTCGAACAGCTTCCCGACAACCCCCTTGTCTCTTGTGGATACACTGAAATGATAGGTGATTTCGCTTCTGGAACTGTTTTTCTCATAGTCAACGGAATGGATATGAAATCCCCCGGCGGACAGCATGGATGTGACCGCCTCCTCGGCATGCGCTGTCTTTTCAGTGAGCGGCACGGATATGGATATGTTTCTGAAACGCAGGATCCTGATCTTTTTCTCCAGAATCCTCAACACCCACAGTGCGATGACTGTCGTCGCACCCGTTACCATTGCCGCAAGATAAAGCCCGCCGCCGATTGCAAGCCCTATGGCCGAGACGATCCATATGGATGCCGCGGTGGTCAGCCCCCTGATCGCATAACCGCTTTTTATGATTACACCGGCGCCCAGGAAGCCTATGCCTATCAGGGCGCCTGCCGATATCCTTGCAGGGTCTATCCTGAGGTTGGGATCGGTGTTCGGAATATAGTGGTAATAGTTTTCAGAGACAATCATGATAAGCACCGCCGCCAGGCAGACGATCAACTGTGTCCTGAATCCCGCCGCCCTGCCGTGGACTTCCCTTTCAAAGCCTATAATGCCGCCTATGATTGCGCCGAGGAGTATGCGGGTGATTATCTCGTAGAAGGAAATCATATTAAGACATTATAATTAAACTCCGGGAGTGTGTCAAAGCCGGCGTCCGCGGACATTCCCGGCCATCCATGACATTTTTTAATTCCTCCGGACTTGTGCTAAACTATCACCTGATTTCGACATGTGGAGGAGAAAAAATTGAGGATTGAAAAAGATACTCTCGGCAAGGTGCGTCTTACCGACAGCGCCTATTACGGCGCCCAGACGAAAAGGGCGGCGCTTAATTTCCCGATCAGCGGCCTCAGGCTTCCGCGCCGGTTCATAAAGGCGCAGGGGATAGTCAAGCTCGCGGCCGCCAGGGCGAACGGCTCCCTGGGGTTGATAGGGCGAAAGATATGGAAGGCCGTTGAAAAGGCGGCGATGGAGGTGATCAGCGGCAGGCTTGACGGGCATTTCGTCGTTGATGTTTACCAGGCCGGGGCAGGGACGTCCCAGAACATGAACGCCAATGAGGTTATAGCCAACAGGGCACTTGAGATTCTCGGCCGCAAAAAGGGGGATTACTCGTTCATTCACCCGAATGACCATGTAAACATGGCGCAGTCGACAAATGATACGATTCCCACATCAATGTACATCTCGTGCCGCGAGGCTGTAACCGAGGATTTAATGCCGGCACTGCAGGGGCTGCACGGCGCCCTGTCAGCCAAGGCAGAGGAGTTCGACGGGATTGTAAAGGCCGGCAGGACGCATCTGCAGGATGCCGTGCCTGTAAGGCTCGGGCAGGAATTCAGCGGTTTTGCGGAAGCGGTGAAAAATGACATGGCGCGGCTGGACAGGACCCTGGAGTCCCTGCTGTATCTGCCCGTGGGGGGCAACGCACTGGGCACAGGGATAAATGCACATCCCCGTTTCAGGGGCCGTGTTATCCGGGAGATCAGGGAGATCACCGGCGTCGGGTTCAGGAGTTGCAAAAACCTCTTTGAGGGCATTCAGAATGTATATCCGGCCCTTGAATTAAGCGCGTCGCTGAGGGGGATATCCATAACCCTGACAAAGATAGCCAATGATATCCGCCTGTTGAGTTCCGGGCCGCGCACGGGCTTTGCCGAGATAAGGCTGCCTGCCGTGCAGCCGGGCTCATCCATTATGCCCGGGAAAGTCAACCCGGTCATGGCGGAGATGCTCAACATGGTATGTTTTCAGGTCATGGGGAATGATACGGCGATTGCCTGCGCGGTGCAGGCTTCGCAACTGGAGCTCAATGTGATGATGCCACTGATAGCGCATAACCTGCTCTTTTCGGTTGAAATCCTCTCAAACGGGGTCAACGCGTTTACGGAAAAATGCGTGACCGGCATCACCGCGAATACGAAGCGGTGCGGGGAATACGCGGAGGCGACCCTTGCCATGGCCACGGCGTTGAACCCACTTGTCGGTTATGCGTCAGCCGCCGGTGTGGCCGGGGATGCATACCGGACAGGGAAAACCGTCAGGCAGGTGGCGGTGGAAAAAGGCGTTTTGAACGAAAAAGACGCCGCCCGCATCCTTGACCCCCGAAGGCTCACGGGGAAATGATTTTTATCCTTGAGGTTGCATGAACAGGCGGGAGAGCCTGATTGCCGGAGTGGCTTGGAGACGGCTCAATGCTGTTGAAAAGATAAAAAGAAGGCCGGCTTTCTTGGAATATTAAACACGAGAAAGCCGGCTTTCTTTTTTAGTGTTTGTATTTCAGAGGGAAATGCTCATGGGTATTCTTAAGCCTTTCCTTGAAATTAAACTTGTATTTGGGGTCAACCTTTTCATTGAAGGGGCTGTCGCCGCTGTGACAAACCAGACATCCCGCCTCATCTTCAGATGGAATTATAAGTCCTGCAGCCTTGACCTCAGCGCGCGTGAACGTCTTTTTCTTTTTCTTCATGATTTTCTTATACAGGCTTCCGGGTCCGTGGCACGCCTCGCACTGGACATTGATCAGTTTCGGTGTCTTCTCCACGCTCACAAATCCACCTGGTTTGCCGTAACCGGTTGTATGGCACTTCAGGCAGCTGGCGTCAGTGGTATAGTCCTTGTCAGGATCCAGATTGACCTTTTTCTTCAGATCAGCTTTCACTCCCGGCTTCAGGTTTTCAAAGCTGTTTGCCATCTTTGTCTTTTTCCATGACTTGTACTGCTTGATGTGACATGCCTTACACTTTTTTGCCCCTACATACTTGGCATTACCGGCATCAGCGTTTGACACAGCAAAGAGGGCTATGACAAACAGGAAGGATACAAGTCCGACTATCGCCTTTTTCAAGATACTGTTCACCTCCTTTCTTTTTTTATTTGTAATATCGGTTAGTTAGTATACCAAGAATGAAGCATCAAATGTTAAAAGATATTTTAATTTTATTATAAAAATACCTTAATGCGGCAGGCCTTCCCTCCTGTCCATGCCGCGTGAAGATAAAAGACTGCCTTACAGCGGCATAAAAAAACACCGCCCGCTTATGCAACATTTATTATATTATACGGGGCAATATGGCGGAGGAGGTAGGATTCGAACCCACGGAGCTTTCGCTCTACGGTTTTCAAGACCGTCGCCTTCGTCCACTCGGCCACTCCTCCATGATTTCGGTTCAAGGTTCAAATTTCTGAGTGTTCAGTTCCGGGATCGGCTTTCCCGCTTTGTGGCTATTTCCCCGGTTCCCATATAATCCCTCAGCACCTCCGGTATTATAACAGAGCCGTCTTCCTGTTGGAAATTCTCAAGTATTGCGGCAAGTGTCCGGCCCATTGCAAGGCCCGAGCCGTTCAGGGTATGGACGAATTCGGCTCCCTTTCCTCCCTTTCTCCTGAACCTGATGCCTGCCCTGCGCGCCTGAAAATCGAGGAAATTGGAGCATGATGAGATTTCCCTGAATTTCCGCTGGGCCGGGAACCAGACCTCGAGGTCATAGGTCTTTGCAGCGGAAAACCCGAGGTCGCCCGTGCACAGGCACACGACACGGTAATGCAGGCCGAGCCTCTTTAACACCTCCTCTGCATTGAGCGTCAGGGACTCGAGCTCATTGCGCGAGTCCTCGGGCCTTACAAACTTGACAAGCTCCACCTTGTTGAACTGGTGCTGTCTTATGAGCCCCCGCGTGTCCTTGCCGTAGGAGCCGGCCTCGCGCCTGAAGCACGGCGTATATGCAGTGTAATAGACGGGCAGGTCGTCTTCGCTTAATATCTCTTCCCTGTGGATATTCGTAAGCGGCACCTCCGCCGTCGGGATTAACAGGAAGCCCTTCGAGTCCTCCGTGAGCCTGAAAAGGTCGTCTTCAAACTTCGGGAGCTGTCCCGTGCCGGTCATGGACTCCCTGTTTACAAGGATCGGGGGGAATACCTCGGTATATGCATGCTCGCGTGTATGCAGGTCGAGCATAAAGTTCATCAGCGCCCTCTCAAGGGCGGCGCCGGGGCCTTTTGTGATCACAAACCTTGCGCCCGCGATCTTGCCCGCCCTCTCGAAATCCAGGATTCCGAGTTCCTCCCCGATATCCCAGTGGTTTCTGGGTTCAAATGCAAATTCAGGCGGTCCGCCCCACCTTCTTATCTCCCGGTTTTTTGTCTCGTCTTCCCCCTCCGGGACCGTTTCATCGGGAACATTGGGAATCAGGAGCAGTTCCTGCATGGCCGCATCTTCGAGTCTTCTCAGCTCCTCCTGCCTGTCGGTGATCCGGTCGGATACGGCCTTGGCGTCGGCGAGCAGGCCGGATGCGTCTTTACCCTGTTTTTTCAGGTATCCGATCTGCCGGGACAACTCGTTTCTCGTCTGTCTCAGGTCTTCAACGACCCTGAGCACATCCCTCCGCCTTTTCTCGATCCCGAGGAACCTGTCGAGTATCCCGGTGTCTTCTCCTCTCTTTTTCAGGGCGTCCGCCACCCTGTCCGGGTTTTCCCGGACAAACCTTATATCGAGCATTATTAAAACCGGCCTTTCATCACTTTCAACTTGCGAGTTCCCCGTCCCCCTCCCGCCGGGGGACGGGATGAACGCGGGTCTATACTAAGGTAAGACAAATGCAATTAAAAATCAATGCACGCCCCGCGGCGAATTTCATCCGTTGCATTAAAACGCCGGATACAAATCCCGCCTTCCCCTGGTGAATTCCCAATCACTGTCTGTCCGATACCGGACGCCCGTGAATTTTTCAATAATCCTTACAGCGGCATAAAAATACCGCCCGCGGACATGAGAGTCCGGATGTTTTACGGCGGACTCTCATGCCGGCTTATGCAACATCAAGGTTAAGAAGAATGCATTATCAAGTCCCTCCCCCCCTGGCGGGAGGGGGGCAGGGGGAGGGGCTGAACTCTTAACTTTTTGTTATAATAAAAGCACCTTGATGACAAGAAAGAGTGTTTATAAGCTTCTCTCGGCCGTTTCCTTTATTCTCCTGACGTGCATTGATTCTTATGCCCTTGAGGCGGTGGCGACCCCGCGGGAGGTAAAGCCCGGCGATGCTTTTCTCCTGACGGTGGAGGCGGCCCCGGCTCCCCGCGCGGAGGCCGTGTTCCGCGGAAAGAAGATACCACTTTACGCGGCCCCGGACAACCGCCTCGTTGCCCTCGTGCCCGTGGGCATTGATACGCCCCCCGGAAGATATGATGTCACCGTCAAAAGGGGAGATGGAGAAATAAAGGCTCCTGTCACTGTAATGCCCCACAGGTTCAGGACAATAAAACTGACCCTGCCGGAGGAGAAGGTCACGTTAAGCCCTGAAAACCTGAAACGCGCGGCAAGGGAGGCCGCCCGCCTCAAGAAAATATGGCCTGAAACCACTGCAAGGGTGTGGGCCGGACGGTTTGTGCCTCCAACGGATACGGAGGTGACGGAGGTGTTCGGGGTAAAGCGCATTATGAATGAAAAGAAGACGAGCGTCCACAGGGGCATGGACTTCAGGGGAAAGACCGGTACACCGGTCAGGGCGATAAACTCCGGGAGGGTTGTGCTGGAGGATGAGCTTTTTTTCGGGGGCAACACATTGATCATTGACCACGGCACGGGGCTCTATTCCGTGTATATGCACCTGTCACGGTTTAATGTGAAAGAGGGGGAGGAGGTTTCAGCCGGACAGATCATAGGATTCATAGGCAGTTCGGGAAGGGTGACGGGCCCCCATCTCCATATGAGTGTCAGGCTCAGCGGCGTGAGCGTAAACCCTGAATCACTGTTTGCATTACGATTGCATAAACCTTAATGTTGCATAAACGTGCAGGGGATTCTGCCGGAAAACCTTTATAAAGCGATGGGATATCGGAAATATGTCTTTATTGCCGGACGTAACGGAAAAAGGGATGTCCTCCGTGCGGGTGGCAATGGTTATGAGGCGAAGACGGAATGAGTAACGGCAGCTTCCGCGCCAGGATAATCTGGGTGATAATATTCGGTGTCGCGATGGCCTTCGTCGAATCCGCTATCGTCGTTTACCTCAGGGCGATCTTCTATCCGGAGGGATTCGGGTTTCCCTTAAAGGCTCTCGTTGACTATAAAATCCTTGTCGAGATCATGCGCGAGGCGGCGACCATATTCATGCTCCTGTCCGTTGCATACCTTGCCGGACGCATACGGTGGGAGAGATTTGCATATTTCATGCTGTCCTTCGGGGTGTGGGATATTTTCTATTATGTGTGGCTCAAGGTGCTGATCGACTGGCCTTCCTCAATCTTCGAATGGGATATCCTGTTCCTGATACCGCTGCCGTGGATAGGGCCCGTTATAGCGCCTGTGTCGGTTGCGCTTCTGATGATCGTCTTCAGCATACTCATGCTGCGTTCTTTCGGGAAGGGACGCGACTTCAGGCCGTCTGCGGCATCGCACGTCCTTGCGCTGGCCGGCACGGTAATTATACTGTACTCTTTCATGCATGACCTGGGCGCCACACTGCACCAGCGGATGCCGGAGCCGTACCGCTACGATCTTCTTCTCGCCGGTGATTTGCTGTTTATCGCAGCGTTCACTGTTTCGTATATCAGGACGGTAAGGATTTCCTGAAAGCGGCGAGTATGAGCGGTCTAGAACTGTGATATGAAGGCATTAAAGGCTTCCAAGGAGTATGCCACGGGTGTATAAGGCCCTTGAAAAAGACCTGGGAACCGCTTTGAGAACCGATGACTGATGGATGCTTGACCGCGCTCCTTGCCGCATACTTCCTGATCATAGCCTTCGGCTACTGGCTCGACTTCCTGAACCTCTCCCACCTGAAAAGATACGGGTCCGTGATTCCTCCGGAATTTGAAGGGTGGATAGACCGGGACCTGTTGCGCAGGACGCGTGATTACAATATCGAGCATACGAAGTTCGATTTCATTGCTTCCGTCTTTAACAACATTGTTTTCCTCGTTTTCATTTTCGTGCTGCTTGATGTTTACAACTCATGGGTCATGTCTTTGAATCTGCCGTTCATCCTTTCGGGGCTGGTCTTTTTCCTCCTGCTGAGTTATGCCGATACCGTCGTATCCATGCCGTTCAGCCTGTACAGCACATTCAGGATTGAAAACAGGTACGGATTCAACACCATGACATTCAGGCTGTGGATAGCCGATACAGTGAAATCCCTTGTTATCTCCACGATACTGATGGGGCTGCTTACGGCAGCGGCGCTGTTCCTTGTCCTGAAGAGCCCGGATATGTGGTGGTTGTGGGTGTGGTGTTTTTTCCTTGTCTTCGGGATTTTTATAATGTACGTTTCGCCGTATGTTATTGAGCCGCTGTTTCACAGGTTCACCCCCATTGAGGATGAAGAGCTTGAAGACGGTATACGCAGCCTCATGCAGAAGGCCGGGATAAAGGTAAGCAGGATATTCATGATGGATGCATCAAAAAGGACCAGGCACACGAATGCCTGCTTTACGGGCATCGGACGGGTGAAGAGAATCATCCTGTACGATACACTCATTGAAAAGATGAACCGGGACGAGATACTCGCGGTACTTGCCCATGAGGCCGGGCACTGGAAGAAGAGGCACCTCCTGAAACACATTGCCGTTACCGAGGTTGTTGCATTGCTTGCGATCTATGCAGCCTACCTCCTGCTGCAGGGCGATTTTCTCACCGGGCTTTTCCATATGGAAAACGGCTCTTTCTTTGCAAAGGTCGTGATCGTGGGTTTTATCGGCTCTGTCGTCTCCTTTCCCCTGACGCCGGTGTTTCATTATTTCTCGAGAAGGCATGAAAATGAGGCCGACAGGTTTTCATACGAACTGACAGGAAACGCCGCAGGCATGATAAGCGCGCTTGTAAAACTCTCAAAGGACAATCTCTCCAACCTGCATCCGCATCCGCTTTATGCATTGTTTCATTATTCCCACCCGCCCGTCCTGGAGAGGATAAGAAAGATCAGGGAGCTTGAGAAGGGGGGTATTGATCGCTGAAGCCCCCGGCGAACGCCTTGTGTCGGAGGAACGACTTCGAGACAAAGTAACGGGATGGTACACCGCATGCCCGGAAACCGTGGCGGAGCAGGACAATGTTTCAGAGAGGGTCTTCACATCTTGCCCGTTCTTATGCCGGAAGGGAGACATGCGGCAATACGTGGCAAACGAGCCGCGGTATCCGGACGACGACAACGACCTTGCCAAGGCATTCGCTGAGGATGTCTGGCTCTTCCATATCCCCGCCCGACTAGCCGCTGACGCCGAGATAGACAGGTGCCTCCGCGAATACACAGCACGGCCCGCCGAAGAGGAGCATGACGAAGGCCGAGGGAAGCCAACAAAGGATGAGCAAGGCGGTAGTACCTCTCAAGCACCTTCGAGCGGCGGCAGTCAGGTACAGCAAGGCAAACAATCCCTATCCGCGCATCCGGGTGAGACTTCGGAGGGGACGTCATCAGGATCTCGGGACAGCGTGAAACAACCCCTGCGCCTCACTACTGTCCCAACGTTTAAATTTCATCTTAACCTTACAGTGGCATAAAAATGCCACTGTAAGGCTGATACAGCGATTGGATTTTAAACGCCGTTAAGTGCTATACTACCACTTGATTTTTCTTGATATATCCCTTGAGAGAACTGCCTGAATGAGCAGGAGACTCCGCCCCTTGGCGGTATCGTGATGCCATTGTAAGTGAAGCAAGGGATATCTGACCGTAAATTAAAGAGGACCCTGGGGAATATATTGATAAGTCGTGGAAACAAACGCCGGTGCGGCACCGTCTTTATCCTCACGGCGGTGCTCCTGTCACTGTCTATCCTTCCGCTGAGTGCCGGGACTGTTTCCGCTGACGGCACATCACCGCTTGTCAAACTCGTTGAGATCAGGGGAAACAGGAAGATCAGCAAAGACACGGTCTATTCCAGGATTGAAAGCAAACCCGGCACACCCTTTTCAAGGAACACCGTCAGGGAGGATATAAAACGGTTGTACGCAATCGGGTATTTTGATGATGTAAGGGTTGAGATCGAACCGTTTGAAGGTGGTGTCAAACTGATTTTCGACCTGGTGGAAAAGCCGACGATCGTCAGCCTGGACTTCCAGGGGAACAGGGAAATTGAAACGGAAAAACTGAAGGAACGGATTACCATCACATCAGGCGCGATTGCAAACCTCTCCCTTATAACCGATAATGTAAGGAAGATAGTCTCCTACTACCAGTCCGAAGGATACTGGCTTGTGAGGGTGGTTCCGGTGATCCGGGAGATATCCGAGGATGCGGTTGCCCTGACTTTCCGGATACGGGAAGGACCGAAGGTAACAATAAGCAAGATTAATATCGAGGGCAACCATGCGATCCCGGAGAGAAAGATCAGGAAGGTCATGAAGACCGGGGAATGGTGGATATTCTCGTTTATAACCGGATCGGGGATTTACAGGAAGGAAGAGATCACCCGGGACCTGCAAAGGATCAGGGATCTCTACCACAACAACGGTTATATTTATGCCGCGGTCTCTGAACCGGAAATCACACTGAGCAAGGACAGGAAGGAACTCTCGCTGACAATATCGATATCCGAAGGTGACCAGTACAGGGTCGGTGAGCTGAAAATAAAGGGCAATACGGTATTTACCGAATCCGGGCTCCTTGATCAGGTCAAAACCGCACCGGGCCGGATATTCGACAGGAGCGCCCTGAGGAAGGATATTGACAGGATCATGGACCTCTACATGGAGAAGGGCTATGCCAGGGCGAATATCAATCCACTGATCACCGTCAATTCAGAGGAGAAAACCGTGAATATCACCCTGTCCGTAAGCGAGGACGGGATATTCCGGATCGGCAGGATAAACATTTCAGGCAATACAAAGACCCGCGACAAGGTCATCAGGAGGGAAATGAGACTTGACGAGGGGGATATATTCAACAAGAAACTCCTCAAGAGGAGCTTTCAGAGAATCAACAACCTCAACTACTTTGAGAGCGTCGACATCATCCCCACCCCCCGGATTGACGAGCATCTGATGGACATAGATGTCAAGGTAAAGGAAAAGACAACCGGCATGCTGAGCATAGGCGGCGGATACAGCACCATCGATAAATTCATGTTCATGGGGGAGGTGACACAGGCGAACCTCTTCGGAAAGGGCCTGCGCCTGAGGCTCAAGACCGAGCTGAGCTCGCGGAGAAAGAACTATAACATCGCGCTTCATGACCCGTGGTTCATGGACAAGCCACTCTCAGCTTCATTCAGCCTCTATAACGAGTCCTTCAAGTACCTGGATTATGATAAAAACTCGACGGGCGGCTCCATCGGCCTCGGCAAGGAGCTGACCGAGTACATCGGCGGCAGGGTCGTATACAGGCTCGAAAAGGTGGATATCACGGATATCTCGGAAAACGCCTCATCACGCATCAGGGAACAGGAGGGGGAAAGGGTGACGAGCAGCATAAGCCCTGCAATATGGAAGGACACCCGCGACAGCTTCCTGGACCCGACAACCGGCTCAAGAAATGCGCTCTATACCACTGTAGCAGGCCTGGGCGGGGACAATTATTTTGTAAAGGGCCTGTTTGATTCAATATGGTACTTCCCCGTGATACGCAATACCACATTCAGCATACGCGGCAGATTCGGTTATGCCACGGGCTTTGCAGGCAGGGACCTCCCCCTGTATGAACGCTTCTACGTGGGGGGGATCAACACGGTAAGGGGCCTTGGTTTCGGAGAGGGGGGGCCGAGAAACGAACAGGATGAAAAGATCGGCGGCAACAAGGAGCTTATCTTCAATAACGAATATATCATACCCATTGCAAAGGACATCAGGCTTAAAGGCGTCCTGTTCTTTGACTACGGCGCCTCTTTCGACAAGAGCGACAATATATCCCTGCGCGATATGAGAAGCACCGCCGGATTCGGTTTCAGGTGGATGTCACCGTTCGGACCCATAAGACTGGAATGGGGGTACAACCTGGACCCGAGAGAGGGGGAGAGCAACAACAGGCTTGAATTCACAATGGGAGGAGTCTTTTAATACAAGAGGGGAGGCTTTATGAGAAAAACGGTTTTCGTGACAATTCTGTCGGTATTTGCGCTTGCCCTGAGCGCACAGGCATCGGACCTGAAGATCGGTTACGTGGATTTGAACAGGGCGTTGAACCAGTCCGATGAGGGCAGGAAGGCCGTAAAGGTGCTGAAAGACATGCTCAGGGCCAACAAGGAACGTCTGATCAAAAAGAACGAAGAGATCAAAAAGCTCGAGGAGGAGATCGCCAAACAGGCTTCCATCCTCAATCCGGAGGCCATAAAGAAAAAGAAGGAGGAGCGTGAAAGGCTCATCAGGGACTTTCAGAGGCTGCGGCGGGATTCCGAGGATGAATACCGTAAGAAAGAAAACGACTTTGTGCAGAAGATATTCGGGGAGATGCGGGTCATCCTGGCCGAGATAGCCGCCGGGGAAGGCTACACCGTGGTCTTTGAAAAAAACGAGGGCGGCATACTCTATATATCGAAGAAGCTGGACCTGACCGACAAGTTAATCAGCGAATTCAACAAAAGATCTTCGGAAAAAGCCGCGAAAGGTAAAAAAAGCAAGTAGTCTCAACAGTCGGTGACGGCCCAACACCATGAAACTCAGGGAACTGGCAGATATTACAGGCGGCAGGGTATCCGGTGATCCGGATGTTGAAATAACGGGGGTATCGGGGATAAAGGAGGCCGGCGAAGGGGATATCACGCTCCTGTCGGACAGGAAATACCTTGAGGACGTCCTGAATTCACACGCCTCGGCCGTGATTGTAAGGGAAGAGCCTGAGGGGCTGAAGGCAAGCATGCTCGTTGTGGACAACCCGCAGCTTGCCTTTGCAAAGGCGCTGGAGGTCTTTTACGGGAAACCCTTCAGGCCGGCGGGCGTCAGTGAACGGGCCGTTGTCGGCGCCAACGTCGGCATGGGCGAGGATGTCTCCATACATCCGCTTGCCTGTATAGGCAACAACGTCACGCTCGGGGCGCGGGTCGTCATATTCCCGGGGGTTTATATCGGCGAAGATGTCTCTATAGGCGATGACTCGGTCGTTCACGCCAATGCAACCATCAGGGAGAATGTGAGGATCGGCAGCAGGGTGACGGTCCATGCAGGCGCGGTTATCGGAGCCGACGGCTTCGGGTATGTATCTGAAAAGGGGGTGCATCATAAAATCCCCCAGGTCGGGGGCGTGATAATCGAGGATGACGTTGAGATTGGGGCGAATGTTGTAATCGACAGGGCCACGACCGGCAATACGGTTGTGGGATGCGGCACAAAGATCGACAATCTCGTCCAGGTCGCCCATAATGTAACAATAGGCAAACATTGTATAATAGTAGCCCAGACCGGCATCAGCGGCAGCGTGGAGATCGGCGACGGGGTGGTGCTCGGAGGCCAGGTGGGGGTCAGGGATCACGTGAAGATAGGCGGCAGGGCCATGGCAGGCGCACAGTCGGGCGTCACCGGCGATATCCCGGCGGGGGAGGTGTATTCCGGGACCCCGGCGATCCCGCACAGGACCTGGCTGCGCGCGCAGGGCATATACGCAAAGCTGCCGGAGTACGTGAGGCGCCTGCGGGACCTGGAGAGAAAGCTCAACCGCGTCTGAAATTCCGCTTGCGGATTTAGCATAAGGAGGGACAGTTACATGATGAACAGCCGTGAAATACAAAACATCCTGCCCCACAGATTCCCCTTTCTCCTGGTGGACAGGATTACCGAGATACAGCCCAATGCAAAGGCAGTGGGCATTAAGAACGTCACCATCAACGAGCCGTTCTTTCAGGGGCATTTCCCCGACTATCCCATAATGCCCGGGGTGCTGGTCATAGAGGCCATGGCGCAGGTCTCGGGGATACTGGCCTCTCATTCGGGAGCAAAGGGGAAATCCGTATTTTTCATGAGTATAGAGAAAGCCAAGTTCAGAAAGCCCATAATCCCGGGGGACCAACTGCGCCTGGAGGTTAACGTCCTGCAGCACAGGAGCAATGTGTGGAAATTTTCAGGCCAGGCGTTTGTGGACACCAGGCTTGTTGCGGAGGCCGAATTCACGGCCATGGTCACTGAAGAGGAATTGAAAAATGGCTAAGCCGAAGATTCACCGTACGGCTATTGTTGACCCCGGTGCGAAACTCTCCGAGGGGGTGGAGATAGGCCCTTACTGCATTGTGGGCAAAAGGGTGAAACTCGGTGAAAACACCAGGCTTTTTTCGAATGTGGTCATAGAAGAAACGGAGATGGGCCGTAACTGTGTTGTATACCCCTTTACCTCGATAGGGCTCCCCCCGCAGGACATCAGATACAAGGGCGAAAAAACAGCGGTCAGGATAGGCGACGACAATATCATAAGGGAATATATCACCATTCACCGCGGCTCCGTGGGCGGGGACAAGGCGACAAGGATAGGAAACAACAATTTCCTGATGGCTTATGTGCATATCGCCCATGACTGCAATATAGGCAACCACGTGATAATGGCCAATGCAACCACGCTGGCGGGCCATGTGGTTGTGGAGGATTATGCATTCATAGGTGGGCTTGTCGCCGTGCACCAGTTTACGAAAATAGGGGCCTATTCAATGATAGGCGGTTTCAGCGCGATCCCGCAGGATATTCCGCCTTTTACGACCGCCGCGGGCGACAGGGCGAAACTCTACGGCCTGAACACCGTGGGCCTGAAACGCCAGAATTTCAAGGACTCGACGATCAAGGACCTCAAAAAGGCCTACAAGATATTGTTCCGCAGCAAGCTTACCCTGAAGGAGGCCATAAACAAATTAAAAAATGAGGTCGGGCAGTCGGATGAGATCAAATATCTCATCCGGTTTATTGAAGAAAACAAGAGAGGGATATGCCGCTGAAGGCGTCCGGTGAATCAGGAGCATCCAGGACACTGGGGCTTATCGCGGGAACGGGCGACCTGCCGGGTGCGGTTGCATCCGGAGCAAAGAAAATGGGCTACAGGGTCGTGGCGATAGCCCTGCAGCCGCCTGCGGACGAGTCGTTGAAACCGGTTGCGGATGATTTCCACAGGATAAATATCGGCCGGTTCGGTGGCCTGATAAATCTGCTCAAGAAACTGTCCGTCACCGAGGCGGTTATGGCGGGGAAGGTGCCCAAACGCCTCCTTTACGCAAACAAGGCAAGCCTTGTCCCTGACCTGAAGGCCGTGAAGCTGCTCTTCTCACTGAAAAACCGCTCGGACGACACCATTATGAAGGCCGTTGTCGGGGAGCTGGAAAAAAACGGCATCAGACTCCACAAGACAACCGCCTTTACAAAGGACCTGCTTGCCCCTGAAGGGGTGATGACACGCAGGAGACCCTCAAAGGGCGAGATGCAGGACATAGAGTTCGGATGGGGCATCGCCAGGAAGATAGGCCGGCTGGACATCGGCCAGACAGTTGTCGTAAAGGATCAGGCTGTCATGGCGGTTGAAGCCATTGAGGGAACGGACGAGGCCGTCAGGAGAGGCGGCGTCCTTGCGGGAAAGGATGCGGTCGTGGTGAAGGTGAGCAAGCCGCAGCAGGATATGCGTTTTGACGTGCCTGTCGCGGGCGGCGGCACTCTCAGCGCAATGAAAACCTCGGGGGCAAGGGTGCTGGCGGTTGAAGCCGGAAAGTGCATCATTATTGACAGGGAGAACTTCATAAAGGAAGCCGACAGGGCGGGCATTGTGGTGGTGGGAATAAAGAAATGATAAGGGTCGCGGTCATAGGCGCAGGCTCGATCGGGTATCATCACGCGAGGATATTCTCAGGCCTGGAAGGTGTGGAGCTTGCCGCTGTAGTGGATATTGATCCGCAGAGGGCGCGGCAGGTCGCATCGGAATACAACTGCGCGGCGTGCGTTGATTACATGGATATCATCGGCTCCGTGGATGCGGCCAGCATTGCGGCGCCTACCACGCTGCACTTCCGGATAGGGATGGACATCCTGAAACACGGCAGGAACCTGCTCATTGAAAAGCCGGTGACAACGACTGTCGAAGAGGCCGATGCGCTTATCCGCGAGGCTGAAAAGAGAAATCTCGTGCTCCAGGTGGGGCACCTTGAAAGATTCAACCCGGGGGTCTCCATGCTGAGCAGGCAGGTGGACAGACCGGATTTTATCGAATGCCGCAGGCTGTCCCCTTTTCTCGGAAGGGGCGCTGATGTGGATGTCACACTTGACTTAATGATACACGACATAGATATAATATTAAGTTTGGTGAACTCCGGTATTACCGATATCCGCGCCACGGGGGCAAAGGTCCTGACTGAAAATATCGATACGGCCCGTGCATGGATTGAATTTGAAAACGGCTGCATCGCCGAGGCCTCGGCAAGCAGGATAGAGAAGGAAAAGACCCGGCGGCTCAGGATATTCCAGCGCGGGTCACTGATGGACCTGGACTATCGGACACAGGAGATAACCTGCCGCAGGGGTCTCAACGGCAGTGCGGCCGAGATCAAGAGGCCGGAGCCGAAAGAGCCGCTCAGGGAAGAGCTCATATCTTTTATGGAATGCGTGCGCAACGGGACAAGGCCCGCTGTCTCGGGGCATGAGGGCAGGGAGGCCCTGAGGGTCGCATTAAAGATATCCGGGCTGGTTAATGAAGGGCTCCGGACATACAACTGACGACAATGATAAAAACCGTTCACAGTAAAGCTTCCATACCCATGCTTGACCTCAAGGCCCAGCATGAGCCGCTGCAGGAGGAAATAAAATCAGTTCTGAAAGAGATACTGGACAGCGGCCAGTTCGTGCTGGGGCCCAACGTGGAATCCCTTGAGCAGGAGATAGCGTCATACTGCAATGTCAAAAACGCCGTGGCCCTTGCATCCGGCACCGATGCGCTGCACCTGTGTCTGCACGCCCTCGGCATAACCTCGGGCGACGAGGTGATCACCACGCCGTTCACCTTTATTGCGTCCGCAGAGGCAATCACTTATGTGGGGGCCAGGCCGGTCTTTGTTGATATAGACGGCGATACACTGAATATAGACGCCGCAAAGATAGAAGAAAAGATAACCCCCAGGACGAAGGCCATAGTCGTTGTTCACCTTTTCGGCCAGCCTGCGGACATGAAAGAGATCATGAACATTGCAGGAAGATACAATCTCAGGGTGATCGAAGACTGCGCCCAGGCCTTCGGGGCCACATATGGCGGTGTTCCCGTAGGAAGCATGGGCGATTCCGGGTGTTTCAGCTTTTATCCGAGCAAGAACCTCGGCGCCTACGGCGACGGCGGCATGATGATAACAAACAATCCGGGCATATACGAAAAGGTGAGGCTCCTCAGAAACCACGGGACCGTCGGCCCCTACCGGCATGGTTTCCTGGGTTACAACAGCAGGCTGGATGAAATCCAGGCCGCCATACTCAGGATAAAATTAAGGCACATAGACGAATACAATGAAAAGAGGCGCGGCATCGCAAAACTGTACTCCTCCGTGCTCGGCGGCGCTGTCAGGTGCCCGGTGGAGCTGGAGGACAGGGTGCATGTCTATCACCAGTACACCATAAGGACACCGTTCAGGGGCGAGGTGAAGAAGGCCCTTGCCGGGCATTCCATATCATCCGTTGTCTATTACCCGCTTTCACTCCATATGCAGGAGGCGTTCAGGTATCTCGGTTATTCGGAGGGCGACTTCCCGGAGAGCGAGGCGGCGGCGAGGGAGGTACTGTCACTTCCGATTTATCCGGAGCTTGACCCCGGGGCGGCGAATTTTATTGCAGAGACCGTCCTGAAGGCGCTCGGCGCTTAGCCGGGTTGCCGGTACTCAGTCGGTTTCCGTGATCTTTATGACCTGCCCCACGTATAACCGCGTGGATTTGAGGTTGTTGATCCGTTCAAGGGTCTTTGTGTTTGTATTGAATCTCCTGGCAATCAGCCAGAGCGAATCCCCCTTTTTGATACGGTACAGGCCGTCCGGCGGCAGACCCACCTTTGATGCGCGGAGGTTTCTGTATGAGACGCTGTAGGAGCTGTCCCTCAGGGGTATTTTCAGTTTCTGGCCCACCCGGATGAAATGTTTGCGCCGTATATCGTTGGCCATGATTATCTTCCTGACGGTCGTGCGGTATTTCATGGCTATAAGCGACAGTGTCTCGCCTTTCTTGACCCTGTGGTATACATATGCGTTCTCCGGAGGAGCCCAGCCGGGTATCTCCTCGAGCTTTGCAAGCAGCACCTCGGTCATGCCTGCAGGCACCTTGAGCGCATACGGCGTGGCCGGCGTCACCTGATAACGCAGCTCGGGATTCAGTTCCCTGAGCACTTTCAGAGGGATGCCCAGTTCCCCGGCCACCGTCTTCAGGAGAACCGGTTTTTCGATGGTTACGGATTCATACAGTACCGGCGGATCCGGCTCTCCCAGTTTGAATCCGTATTTTTCCGGGTCTTTCAGGATGTGCAGGGTTGCCAGGAATTTCGGGACATACCGCGCGGTCTCCCGTGGAAGCTCCCTGTACAGGTCCCAGAAGTTGTCGAGGTAATTGATCCTCTGATTGCGGATCGTCCTCAGGACGGTCCCTTCCCCGCAGTTGTAACCCGCAAGCACAGTTGTCCAGTCTCCGAAGATATTGTGCAGCTCTTTCAGGTAGGCGATGGCGGCCCTGGTCGATTTTTCGGGGTCCAGCCTTTCGTCGACCCACGTGTCCCTCTTCAGGCCGAACTTCGAGCCCGTGGAGGAAATGAACTGCCACAGGCCCAGGGCGCGTGCGCGGGACATGGCCCTGACCTTGAAGCCGCTCTCTATCAGGGGCAGCCAGGCAAGGTCCTCGGGCAGGCCGGCCTCTTTCAGGGCGGCCACTATCATATTCATGTATCTTCCGGAGCGCTTGTACGACTCCAGGAAAAACCTGCGGTCCGGCCCCTGGAACCTTTTAATCTCCTTTGCCACGTGCTCATTCATTGTCAGGGGAATCTCGTTATGGTTCCCGTTGACCGCCGTGTACCGCGAGGCGTATATCTCCAGGATCCTCTTTGAAATCATGAAGCGCAGGTCTTCCTTCTGCTGGATCAGTTCGGGATATTCGTTGATATCAACCTGAAGGACAAGGGCGTATGCCTGGTCCAGCATCTCTATGGCCTTCTCAAGGTTGCCCTCGGACCAGAACTCCTGGGCCGCATTGCTATAGTCCAGGGCCGCATCAAGGAGGTTCTGCTCCTTTCCCGTGTCCTCCGTGTCATCATAGAATCCCACATCCTGGATTTTCTCCACGGGGATGTTTTCCGTGTTTCCGGCATCCGGCGCTGCCCGGACCGTCTCCATGTCCGTCTCATCGACCGGTTCATTGTCATTGCCGCCGGCGTTGCAGTCCGCACAGGCTTTATCATTTTCATCGGTTGGATTTACATCCGCAGCCTCGCTTTTTTCTTCCGGTTCCGGTTCTTTCATTTGTTCGCTGCGGGGTTCCGCCTTCACGTCCGGGGCATCTTCATTCCCCTCAACCATTATGGCAGGCGGAGCGGCGGCTTCGGGCGGCCTGTTTATCCGGAAGTTGCCAAGGAGTGTGTTGGGAAGGCTGCAGCCGAACGCCAGGACGGAAAGCAGCAGGACCACGTATCTGAAATCAAGCATATTCATCTTACAGTCCGTTTCAGCCCGTTTCAGCAGTTTACCTTCATACAGCCTTTATTTTACATAATCCGGCACGCAATATGCAATTACAAAAAGCAATATATATTACGGGGCAAAAAATGGCATTGCCCACCAAATTCATTGAAAATCAAATAGTTAGATGTGAACCGTTGTCCCCTCAATGTCATATTGATGACAAGCACCATTTCTTATTGAAACGGTATATTGTATCTAAGCCTTGAGAGCCGGCTGAAGGTTTTCCGCTTCCCGGAGTTCTTCCCTGTAGCCGCACTCCTTTTTTATACATGCGATATACTCGCCTTTTTTCGTCCGCTTTTCGACCAGGATGGCGGCTCCGCATTCCGGGCAGGTCCTGTCCACCGGCCTGTACCATATGGCGAATTTACACGCGGGATAATTCCCGCAACTGAAAAACACCTTGCCCCTTTTGGTTCTCCTCTCCACTATCTCACCGCCGTCTTCAGGACACCTGACGCCGATGCCTATAGCCTTCGTCGTCTTGCATTCGGGATATTTACTGCAGGCGAGAAACCTGCCGAACTTGCCGGATTTCAACACCATGGGGGAGCCGCATTTTTCACATTTCTCGTCCGTCTCCTGCGCATCCGCGGCCTTTGCCCGGCCGTCGCCGTTCCGGTTTTCAAAAGGCATGGTGTTTTTGCAGCCGGGATACCCCGTGCAGGCGATAAACCTTCCGTGCCTGCCCCATTTAATGACCATGGGAGAGCCGCATTTTTCACATACGTGCTCTGTGGGGATGTCCTGCGGCTTTACCTTGCCCTGGATTTTCATGGCCTCTTCAAGGTCATGGTCGAACGGCCTGTAGAAATCCATCACGATATCAACCCACCGCAGGCCGCCCTCCTCGATCCTGTCCAGGTTGCTCTCCATCTTTGCGGTGAAGTTGTAATCCATCAGCTCCGGGAATCTCTCGACAAGCAGGTCGCTGACGATGATTCCGAGTTCCGTGGGCTTGAACCTGCCCTCGGTTTTCTCGGTATACTTCCTGTCCTGTATCGTTGAGAGAATCGTGGCGTACGTGCTCGGCCGCCCGATTCCCTTTGCTTCAAGCTCCCTGACGAGGCTTGCCTCTGAAAACCTCGGCGGCGGCTGCGTGAAGTGCTGCTTCGGCGTTATGGCGATCTTCGCCAGCACATCACCTTCCGATAAGGGGGGCAGCAGTCCTTCATCCTCTCCTCCGTTGTCCCCGCTTTCAGTGTAGAGTTTCATGAACCCCGGGAACTTGACAACAGTGCCGGTTGCCCGGAAGGTGTACTTCCCCGCCTCTATATCCACAGAGGTCTGCTCCAGAAGCGCATGGTGCATCTGGCTGGCGACAAAACGGTTCCAGATGAGTTTGTAAAGGTTGTACTGGTCCCGTGTCAGATACTTCCTCACCGCCGCCGGGGGCCTGAGAAGCGATGTGGGCCTTATTGCCTCGTGCGCATCCTGTGAAGACTTTTTGCTCTTGTAAACCGGCGGTTTCTGGGGGAGATACTCCCTGCCGAACTCACCCCTTATCAGTGCCCGCGCCTCCTGCTGCGCTTCAGCGGAGACCCTCACGGAGTCGGTTCTCATATAGGTTATAAGCCCCGTCGAGCCCTCATCGCCGAGTTCTATCCCTTCATAGAGCTGCTGGGCAACGAGCATTGTTTTCTTGGCCGTGAACCTGAGCTTTCTTGACGCCTCCTGCTGAAGGGTGCTCGTAATAAACGGCGGGGCGGGGGAACGCCTCCTCTTCTTTTTCTCTATCTTTTTTACAATAAAACTTTTGCCCTCTGTATCCTCCACTATCCTGGCGGCTTCGGATTCATTTTTAACCTCGGCCTTTTTCCCGTTTATGTGAAAGAGCCTTGCGTCAAACGGGGGCGGCTCCTTGCCCTGCAGCGTCGCCGTGATGCTCCAGTACTCCTCTGGCCTGAAGGCCTGGATCTCGCGTTCCCTGTCCACGACAAGCCTCAGCGCCACGGACTGGACCCTCCCGGCGCTGAGACCGCGGCGGACCTTGCGCCACAGCAGCGGCGAGAGCTTGTAGCCCACAAGCCTGTCCAGTATTCTCCTTGCCTGCTGCGCGTCGACGAGATTCATGTTGATCTTCCTCGGATGTCTGATGGCCTCCGTCACAGCCTTTTCGGTTATCTCGTTGAACTCCACCCGGAATATCTTATCCGAGGAAGCGCCGTTTAACTCCTCGGCAATATGCCACGCTATCGCCTCCCCCTCCCTGTCGGGGTCAGGGCCGAGGAAGACCCTGTCGGCGTTCCTGGCCGCCTTTTTCAGCTCGTTGAGGACTTTCTCCTTCCCTTCGATCACCACGTAAGTGGGCGAGAGGTTGTTTTCGATATCCACGCCAAGCTCTTTCCTCGGCAGGTCTTTCACATGCCCGACGGATGCCTTGATGGCGAACTTCTTACCGAGAAACTTCCCGAGGGTCTTCACCTTGGCCGGTGACTCAACAATCAAAAGTGACTTCATCTGAAGCTGCTCCTTGTAAATCCCCCTTGCCCTTTGATAGAGACAAGGGGGGGGACTGCCGGTTTATCCTGACTGTCTCAACGGTTAATTTTATCGGCGCTCTTCCGCCAAACCTTTATCATTACCTTACACTGGCATAAAAATACGCCTGCGCGGGGCAGGGGAGTGCGGCGGAGGTTTTAAGGCGGTCTCTCCTGCCTGTTTATGCAACATCAAGGTTTAGTCCCTCAATTGAGGGAGAAATGTTTTCCCTCTGTCTGTCTGACGATTCCCTTCAGTTCAAGACCCAGCAGTATCGACAGTGCCTTGGCGGTTGAAGTGTCGGTCTCCCTGGTGATCGAATCTATGTGTTTGGGTCCTGTGCTCAGATAACTGCAAAGCGCCTTCTCATCTTCCGTCATAGCGGACAATATCTCTTCATCGTTCAGCCTGTCTTCCCTGAGGATGCCCTTTATCTGCGGCTCCAGTTCATCAATGACATCTTCAGCGCTTTCAACAAGCCTCGCTCCCTTCCTGATAAGATCATTGGTGCCGCGGGAATTTCTCGAAGTAACGTTGCCGGGCACTGCAAAGACCTCCCTGCCCTGTTCGAGGGCATATGCTACTGTAATGAGAGAGCCGCTGTCAAGAGTGGCCTCTACGACGATGACGCCCAGGGACAGGGCGCTGATGATCCGGTTTCTCCTCGGAAAGTTTTCTTTGTTCGGCAGGGTTCCGAGAGGAAACTCGCTTATAACCGCCCCTGAGCCGGCAACGGCGTTCATCAGTCCCCTGTTGGACGGCGGGTACGGCACATCAAGCCCCGAACCCATAACCGCGACGGTTCTGCCGCCCGCTTTCAACGCCCCTCTGTGGGAGGCGGTATCTATACCCCTTGCCATTCCGCTTACAACCGTCAGCCCCTTCGAGGCCAGCCTGTAACTTATCCTTTCAGCCACCTCAATGCCGTAAGCGGTAGCCCTTCTTGAACCTACTACGGAGACGGCATATTTGTCAACATCCCGGAAATCCCCCTTCATATAAAGCACAAGGGGGGCGTCCTGCACAGCCCTGAGCGGTGCGGGATACCCGTCGTCATTAATGGTGAGCACCGTCATACGGCGTTCAGCGATATTGCCGGCCTCCCTGCGGACTGCCTCCCACCTGTTGAAGCCGGTGATGCTCCGTGCCCTGTGCTCACCGACACCCTCGATCTTACGGAGCTCTTCAAAAGACATGCGGAAGATGTTCCCGGGACCGCCGCAGGCCGACAGCAGCCTGCGCGCGGTTACAGGGCCTATATCGGTCAGGAAATTAAGGGCAAGCCAGTAATGTAAGTCGTCCATAATTATCTTGAACCCGGTCCGTGCAGTTTCAGCCTCAGGGCATTCAGCCTGATAAATCCTTCCGCATCCTTCTGGTCATAAACGTCTTCGGCCCCGAATGTTGCAAGCTCACGGCTGTAGAGGGATTCCGGGGCCTTTCTCCCCGCCACCGTGCAGTTGCCCCTGTAAAGCTTCAGCCTTGCAGTGCCTGTCACGTTTCCCTGCGCCCGGTCCATGAGGCACTGCAGCGCCTCTCTTTCAGGGGAAAACCAGAAGCCGTTATAAACAAGCGCCGAGTATTCCGGCACAAGGGAGTCCCTCAGGTGCATAAGCTCCCTGTCGAGGGTGACGGACTCGACCGCCCTGTGGGCGATATGCAGTACGGTACCGCCGGGTGTTTCATAGACCCCCCTGGACTTTATGCCGACAAACCGGTTCTCGACGACATCCAGCCTGCCTATGCCGTGCGCGCCCGCGACGGCGTTGAGCTCTTTCAGGAGAGCGGCGGGAGACAGCCTCTTTCCGTTAATCGAAACCGGGTCGCCCTTTTCATATCCGATCTCCAGGTACACGGCTTCCCGGGGGGCGTTTTCCGGTGACACCGTCATTGTAAACATGTCTTCAGGGGGCTCCGCCCATGGGTCTTCCAGTATTCCCCCTTCGTAGCTTATATGAAAGAGGTTCATGTCCGTGCTGTAGGGTTTCTCACGGGTCACCGGGACGGGGATGCCGTGTTTCTTTGCATAGTCTATCAGTGACTCCCTCGAGTTGAACTCCCATTCCCTCCACGGCGCGATTACCTTTATGCCGGGGTTCAGGGCATAGTAGGCAAGCTCGAACCTCACCTGGTCGTTCCCCTTGCCCGTGGCGCCGTGCGAGACCGCATCCGCCTTTTCCCTCTCCGCTATCTCTATCTGTTTTTTTGCTATGAGCGGCCTTGCTATGGACGTGCCCATGAGGTAGGCCCCTTCATAAACCGCATTCGCCCTCAGCATGGGGAACACGTAATCCTTCACGAACTCTTCCCTGAGGTTCAGCACATAGACCTTCGATGCACCTGTCTTCAGGGCCTTTTCCCTGACCGCATCCATGTCTTCTTCCTGCCCGAGGTCGGCGCAGTAGGCTATGACCTCGCAGCCGTAGGTCTCCTTCAGCCATTTAATGGCGACAGATGTATCAAGCCCCCCGGAATATGCGAGCACTGCTTTTTTAATCTTCATCTCTCATACGTCCCTTTCAGAACCGGCAGTCATGTATTGAAATCAAAGAGGTTTGCAACGGCGCAGGGCGTATTGCACGCTTCCGCCCGTCAAGCCGGATTTATAAACATATCACAAGTGTTTCGGAAATGTAAAACAGGGGGATGATACAAATCCGGAGATCAACGTTTGAAGGAAGGGGCGGGCCCTCCCGCCCGCAGGCGGTGTTTTTATGCAACTGTAAGGTTTACGAGCATTTCGTATATCCGCAGTCCCTGCAGACGGCGCATCCGCCTTCATGCTCCACAGAGCCGCCGCAGTCAGGACACGCCCCGTAGAACATCACCTTCTCCTTCCGCGGGGGATGAGAACCGTTGCCGTTGCTCTTGTTGCCGCGTTCAAGGTACCTCTCTATGGCCTTGGATATGGCGTCGGAACAGGATGCGATCTTGCCTCCGCGTGCCCATGCGGGGCTGTGGCAGCTTATACCCTTGAGCTGTTTTTCGATCTCGATAGGCTCTATATTGCTCCTCAGCGCAAGGCTTATAAGCCTGCCGATGGCCTCGGACTGGCTCGCAGCGCAGCCCCCCGCCTTTCCCATCTGCGTGAAGAGCTCAAAGAGGTTGCCGTTCTCATCCTCGTTTATGGTGACATACAGGTTGCCGCAGCCCGTCTTCATCAACCTCGTCGTACCCTTGATCACCTCGGGTCTCTTTCTCGGGGTTATTTTCTGCACAGGCAGCGCAACGGCGGCATCCTGCCGTTCATCCCGTGCAGCGGTCCTGCCGGTCGACAGCACCTGGTTCTTCCGGGAGCCGTCCCTGTAAACGGTCACCCCCTTGCATCCCAGGCCGTATGCAAGGAAATATGCGTCCTCAACGTCCTTGGGGCAGGCGTTGTGAGAAAAATTGACCGTCTTGGAAACCGCATTGTCGACATGCTTCTGAAAGGCCGCCTGCATTCTTATGTGGTCAAGCGGGGAGATGTCGTGCGCCGTGACGAACACCCTTTTTACGTCCTCCGGCACCTCTTCAACATCCTTCACGCTTCCCTTCCCGGCAATCCTCTCTATAAGCTCCTTGCTCCAGAATCCCCTCTCCCTGGCGATTTTTTCGAACAGGGGATTTACCTCGTAGAGTTTTGTGCCTTCAAGGACATTGCGCACGAACGCCACTGCAAACAGGGGCTCGATGCCGCTTGAACACCCTGCAATTATCGAAAGTGTGCCGGTCGGGGCGATTGTCGTGGTTGTTGCGTTCCTCAGCCTCATCCGCCCATTGTAAATGCTCTTTTCATAATTGGGAAAGTCCCCCCTTTCCGCTGCCAGGACAGAGGAGAACTTTTTGCTTTCGGTCTGGATAAAGCCCATCACCTCTGTTGCGAGCTTTGAAGCCTCGTCGGAATTATAAGGGATGCCGAGCTTTATCAGCATGTCCGCCCAGCCCATGACGCCGAGGCCTATTTTCCTGTTTGCCTTTGTGGCCTCTTCTATCTTCTTCAGGGGGTATTTGTTGATGACTATGACATTATCGAGAAAATGCACGGAATTGTGCACGGTCTCCCTGAGAGAGTCCCAGTCTATGGAGCCGGACGGGCGGACGAATTTCGACAGGTTGATCGATCCCAGGTTGCAGGATTCATACGGCAGGAGCGGCTGTTCGCCGCACGGATTGGTGCTTTCGATCCGTCCGGCCGAGGGCGTGGGATTGTCGCGGTTTATCCTGTCTATGAAGATAATCCCGGGTTCCCCGTTTTTCCATGCATGGTTCACTATCATGTTGAACACCTCTCTGGCCTTCAGCCGGCGTACGGTTTTCCCTGTATGCGGGTTTATCAGGTCGTACTCCTCATCCCTTTCAACGGCCTTCATGAACACATCCGTTAATGCAACGGAGAGGTTGAAATTGTTGAGTCTGGCGTTGTTTTCCTTTGCGGATATGAAATCGAGAATATCAGGGTGGTCCACACGCAGTATGCCCATGTTCGCTCCCCTTCGCGTTCCGCCCTGTTTTATGGCCTCGGTGGCCGCATCAAAGACCGTCATGAATGAGATCGGGCCTGAAGAGACACCTTTGGTCGAGCCCACGATGTCGCCCTTCGGCCTGAGACTGGAGAATGAAAAACCCGTACCCCCGCCGGACTTGTGTATGAGGGCCGCGTGTTTCACTGCCCCGAAAATGGACTCCATGGAGTCTTCCACAGGGAGGACGAAACATGCGGAGAGCTGCCCCAGCCTCCTTCCCGCATTCATGAGTGTGGGGCTGTTGGGCAGGAACCTCAATGAGGTCATGAGATTGTAAAACTTTTCCTCGATGTACCCGACCTCGGCCCCGGACTTGCCGTGGTTCAGTTCCACCTGCGCGACGGACTTGGCAACGCGCCTGAACATCTCTTCAGGGGTCTCGATTACGGTGCCGTCTTCATCTTTTTTCAGGTATCTCTTCTCAAGAACCTTCAATGCGCTCGGTGTTAAATCAATCTTTCCCCGTACGGTCTCTGCTTTCATAAAATAGTCCTCCCTCTCAGTGCAGCTTATCCCGGCAGTTGCATAAGGGTATCTCCGCTCCTTTTATGCAACGTGCAAAATTATATTTGCAGAATTATTAAGCTTATTAAAAGTTTTAATAACCGGTTCCCCCCGCAGCCTGCCGTTCGATTGAACTATCCCCCTCCATGTAGATGAGATATGAAATTAAACCACAATATATTGTATATGTCAAGCGAAAAGTGAATTTTTCTGAACTTGTTGATTTTAAAGATGTTTTGCTGTGAAAATCCGGTTAATGAAATGTGGACTAAATCCGGCGCAAAAAAACGCCGGAAAAATTCCCCCGTCCTACTTCCCCGCCGGGGATTTCCTCGCCGTAATCAGGGCGGCGATAATGAGCGGGGCCGCTGTCAGCAGGTAAGGCATATGTATATCCCATGCAAACAGGATGCCGCCGGCCACCGGGCCTGCGGCCTGTCCGAGGCTGTTGGCCGCGCTTTGCAGGCCGAGCGCGGCGCCGGCGTGCCTGCCGGAGCGCTTGCTCACCAGCGAAGCCAGCCCCGGGTTGAGGGCGGCCATGCCCAGCGCAAACACCACTACATAAGAAAGGATAATGACCATGCTCTGCGTTGTCATCAGCAGGACCAGTGCAATGCCCATGAGTCCGAAACCGAGTGACAGCATGGGCATCTCGCCGACCCTGCCGATGAACCGGCCCACTATCGCGGCCTGCGCCGCGGCCATGATAAATCCGCATACCATAAACACAAGACCCATCTCCGCCGGCCCGAAATTCATCACCCTCTTTGCATGCAGGGCGAATGTGCCTTCAAACAGGGACAACGCAAAATAACCGAGAAAAGACAGTGCGAGCATATCAAGCAGTGACCGGCGTACAACCTTCCAGCCCGGGCCGGCGTCCGACAAGCGGTTGCCCATGGCATCTTTTTCATGGGGGCCGCGGCCCGGGAGGGTGATTGATTCGGGCAGAAAACGCATGCTTGCCAGGAGGGCGACAACCGCAAGCACGGATGCGGAAAAAAACGGTGCGGAAAAACCATTGATGTGGAAAGCGCCGAAACGGTATCCGGCCCCCCAGTCCAGCCGGGACATATATGCCCCGAGCGCCGGACCGGCGACCACTCCCAGCCCTGTGGCGCTGCCCAGCCAAGCCATTCCCTTGCCGCGCTCCGCCTCTGAGGTGAGATCTGCAACATAGGCGTTTGCGGTCGGCAGCACGGCTGCCGAGAGAACGCCCCCGAGGATACGGGCCGCATAGAGCATGAGCAGGTTCGTCCCCATGCCGAAGAGCGCCATGAACACGGCGTAGCCGCTCAGTCCGATCATGAAAATCGGGCGGCGTCCGAGCCGGTCCGACAACCTGCCCCAGAGCGGGGCGAAGAAGAACTGCATGAAGGCGAAAATGCCCGTGAGGAGGCCGACGTGAATATACGCCCTTCCTACGGAGGCGCCCCCGGACAGTGCCAGCCGTTCAATATAAAATGCCAGCACCGGCAGGGTCAGCCCGTAGCCGATCATGACCACGAACAGGCAGAAAAGAAGAATGCCGAGCCTGTTTCTCATTGAATATTACTATACCTGACGGATGCATCAAAATACCGCCTGCGGGCGGTATTTTTTGCAACTGCACGGTCAGAGACGTCATAATGTCGCAGGGCACGGTTTGTATTTTGACATGCAGGAAAGATTCATATACTATGATTTATGTCATTGTCATGTTGTTGAACATTATGCAACCATTACAGTCACGGAAGTCCTTCTTGAGAACTTGCGGAATTGAAACTTTAAGGATTATCGCGATTAACGAAAGGCGTCTGCCGGCAGGTCATCCCCCGGGCGGATCCAACAAGCCTGCCCGGAGTCCTCTTGAAAACCGGCCCGTCCCCGGTAATACGGGATTAAGGAGAAACTCACATGGATCATTCCAGACACTCAGCCAAAGATGAACACGGTTCAATGAAACACGACATGAAGGCCCATGAGGGGGCGAAGGCCTCTCATGAGACACGTGAAGGTCATGATGACATGAAACATGAAGGATACGCAGGCCTCGGGGGACATGCGGGCCATGGTGAGCCCGGCGCTTCACATGTCCCTGCGGTCCATGAAGCACACGACAGGCACAAGGGGCATGCAGACCACCATTCACACATGGTGGCCGATTTCAGAAAGCGCTTCTGGATATCCATGGTCGTTACCGTACCCGTGCTTGCCCTCTCGCCCCTGATACAGAGAGTCGCCGGTCTCGGCGAGTCTCTGAGATTTGCAGGCGATCTCTATATCCTCTTCGGGCTTTCGTCTTTTGTCTTCTTCTACGGCGGCTACCCGTTCCTGAAGGGCCTCTTTAACGAACTCAGGAGCGTTAAACCGGGTATGATGACCCTGATAGCCATTGCCATCACAACCGCATATGTTTACAGCAGCGTGGTTGTCTTCGGGCTGAAGGGAAAGGTTTTTTTCTGGGAGCTGGCCACACTGATCGATATCATGCTTCTCGGCCACTGGATAGAGATGAAGTCCATTATGGGAGCATCGCGCGCCCTCGAAGAGCTTGCAAAGCTGATGCCTTCGGAGGCGCATAAGCTCATGCCCGACGGCAGTGTGCGGGATGTGGCGCTGGATGAACTCAAGACCGGCGACAGGGTCCTGGTGAAGCCCGGGGAGAAGATACCCGCTGACGGCGATGTTGTTGCCGGAGGCTCGTCCGTAAATGAGGCCATGCTCACAGGGGAGTCAATGCCTGTATCCAAAAAACCCGGCGACAGGGTTATAGGGGGATCCATAAACGGTGAAGGGTCGATTACGGTTGAAATCAAAAAGACGGGCAGGGACTCGTTTCTCTCACAGGTAATCGAGCTTGTAAAAGAGGCCCAGGAGAGCAAGTCCAAAACCCAGGACCTGGCAAACCGGGCTGCACTGTGGCTCACGGTCATAGCCCTTGGAGGCGGGGCGATAACGATCTTTATCTGGCTGGTCCTGATGAATAAGGACTTTGCCTTTGCCCTTGAAAGAACGGTCACGGTCATGGTTATCGCCTGTCCGCATGCACTGGGACTTGCCGTGCCCCTCGTAGTTGCCGTCTCTACCGCGCTTTCTGCAAGCAACGGTCTTTTAATAAGAAACCGTACAGCCTTTGAGAAGGCCCGGAACATACAGGCCATTATATTCGACAAGACAGGCACCCTCACGGAAGGCCGTTTCGGCGTTACCGATACCGTGGTCTTTAAGGACGGCACGGACGAAAAGGAGATTATCAAATATGCAGCATCCGTAGAGGCACATTCAGAGCATCCCATAGCAAAAGGCATAGTCGCTTCATCCCCTGAAACATACCCGGTCGAGGGCTTCATGGCGATCCCGGGCAAGGGGGCGGAAGGCAGGGTGAACGGCAGGGATGTGAAAGTCGTGAGCCCCGGATATTTGAGAGAGAATAATATCAAGATCAATGACGGAAGGATTGAAAAGCTGTCGGCGCAGGGGAAAACGGTTGTCTTCGTTATGATCGACGGTGAGTTGAAAGGCGCAGTGGCGCTGGCCGACATTATAAGGCCGGAGTCCAAAGAGGCGATCTCCCTGCTCAGGGGCATGGGTATCCAGTGCATGATGCTTACAGGCGACAACCGGCAGGTCGCCGCCTGGGTGGCCGGGGAACTGCAGCTTGACGATTACTTTGCCGAGGTGCTGCCTCATGAGAAATCGGCAAAGGTGAAGGAAGTCCAGGCAAGAAACCTGGTGGTTGCAATGACCGGCGACGGTGTGAACGACGCTCCGGCCCTTGCCCAGGCCGATGTGGGCATCGCCATCGGCGCAGGCACCGATGTGGCGGTGGAGACAGCGGACATCATACTGGTCAGGAGCAATCCCCTCGATGCAGTGGCAATACTCGGCCTTGCACGGGCGACGTACAGGAAGATGATACAGAACCTCGCGTGGGCCACGGGATACAATGCCTTTGCCATTCCTCTCGCGGCGGGGGCGCTTTACAAGGCGGGGATACTGCTCACCCCGGCGATGGGAGCCGTGCTGATGTCGCTGAGCACCGTGATAGTGGCCATCAACGCAAGGTTCCTGAAGGTTGAAAAGAGATAGCCTTCGTAATGGTAACGGGTATATTATTGCTTTTAGAGCCTCCTGCAAAAGTCCTCCGTCAGTCACATCGAGCGGAGAGAGGGGTCTTATAACTCATCGATGCCGAAAGATTTCCTCCTTTGGTCGAGATGACATATACAGGCATTTTCATACTTTTGCAAGAGGCTCCGGTGTTAAAGTCTTTCAACGATTTGCCGTAGAAACAAGATGAACTTTATGTTATATAAGACGGGGGCTGCCGGCAATATTCCGATGTGACCGCAAAGAGGAGAAAGGAAGCATTATGAGCGCTGCAAAGGCATCGAAGAAGACAAAAAAATGCGAGCACTGCAACAAAAACATGAATATCAAATACAGCATATGCCCCCACTGCGGGGGCCGGCAGCACGAAACAGGCGGCTCTCTCGCTCCGGAATGCCCGAGATGCAAAGTAGGGCTTGAACTCCTCGTTACCGACGGTGAGGAATATGATATCTGCCCGCGGTGCAACGGCGTATGGCTTGACAGGGATGAATTCCGCAGGGCCACCATGCAAAGAACCGTCTACCGGAAGGTAAAGACCGGTGATGAATATATAAGGAGTCCTGTCCGCGGGCCTGTTGAATATATACCGTGCGTCCGGTGCGGAAAGCTGATGAACAGGAGGAACTTCGGTAAAATCTCGGGGGTGATAATCGACAGGTGCAGCAGGCACGGGGTCTGGCTCGATGCAGGAGAACTCGGTAAAATACAGCACTTTATAGCGGACGGCGGGCTTGACAGGTCGCGCGATAAAGAGATTGCAAAGAACCGCGCCGCAATAAAAGATCTCGCCCTGAATGTCGACCAGAATACTTTTACAGTGAGACTTCTCCACTTCTGGAATTTCAAGAGACTGCTCTTCAGGGGCTGGCGGTAGCCGGCTGCACGACATCCATCATTATCCGGTTTTTTCCGGGAAGGCATGAGGCGCCGGCAGGAGCGGAACGCCGGGGGAGTGCATTTTCACGGATGATGGAACACCGGTGGGATTGGTGATTTGAATGATTTGACTAACCTTTCGTGAATCGGTTAATCTTAATGTTGCGTTAAATTGCTGGCAGCAGGGAGGTGGACCTGCCGGAAAAGCTTTTACCTGTAACTCCCTCGGCGAGTACTTTGCGGGGCATACCGGCGCCGCTCCGGAACTCACACGCGGTAAATCTCTCCCGCATTCACTCGGCTCTTGATATCCATCGCATTGCACTGGTGTTACGGCAGGCTCAACCGCCCTGTTTTATGCAATATCTGACGGAGTCGGTTTTTTTATGAGACATCCCGGGTGGATAAAGGTTCAATCGACAGGCGCCCATGAGACCAGGAAACTCCTCAGGCGGCACGGCCTGTCGAGTGTCTGCGAAGAGGCGAGATGCCCCAATCAGGGAAGGTGCTTTTCCAGGGGCACGGCGGCGTTCATGATACTCGGCGACAGGTGCACGAGGAACTGTTCATTCTGTGCGGTTGATTCATCGAAACCGCTTCCCCCTGACCCCGGTGAACCCGCGAGAGTCGCGGAGGCGGTATCGGACCTCGGGCTGGATTTCGTGGTCATCACATCCGTAACCAGGGATGACCTGCCCGACGGGGGTGCAGGGCAGTTCGCCGCAACCGTGGAGGCGATAAGGAAGATCAACGGCTCAACACGGATAGAGGTTCTGACACCGGACTTCAGGGGGGATACGGAAGCCCTGAGGACCGTCCTGCGGGCGGCTCCGGACGTGTTCAACCACAATGTTGAAACCGTCCCTTCGCTGTACCCGGAAGTCAGGGCCATGGCCGACTATTCAACATCAATAAATATCCTGAAAACGGCAAAGGCGCTTTATCCTGAAACAAGGACCAAGTCCGGTATAATGCTCGGCCTCGGTGAGAGCAGGGCCGAGGTGCTGTCGGTTATGAGAGACCTGAGAGAGGCGGACTGCGATTTCCTCACAATCGGCCAGTACCTGCGGCCCCGGAGGGATAATATCCCCGTCGCGGAATATATCACTCCCGAGGTGTTCGGGCAGTACAGGGTCACCGCGCTTGAAATGGGTTTCAGGGCGGTTGCGGCTTCACCCCTGACAAGGAGTTCCATGGATGCGTCGCTGATGTTTGAAAATTGCAAACCGTATTAGAAAAAATATCAGAAATATGTAATAATTTGCAGATACACGTTATACGGGAGACACTATGTATGAATTCAAGAGAGTAAAACGCCTGCCCCCTTATGTCTTTGCCATTGTAAACCACCTCAAGATGGAGGCAAGGAGAAAGGGGGAGGACATTATAGACCTCGGCATGGGCAACCCGGACCTGCCGACTCCGCAGCACATTGTGGAGAAGCTCGTAGAGGCTGCAAGGAACCCCAGGAACCACAGGTATTCGGCCTCAAAGGGCATAACGCAGTTGAGGCTTGCGATATGCGAGTGGTACAAAAGGAGGTTCGATGTGGACCTCGACCATGAAACCGAGGCGGTGATCACGATCGGGTCAAAAGAGGGACTGTCCCATCTCGCCTACGCGATGATAGAGCCCGGGGACCTCGTACTGACCCCGGCCCCGGCCTATCCCATACATCCGTACAGCTTCATACTTGCAGGCGCTGATGTAAGGAGCATCCCGGTGCAGAAGGACGCCGACTTTTTTGAGACCATGGAGAATGAGTTCAGGGCCGCCTGGCCGAGACCCAAGGTGCTCCTCATCAACTTTCCGCACAATCCGACAACCACGTGCACCGACACCGGATTTTTCCGGAGAGTGGTGGATTTTGCAAAGGAGAACAACATTATCGTGCTTCACGATTTTGCCTATGCGGACCTGACGTTTGACGGCTACAGCCCCCCCAGTTTCCTGCAGGTGCCCGGTGCGAAAGATGTGGGCGTGGAGTTTTTCTCCCTGACCAAGAGCTATTCAATGGCGGGATGGAGGGTCGGCTTCTGCTGCGGCAACAGGGAGCTTGTGGGTGCGCTTACAACCATAAAGAGCTACCTTGATTACGGCATGTTCCAGCCGATCCAGATTGCAAGCATAATTGCGCTGAGGGGACCGCAGGACTGTGTCGGAAAGATAGCAAAGACTTACGAGAGCAGGAGAAACGTACTGATACAGGGACTTAAAAAAGCAGGGTGGGACATAGAACCTCCGAGGGCAACTATGTTTGTCTGGGCCGCCATACCCGAGCCTTTCAGAAACATGGGGTCCCTTGAGTTTTCAAAGTTTCTCATAAAAAGCGCCGGAGTGGCGGTCTCACCCGGTATAGGATTCGGACCCGCAGGAGAAGGGTTTGTCCGGTTTGCGCTGGTTGAAAACGAGCACAGGATCAGGCAGGCGGTAAGGGGAATCAAAAAGGCCCTGAATAAATAGGGCGGTGAGAGGGGACGGCGCATGATTTATAATTTACAGTGGAGTGAAAACTGAAATGAATGTTATATCTGTCGGCATCATAGGATTCGGAACCGTGGGCACGGGAACCGCAAGAATACTCACGGAGCGGCGCAGGGAGCTTGAAACCAGGCTGGGGTTTTCCGTGGCCCTGAAAAATATCGCCGACCTTGATACGAAACGCGACAGGGGCGTGAAACTCGGCAGGGGCGTCCTGATCCGCGATGCGGACGCCATACTGGAAGACCCGGATATCGATATCGTGGTGGAGTTGATCGGCGGTATCCATCCGGCAAAGGAGATTATACTCAGGGCCATTGAAAACGGCAAACACGTCGTCACCGCGAACAAGGCGCTTCTTGCCGAAGAAGGCAGGGAGATTTTCAGGGCCGCCGCAAGACACAGGGTGGATATCGGGTTTGAGGCCGCGGTTGCCGGCAGTATCCCGATAATAAAAGTCGTCAGGGAGTCCCTTGCAGGGAACCGGATCAGGAACATATACGGAATCATCAACGGGACCGCCAACTACATCCTGACAAAGATGACGGAAGAAGGCGTGGACTTTGATACAGCCCTCCGGGAGGCGCAGGAACTCGGATATGCGGAGGCTGATCCCACATTCGATATCGAGGGCGTTGATTCAGCGCACAAGCTTGCAATACTCGCCTCGCTTTCCTTCGGCATCCCCTTTTCCTTCAAAAAGATATATACTGAGGGCATAACCGCCGTAACACCGCTGGATATACAGTTTGCGTCGGAATTCGGGTATAAGATAAAGCTGGTTGCAATAGCCAAGCAGGCTGACGGGGAAGTGGAACTCAGGGTTCATCCGACGATGATCCCGGACAATGAGCTTGTTTCAGGCGTCGGCGGCGTGTTCAACGCCGTTTATATCGAAGGAGACGCAACAGGCCCCGCGCTTTATTACGGCAGGGGGGCCGGTGAGATGCCGACCGGGAGCGCCGTCGTGAGTGACATCATAGATATTGCGCGGAATATAAAGACAGGGGCGGTCGAGAGATTCGGGCGCGCCGGAATCCCCGTGAATCCCGGTATCAGGATCAGAAAAATGCAGGATATACGCACGGGTTATTATCTCCGCTTCTCAGCCATTGACAAACCGGGGGTCCTTTCAAAGATATCCGGCATCCTCGGTGGTTACAATATCAGCATCAAGTCCATGATCCAGAAGGGCAGGAAAAGGGAAAAGGCCGTGCCCGTGGTCATGATGACCCATGAGGCAAGGGAGAAGGACATGATGCAGGCATTAAGGAAAATCGACCGCCTTGCGGTTGTATCAGGCAGGACAATGTACCTGAGGGTCGAGGGAGGAGAGGAATGAAATGGGTGATATAAAAATAGACAAGCACCTGGATATAAGGGGAGAGGTATGCCCGTACACCCTGGTGAAGTCAAAGCTCGGTGTCGAGTCCATAGAAGTGGGACAGGTGATAGAGATAATCCTGGATTATCCGGAGGCCGCGGAGAGCATCCCGAAGGCAATGCTCAATTACGGGCATTCGGTCATTAAGGTGGAAAAAATCAATCCAAAGGAATGGATTGTCCAAATAAGAAAAGAGGTTGAAGACTGATGGAATTCACGGAAGAACAGTTAAAGAGATACAGCAGGCATATAATCCTGCCCGAAGTGGGCGGCAAGGGACAGAAGAAGATTTCAGGGGCGAAGGTCCTCATAGTCGGCGCAGGCGGACTGGGCTGCCCCGCGGGGTATTATCTTGCGGCGGCCGGGGTCGGCACCCTGGCAATCGTGGATAACGACACCGTGGAGCTCAGCAACCTGCAGAGGCAGATAGCACACAGTGTAAAGACACTCAATGTCAACAAGGCCGAGTCGGCCAAACAGACCTTTGAGGCGCTGAACCCCGACGTCAACGTGATCGCGGTAAAGGAAAGGATAAACAGCAGGAACATCCTTAACCTTATAAGGGATTATGATATTATTGTGGACGGCACGGACAATTTTCCCACGAGATACCTGATCAATGATGCATGCGTAATGCTCCGCAAGCCGCTCGTCAGCGGGGCCATTCTCAGGTTCGAGGGGCAGGTGACCGCCATACTGCCCGGTGAGGGGCCTTGCTACCGCTGTCTGTTTGAAGAACCGCCTCCGCCCGGGCTTGTTCCTTCATGCCAGGAGGCCGGAGTGCTCGGAGTTCTTCCCGGTGTTATCGGGGCATTGCAGGCAACCGAGGTGCTTAAACTGATCCTCGGGAAGGGCCTGCCCTTAAAGGGCAGTCTGCTGATATATGACGCCCTCGGGGTGAATTTCAGGAAGGTAAAAATACCCAGGAACGATAACTGCCCTGTATGCGGTAAAAACCCCCGCATTAAAGAGCTGAGCGACCTTCCGGAAGAGTACTGCTCGATATAAACCTTAATGTTGCATAAAACCACCGCCTCGCATACTCCCCCTTTGCCCGGGAGGGGCCTGAGTGGAAAATTCCGTGCTGTTGAATTATTATCGGATTTACCGTAATCTATTTGAATGCTGATGATCGTGGAGGCTACTAAATGGGTTTCGTAAAAGGACTTAAATGCAGGGAATGCGGAAGGGAATACGCGGTTGACCCCATATATGTGTGTGAGTTCTGCTTCGGCCCCCTGGAGGTTGTTTATGATTATGACGGGATCATGGATGTCCTGACAAGGGAAGAGATACTGTCAAGGCCCCAGAACCTGTGGCGTTACAAGGAGCTGATGCCGATAGACGGGGAGCCCACGAGCGGGCTTAACTCCGGGTTTACGCCGCTTGTGAAGGCAGACAAGCTGGGCGGGTATCTCGGGCTGAAGGAACTTTACATAAAGGATGACACCGTCACACACCCGACACTTTCTTTCAAGGACAGGGTTGTGGCCGTTGCATTGTCCAAGGCCAGGGAGTTCGGATTCGACACTGTTGCATGCGCCTCCACAGGGAATCTCGCCCATTCGGTGTCGGCTCACGGCGCTGCCGCGGGTTTCAGGAGATTCATCTTCATCCCGGCAAGCCTTGAACGCAGCAAGATAGTTGCATCGCTTGCGTATGAGCCGAATCTCATAGCCGTTGACGGCAACTATGACGATGTCAACAGGCTCTGCAGCGAGGTGGCCAATAAATATCCGTGGGCGTTTGTAAACATAAATATCAGGCCGTTCTATGCAGAGGGATCGAAGTCCCAGGGATACGAGATCGTGGAGCAGCTCGGATGGAAGGCGCCGGATGCAATCGTTGTGCCGTGCGCGAGCGGTTCTTTAATGACAAAGATATGGAAGAGCCTCAAAGAGATGAATCGGATCGGTCTTATCGGCGAAGTGCAGACAAAGATTTTTTCCGCGCAGGCGACCGGCTGTTCCCCTATCGTAAGGGCTATAAAGGAAGGCGTTGATGTGATCAAACCCGTAAAACCCGATACGGTGGCAAAATCCCTTGCCATCGGAAATCCCGCAGACGGCTTTTACGCCACTCAGGTTGTCAAGGAAAGCGGAGGGTTCGGAGCGGATGTATCCGATGCCGAGATAATAGAGGCGATAAAGCTTCTTGCAAGGACGGAGGGGATTTTTGCCGAGACCGCCGGCGGTGTAACGCTCGCCTCTGCAATAAAGCTGATGGAAAGCGGGCACATAGCCAAGGATGCCGTGACGGTTCTCAGCATTACAGGCAACGGCCTCAAGACCAAAGAGGCCATCATGGGACATACGGCCGAGCCTCACCATATCGATCCCAACCTGAAGTCATTTGAGGAGGCATTGAAGAAGATCAACGCGGCTTGAGATAACCTTAATGTGGTGGCATCCACGTGCAGAGGAGTCTGCCGGAAAACCTGCCGCACACTCCTCTGCTCCGCCGCCGGTATTTCATGCAACTGTAAGGACTCAAAATTTTTCAAGGAGGAAGATAAATGGCTGTTAAAGTGAAAATCCCCGTGCCCCTTCAGCGGCTTACGGGGGGACGGGAAGAAGTCGAGGGAACACCCGGCACCATAATATCGCTTATCAACGACCTTGATCGGAAGTACCCCGGACTTGCCGAGAGAATATCCGAGGGAGGAAAGATCAGGAGATTTGTCAATGTCTATGTTAATGAAGAGGATGTGAGATTCATGAAAAACGAGGAAACGGAAGTCAAGGACGGTGACGAAGTCTCTATAGTCCCTGCAATCGCAGGGGGCGGTGTTTTCTGTAAAAAAGGAGGACGGTGATGAAGACCAGGGTGAAGCTGACCTTTCCCCAGCACCTCATAAAAGAACCGGTGATATTTACCATGGCAAAGAAATACGACATAATACCCAATATCAGAAGGGCGCGGGTCACCGAGTCCGTGGGCGAGATGGTCCTTGAGCTCGAAGGCGCGGATGAAAACGTCAACAGCGGCATAGAGTCACTCAAGCAGCAGGGCGTGGACGTAGAGCTTGTGGAAGGCGATATACTGGAATAACCATGCGACCATGGTACGGACTGATTGACCAGTACAGGGATTTCCTCCCCGTATCCGGGAAAACACCGGTTGTTACCCTGAATGAAGGCAACACCCCTCTTATAAGGGCATCCCGCCTGAACGAGGTTCTTGAGGAAGAGATAAATCTTTATTTTAAATACGAGGGGTCCAATCCCAGCGGTTCATTCAAGGACCGCGGCATGACGCTGGCGATCTCAAAGGCGGTTGAAGACGGCGCAAGGGCCGTCATATGCGCATCAACAGGCAATACATCCGCCTCCGCATCGGCCTATTCGGCAAAGGCCGGCATAGGCGCCATTGTCCTTATCCCCGAGGGCAAGATAGCCCTGGGCAAGCTCGCCCAGGCACTGATACACGGGGCAATGGTGCTGCAGGTTGAAGGCAATTTCGACGATGCATTGAGGATTGTCAAGGAGCTTGTGGAAAAACATCCCTTTGCCCTTGTCAATTCCCTGAACCCGTTCAGGATAGAGGGCCAGAAGACAGCGGCCTTCGAGATATGCGACCAACTGGGCGCAGCGCCTGATTACCATGTCCTCCCTGTAGGCAATGCCGGCAACATCACGGCATACTGGAAGGGGTACAGGGAGTACCGTGAGGCCGGCAGGACCGCTTCCCTGCCGAAGATGCTCGGATTTCAGGCCGCCGGGGCCGCGCCTATAGTAAAGGGCAGGCCGGTGGAACGCCCGGAGACAGTGGCCACTGCCATAAGGATCGGGAACCCCGCAAGCTGGAAGGGGGCCATTGCCGCAAGGGATGAATCAGGAGGGCTTATAGAATCCGTCACCGATGAAGAAATTATCAATGCCTACAAACTGATAGCTTCAAGGGAAGGTATCTTCTGCGAGCCTGCATCCGCCGCCACACTGGCCGGCGTGATAAAACTCTCAAAACGTAATTTTTTTTCGAAAGGCGACACGGTTGTCTGCACACTTACAGGCAATGGACTGAAAGACTCCGACAGCGCCCTTAAGTTATCCGCGCCTCCTGTAAAGGTAAAGGCCGAGATAACGGCCGTTGAGGAACTGCTGAAGGGCTGCTGCCTGTAACGGCTGCATCATTTCCCCAACTCATGCAGTGCGAGCTCCTGCAGCCTGGACAGCAACGGGCGCAGCGACGCGGGCACGTCGGCATCATCAAGCGAAAGCGATATCTCCCTGCCGCCTTCAGAAAGTGAAAGCCTGTAGTTCAGGGCATCGGGACGGGCGGCCGGTTCCCGTGGGGGCCTGTCAGGCCTCATGTCAAAGACGCCCGAGCTTTTCACGAGGGACAGGAGTTCGTCCCCGACCTTTTCGGGAAGCTTACCGGTATCCGCATGATACGAGAGCCGTAAACCTGCATATCCCCCTGAACACTCAAAGTCTATAAGCATGTTTTCAGGCTGACTGAGCAGCCTCCGAGAGGCTGCTCAGGATTTCAATTTGTCAACGGGGCAGCCCCACGGCTTTAAATGCCGCACGCACTGTCTGGACCGAACCCGCGGGCGCCTGTCCGCTCTTGACAAGCAGCCGTGCCGATTCGACAATCACCTCGACCGCGTCATTGAAGGCAGCGGTGCTCCATAGTCTCTGCAGCGCCGTGTACCATATCAGCGCAGCCTTGTCAGTGCCGAGGGTATCGGTTGCCGCGAGGTAAAACGCCCTGTTGAGGATACCGCTGTTGATATGAACGCCCTGGTTGTCCTTGGGGCCTGAATAGTAATCCTTCATGTGGTCCGGCTGGTGGTCCTTGCCCATGAGTTTGTTGTCGTATGCCGTGCCGGGCGCCTTCATGGAGCGAAGCGCTTCCCCGTAAAGGTCGGGTCCCATAATCTCGTCACCGATGAGCCAGTCCGCATCATGGGCGGTCTGCCCCTTTTTATACTGTGTTATCACGGAGCCGAAGACATCAGAGAAGTGTTCATTCAACGCCCCCGACTGGCTGTGGTACTTCAGGTTCGCCGTAAACTGCGTAACCCCGTGGGTCAGTTCATGCGCCACCACGTCGAGGGAGCGCGCAAAGCTGACGAATATCCTGCCGTCTCCGTCACCGAAGGTCATCTCGTCGCCGTCCCAAAAGGCGTTCATGTATTTCGTCCCGTAGTGGACGTTGAAGAGCAGGTTCATCCCGAGGTTGTCCACGGAATTCCTGTTCAGAACGTTCCTGTAGTAATCGCGCACGGCGCCGGCATACTCGTAGGCCTCGTTCACCGCGTCATCGGAGGTTACGGGGTCGCCTTCGCCCCTTGCCAGATCAACCCGTTGTTTCCACTGGTTTTTGCAGTTGTAAACCTGCCGGGACGCCGTGCCCGCGGGCGCGGTCGTGACGCCCGTAAACGCCTCCATGCCGATTTCCTTTGCACTCCTCTTCACGCGGCTCAGCTCGCTCTGCTGAATGCTCACCCTTGCCTCATCAACCCCGGCCCTCGCCAGGTTTTCCAGCACATCGGGTGGGATGTACATGCAGTTGCACCTGTGAATAAACATGCTGTCCTCCTTTTTTGATTGTTTCCGGTTTTGCATATTCAGAACATCCGGTTTTATAAATGATTCCCGGCGGACTCCCCTGCACGTTTATGCCACATTAAGGTTAACAGGAAACCGAAAGTTTGACAAGGAAAAAATCAATGCCGTGAAACAACGACACCTTTCAGGGTCCGCTCACCGAGCGTCTCCACATAGGCATTGTCCAGCGCCTGGATCACATTGTCAATCCCCTGTACGGAAACCAGCCTGTCCTCGACTATGAATGTCTCCTCCCCGGCGGTCCTCACGGAATCAAAGATTTCCTTCAGCGCTATCCTCTCGATGTCCCTTGAAGGAATGTATGCCGGAGGCTCGTCAGAGGTTTCAATGATCAGCCTGCTTTTCTCCAGCAATGAAATCAGATCCAGGGCCGTGTCCACCGGAAGCCCGAGGCGGTGCACGAGCGTCTCCAGGGTCCACGGCCGCTTGTTGTAGTAATAGTTGTAACCGATAAAATACATGATCAGGAATGCAAGCCTCTCCCTGAGCCTGCCGCTCTGCCTGAATATCTCCTTACTCGCCGTAAGGAAATGGGGATACTGGTGATAGAAGGCGATCTGCGCGCCGACCAGCAGTATCAGCCAGCTCACGTACAGCCATATCATGAACATTATCAGTATGGCAAAGCCCGAATAGATCGCCGCGTATTTTGTGGATGACACGATAAAAGATGCAAACGCCCATCCCGCGGTCTCCCACAGTATGCCGGCCAGCAGGCCGCCGACAAGGGCTGACCTGAACTTCACCCGTGTATTGGGGATGAAAATATAGATGAAAGTGAAGGCGGCGCTGACCATGATGTACGGGGCCTTTTCAGCGAAGAAATAGAATACCGTGCCGAAGGGCTCGATGGAGACGATCCGTTGGACAAATGCATTGCTCATAAAGGACGCCGTGAGCCCGATGGCAGAGAATATCAGGACAGGCCCTATGATGATTACGCTCGTATAATCGCTGAACCTCCGCGCAAGGCTTCTTGTCCTGCGGATTTTCCATATCGTGTTGAAGGATTTTTCAACCTTCTGTATGACGGAGACCGCCGTGTAAATCAGCATTGCCAGCCCGAGGGAACCGAGCACGCCGACCTTCATGTTTTCAACAAAGCCGATGATCCTGACGGTTATCTCCTCCCCCCTGGGCCCGAGGGGCGCGAGGAAATTCAGGAGAAAGGGCTCGACAAACTCGTTGTGCACGCCGAATGCCTTGAGAACCGAGAAGCTGATCGCCAGCAGGGGAACAATTGAAAGAAGGGTGGTATAGACAAGGCCCATTGCCCTGAGGTTGAGCTGACCTTCGGAAAAGTCGCGCAGGCCCGCCCTAAGCAGCCCGAGCGCCTTTATGAGAAATGATTTATATCCGCGCGGGGGAGCAGTATCCGTATCCCGAAAATTCCTCCTGAAAAAATCAGAAAATATCTTTCTTCCGCTCTTCGCCATTCTGCATACAATTCTATCATACCCGGCGGCGGAGATCTGTCATTCCGGCTTGTGCAACATTAAGGTTACGGCTGTCTTATATCCCTCAAAGTATGCCTCTATATACCCGTGCCCCCACAGCCTTCGGCTCTTGCAGCCTTCTTTCAGACAGTTCGGCGGCCTCGGAAACGGGTATCTCCGCCCGAGCCTGATTATCTCCTTGAAATAAAGTACGAAAAAAAGCGACAATATCTTACACCTTGCCCGAAGCTGTGGAGGTCCTTCGTCAGACAGACGTTTCTCTCCACGCTTCGGGTTCCTTTCTTTGTTTTCTGCTCCGGTTATTTTAATCTGAATGGCTTTTTATTCGGGCCGGTTTATTTTGAATGATTTGCCGCTTTCGGGGTCGGTTTAATCTGCAAAACAACAGCGTGTTACTATGAAAATAACCTTTCAGAACTATCTTATAGAGCTTTGCCCGGGTTCGACGATCGTAGTAAAACAAATACAGGCCCGGGCATGCTAACGACCGAATTCAGCGGCGGCTATTCGCCGTCCGCTGGAATGAGTGGTTAGGTTTCATGCATATATCAACCTCTCTCCCTTAGGTTCAGGGATAGGATCTCCAAACTCCTTTGCAGTATCGATCCATAACTGAATAGCATCTTGAACATTTTTTATCGCTTCTTCATAAGTCTTTCCATGTGCCGTACACCCAGGGAGTTCAGGGACTTCTGCGATAAAAGCATCGTCCTCTCTGCTCCAGTAGATTATAATTTCATATTTGTACATTATCTGCCTCCAAGTTTATATTTAACAATTATGTTTCTTACCTGCTTCACCTGATAAGGTTTTGCTTTATTACCTTCTCGTTGCAGATTAATCTTTTCTACTATGCCGTCCTTTCTGAATATATGATGGCTACCTCTAACCCTCATTTCAAAGCCTAATTTCTCAAGCAAATTGCACAAATCTTCAAACTTGATATTGGCATCTGATGTGCCACTCAATATCTGCAGAATCAGTTTTTCATATTTACCCATTTTTTTATTTTATCATAACGGCTTTACCGCAAGCATCTCGTTTCCACCTCTCTGAAACTCATACTCAACTGGTAAAATCTCCACTGAATAGCCTTGTTGCTTAAGGAGATTCGATACTGAACATAGATGCCGTGACTTTATAGAACCGAGTTCAAGAACCTGAAAAACGGCACCGCTTGCGAGGATCTGCCTCAACTCCAGGCCGGGCGGAAGGGTCTCGTAGAAAATCCTCTTCACGTCGGGGTGTATCTCCCGGAATCTTGACAGGAGGTCGTCCATGACCATGAACTGGTTGCCGGCCATAAAAAGGACAAGGCCGGCGCTGTCCATATACTGCATATTGTGGATGTCGTCACCGCGGGAAGAAGGGATTTCGGGCATACTGCCGTCTCTGTCTTTCATGAATCATTCACTCCTGCAATGCATGCCCGGACACGGAAAAGATTTTCCGTGCCGTTGGATGCTTCCCGTATACGGGAAGGAAAAAAAGGCGCCGCAACAATCGGCTGCGGCCGGGAATTACAGGAGACCGGGGATCGAAAATTTGACCAGATCGAGCAGAACCGACGGAAACACACCTATAACGAGTATCATCACTGCGGTGACCGCAAGCGCGAAATTCATGGACGGCGAGGTGGCAAGGGCCACTTCCTCCCTCGGGTCCCTCATGTACATGTACATTACAACCCGGAGGTAGAAGAACGCGGAAATCACACTGAACACCACCGCTATAACCGCCAGGTATGTATAGCCCGCATCGATCACCTCCATGAACACGTAGAACTTCCCTATGAACCCGGCCGTGGGCGGAATGCCCGTCAGCGCGAACATGAACACAAGCATGAGTGCAGAGGCCACGGGATGGCTCTTCGCAAGGCCCATGTAGTCATCGAGGTTCTCGCCCTGGAAGCCTTCCCTCCTGAGCATTATCACCACTGCAAAGGCGCCGATGTTCATGATTGCGTATATCATCAGATAATTGGCGGTGCTCGCAAGTCCCCCGGGGGTGCCTGCTATTATTCCGAGGAGCATGTATCCCGCGTGGGCGATTGAGCTGTAGGCAAGCATCCTCTTTATGTTCGTCTGCGCAAGTGCTATGATGCTTCCGGTTGCCATGGTAATAACGGCCAGCGGTATCAGGATGCTGTCCCACTGTATCTGCATGGCCCCGAATGCGCTGAACAGGACCCGTCCCAGGACCGCAAATCCCGCGGCCTTCGGCCCCACCGACATAAACGCCGTCACAGACGTCGGCGCGCCCTCATACACGTCGGGCGCCCACATGTGAAACGGCGCCAGGGCGATCTTGAATCCGAAGGCGACTATCATGAATATCAGACCCAGCAACACCATGGGGTTGCCCGTGATGTTCAGCGTCTGCAGTGAGGCGGCGATATCCTTCAGGTTCGTGGTGCCTGTCAGCCCGTATGTAAGGGAAATGCCGTAGAGGAAAAAGGCCGATGAAAAGGCGCCGAGGAAGAAGTACTTCAGGGCCGCTTCGTTCGAGCGGGGCTGTTTTCTCATCATGCCCGCAAGTATATAAGTGGAAAGCGCCATCAGCTCAAGGCCGAGATAAAGGACTATAAGATCCGAGGCCGAAGCCATTATCATCATGCCTGTCGTGGCAAAGATCAGAAGCGCATAGTATTCTCCGAAGGACGCCTTCTCTATAACCATGTACCTGAGGGAAATGCAGATCGTCAGTATGACGTTGAGATAAAATATAAGCCTGAAAAAGTTGGAGTATCCATCCAGCACGAACATGTCCGAAAAGACCGTCAGCGGTTCGCTGAAACCGTAAAGCCTGAGGGTTCCGTACAGCGCCACGAGGGTACCGGCAATGCCGACCACCGCGACAACCTCCTTCTTTTTCACGATAAGATCAAGCAGCAAGAGTATTAAGGCAGTGCATATCATCGTAAGCTCGGGCACTATAGGCCGGATGCTGAGTAAACTGAATCCGCTTGACATATCCATATCAGAAAATCTCCCTTATGTATTCCGCTATCAGGCTTTCCTGTCCTGCATAGGCTGTCTGGTTCACCTGTTCAATCAAATGCTGCACCGACGCGTGCATGTAGCTCAGGAAGGCATTGGGATAAAACCCTATCCAGAATACGAGCACGATCAACGGAATCAATGTGATAACCTCCCTGGCATTCAAATCCCATACGGGGTGGTGCCCCTCTTTTTCATAGTCAGGCTTCGGCTTTTCAAAGAATATATTCTGGTAAAGCCGCAGCATGTAGCCGGCGCCGAGTATGATGCCGGTGGCTGCAAATACACCAAGGAGCTTTTTTGCCTTGAAGGCGGAGAATATAATCAGGAACTCCCCGATGAAGCCGTTCGTGCTCGGCAGCCCGATCGAGGCCAGTGTAAGGATTATGAAAAAGCCCGCATACCACGGTACAAGCCTGGCAAAGCCGCCGTAGTCCGCGATCACCCTTGTGTGCGTCCTCTCGTAAATCATTCCTATCATAAGGAACATCGCGCCCGTGACGATGCCGTGGTTCAGCATCTGCAGTATGCCGCCTTCAAGCCCCTGTGTGTTGAGCGCAAAGAGACCGAGTGTGACAAAACCCATGTGGCTCACGCTGGAGTACGCTATCAGCCGCTTGAAATCCTTCTGCGCAAAGCAGACAAGCGCGCCGTAAATAATTGCGATAATGGAGAGTATCAGCACCGGCCACATGAAGAACCGTGTTGCATCCGGCAGCATGGGCATGGAAAACCTCAGGAATCCGTAAGCGCCCATCTTGATCAGGACGCCGGCCAGTATGACACTGCCGGCAGTAGGCGCCTCTGTATGGGCGTCCGGAAGCCATGTATGCACCGGGAACATCGGGACCTTGACGGCAAACGCGGCAAAGAACGCTATAAACAGCCAGTACTGCAGCGTCACCGGATACTGCATGCTGCTCAGCGCCAGGATGTCGAGGGTCCTGCCGCCGTAGAAGTAAAGGACGACTATGCCGACCAGCATGAGCACGCTTCCGACCAGCGTATACAGGAAAAACTTTATTGCGGCATAGACCCTGTTCTGGCCGCCCCATACGCCTATCAGCAGGAACATGGGGATCAGCATGGCCTCCCAGAACAGGTAGAAGAGGAAGAAATCCAGCGCCACGAACACGCCCAGCATTCCCGCCTCCATTGTGAGGATGGCTATGTGGAACTCCTTTGTCTTTGTTTCGATAGCCTTCCATGAGACAAGGACACAGAGTATGCTGAGGACGGTCGTGAGAAAAATAAACAATATGCTGATGCCGTCTATGCCTATGAAATAGTTTATCCCCCATGACGGAATCCACTCGTGCCTTTCCACGAACTGCATCTTGTATGTGCTCTTGTCAAAGTTGCTCAGCAGCGGCAGGGAGATGACGAAAGTGGCGACCGTCACGCCGAGTGAAGTCCATCTTATAACATTCGCCTGCTTCAGGAACAGGAGAAGCACCGCGCCGATAACGGGCAGAAACACCGTCCACGTCAGTATCGGGTAACCAAGGCTGTTTAATATTATATTTTCCATTATCCGGTTTTTGTTTTATTTTGATTCAAGTATAAAACGCTTGTTGATGGGCTGGGTCGGCCTGTTGTTGTGCCCTCCTATGACCGCCTCGAATTTCCTGATCTGCTCCCCGGACACCTCAATGGGGGTCTTCAGCACGCTCCAGTTGACCCCCTCACTGCACGGCGGCGTGGTCAGAGAGCCGTAGAAATGATAGTAGCCCCTTTCAGCGGGCAGCAGGTCGGCGGCGTTGACGGATATGGAGTCCACGGTGTTTTCCTCGTTTACGACAGGTGAGATGTTGTCCCATATCTTCTGTATGAGATCATTGGCCCTGCCCTCTTTCAGGAATACGCCCACCACGGCAAGCTCGTTGTTGCTGTTTTTATGAACGAGGTGCATTTCCATGCTGTAATGTTTGCCTCCAACGGTGTTTTCGCTCGGAGCATGAAAGTGAAACTGGAGGAGTTCGTACTTTTCGCCGTCCACAATTACGGAACTGCCCGGCAGGTAATTGACCTGTACGGTGTGGCCGTTGTTGATCACCTTCAGCGGCGTTGCCTTGTAGGAGAACACTATGTCTTGCAGGTCCGCCTTGTATGTTTTGTTGATATCCACGGGTGACTGGGCCTTGCCCTTTTCGCACATGCTGAAATCGTGTGACAGTTTGCCCCAGTGTTCAGGGCCGTTTTCCCCTGTATATCCCCACAGGCCGTGGGCGGCCTCCGCCCTGGATGAAAACGACATGAGTAATACCGCCGCCGACAGAATAAAAAGACATACTTTCTTCACAATAATCCCTCCTTCTGAAATAATATTTGCCTGGTAAAACAAACTGTATATGAATTCACTCTCTATCTGAATCATAATCACCTCAGGAAAATCCAGAATCCGATTATAAACATGGCGCCTAGCACCATGGCGAGGCCGTAGCTGGAGAGAAGGCCGGTCTGTATGGTCCTGAACCTCCTGCTGAAGGCGCCGATCAATGCCGGCACGCCGTTTACAATCCCTTCTATTATCTTTGCATCAAAAAAGCCGAGGATTATCCTGTCCGATGCCTTGAGCGTCGGCTGGACAATGGTCTTGCCGTAAAGTTCATCCACCCAGTACTTGTTGTACAGGAGCCTGTAGACCGGCTGGAACATGGCCCCCAGTTTCCCGGGCAGGTCGGTCTTCCTGATATACATGATATATGCTATCAGTATTCCGGCCAGACCCGCTATAATGGAGATTCCCATCACGGCCAGCTCTTCGGCATGTGAACCCTCGCCTGCCGGATGCCCGAGCACCGGCGCGAGGAATTCACCGATCCTGTCCGCGTGTTCCAGAAAGATGGGCGGAATGCCCACCCAGCCAGCCGCCACGGCGCCGACCGCGAGAATCATCAGAGGCACGGTTATCACGGGCGGCGACTCATGCAGGTGGCGCTCCTGCTCAGGAGTTCCGCGGAACTTGCCGTGGAACGTCAGGTATATCAGCCTGAATGAGTAAAACGCGGTCAAGAGGGCCGCCGCGGCGGCAAGGAACCACAGGAACCTGCCGAGCCCGCCGCTCAGGTACGCCCTCCAGAGTATCTCGTCCTTGCTGAAGAAACCAGCGAAACCGGGTATGCCCGAAATGCTCAGCGATGCCAGGATAAACACCCAGTAGGTTATGGGCATGTATTTTTTCAACCCGCCCATCTTCTGCATATTCTGCTCATCGTGCAGTGCATGTATAACGCTTCCCGATGCAAGGAAGAGCAGTGCCTTGAAGTAGGCGTGCGTATACAGGTGAAAGATTCCCGCTGTATAGGCACCCACCCCGAGCGCAAGGAACATGTACCCGAGCTGGCTCACCGTGGAGTACGCTATGACCCTCTTTATGTCATTCTGCACAAGCGCAATGGTGGCCGCAAAGATGGCGGTCACGCCCCCGACGACCGCAACCGTGGCCATTGCCGATGCGGACAGGTTGAAAAGCGGGCTGCTGCGGGCGACCATGAACACGCCCGCCGTAACCATGGTTGCGGCGTGTATCAGTGCGGAAACCGGCGTGGGGCCTTCCATTGCGTCCGGCAGCCACACATGCAGCGGCAGCTGCGCCGATTTGCCCACGGCCCCGCAGAAGAGCAGCAGGCATATGACGGTAATGGTGTCGAACTGGTAACCGAGGATACTGATGGTCTGGCCGGCCACGCTGCCTGCATTCTCAAATACCTTCACGTATTCAAGGCTGCCGAATGTAAGGAAAATCAGTATCACGCCGAGACCGAAACCGAAGTCCCCGAACCTGTTGACTATAAAGGCCTTCTTGCCGGCGTCCGCTGCGGACTTTTTGTGGAACCAGAAGCCTATCAGGAAATAGGAGCACAGGCCCACGGCCTCCCAGCCGAAGTAAAGGAGCAGGAAGTTGTTGGCCATGACAAGGATGAGCATTGAGAAAACAAACAGGCTCAGATAGGCGAAGAAGCGGTAATAACCGCCGTCGCCGTGCATGTAGCCTATGGAATATATGAAGATAAGTGTGCTGATGGATGTAACCACCATCAGCATTACGGCGGTGAGCTGATCAATGAGAAACCCTATGGACACATTGAAGTCACCCGAGACTATCCAGCTGTATATGTTTATATTGATGACTTTTCCGCCCAGTACATCCATGAACGCGCTGACGGCAAGGATGAAAGAGGCGAACACGGCCGGCACCGCAATCCAGTGGGCCTTGTCTTTTATGTGGTTGCGCCCGAACAGGATGTTTATGACAAATGCAATAAACGGCAGTAACGGTATCAATATATATTTCACCATGTCTTATCCTTCAATGACTCATCCTTTCAGGAGGTTGATCTCATCCACCTTGATGGTGGGGTTGTTCCTGTAATACGCGATTATTATGGCAAGGCCGATAGCCGCCTCCGCCGCCGCCACCGCAATCACGAAAAAGACAAGCACCTGCCCCCTCATGGACTGCAGGTAATGGCTGTAGGCGACCAGGCTTATATTCACTGAATTCAGCATCAGTTCAATTGACATGAATATCATGATCAGGTTGCGTCTTGTAAAAAAGCCCACAACGCCGATGCTGAACACCACGGCACTCAGTATTATGTACCAGCTTAACGGAACCATTGCTCGCTCCATGCGCTTCTTGAGTATTGAGTATTGAATTTTGAATTTTGAATCTTGAATCTTGAATCTTGAATCTTGAGTATCGAATTCCGCATAATCATATCCTTTTCTTTGCAAGCACCACTGCGCCTACAATGGCCACAAGCAGCACAAGAGAGGCTATCTCAAACGGCAGCAGATACTTGGTATACATCACCTTTCCCAGCGTCATTATGCTGCCTTCGGACCTTATGGCCTCTATCGAGTATTCCCCGAGCGGCGGGAGCACGGTTATTCCGGCAACAACCGTCACCACGAACAGGGCGAATATCACCCCTATGGCCGCGCCCAGGACCCAGTGTTTCTGCACCTTGCGGACCGTCAGCTCTTTTTTCAGATTCAGCAGCATGATAACGAACAGAAACAGTACGAGTATGGCCCCCGCGTACACGATTATCTGTATGGCGGCCAGAAATTCTGCATTCAGGAAGAGATAAAGCCCGGCTATGTGTACAAAGAGGACCAGCATCCACAGGACGCCGTGGACCGGATTCCTCCTCGTTATCATAACAACGGACAACAAGGTTATCATGCCTGCAAAATATGCGAAAAACCACTGTGGTGCCGTCATGTCGCCTTTTTCCCCTCCGCTTGATGATGCCCTGCCGCGGGAACTCCGAAGTCCTCTGATTTCGGTCTCCAGAATTTCTCCAGGTACTCCCTTCCCTTTGAGTTCGCCATGTACTTGTCCCAGTTATGCAGCAGGCGGTCTTTTGTATAATACAGTTCCTCCCGGCTGTAGCCGGAGTACTCGAAGTGGTCGGTAAGCACTATTGCGCCGTAGGGGCATGCCTCCACGCAAAAGGCGCAGTAGACGCATCTCAGGACCTCCACCTCGTACCTGTCCACCACCTTTTTGTGGTCGTCATCCTCGCTTGTATAAATATGTATGCACTGCGAAGGACACATTGCGGCGCATAATCCGCACCCCACGCATTTCTCCCTCCCCGTCTCCGGGTCCCTTACAAGCGCGTGAAGCCCCCTGGAGCCGGGAAAGGGCTCCCTTTTCTCCGTGGGGTACTGCCTTGTCACAGAGGGAGTGAAGAAATGCCTCAGCGTGAGGGCAAGACCCTTCAGGATTTCAATGAAAAATACTTTTTTAATGAATTCGTTGGCTGTCATGGTCTGTAAATTTCATTTCATTCCAAGTTTAAAATTTCATAAGAGTTTAATCAGTCCGGTGAAAATAATATTCGCCAGGGCCAGCGGTATAAAGAGCTTCCATCCGAGGCCCATCAGCTGGTCATACCTGTATCTGGGCAGCGTGGCCCTCACCCAGAAATAGAAAAATATGAACGCATAAACCTTCAGCAGGAACCAAACTATACCGGGAACGCGGGCGAATATCCAGAAATCAGGCCCGCTCCAGCCCCCTAAAAAGCAGATGACGGCCAGCGCGGACATAACGAACATGCCTGCATATTCAGCCATAAAGAACAGTCCGAAACGTATGCCGCTGTATTCCGTGGCATAACCCGCCACAAGCTCGGTCTCCGCCTCCGGCAGGTCGAACGGCGCCCTGTTCGTCTCGGCCAGTGCGGCCATGAGGAATACAAAAAAGGCCACGATCTGGGGCAGCAGGAACCACTGCTCCGACTGCGCCCTTACAATATCCGAGAGGTTTGCGCTGCCGGCCATCATCATGACACCCACGAGGCTCAGGCCCATTGCGATTTCATAACTTATAACCTGGGCCGATGACCTCAGGCCGCCCAGGAAAGAATACTTGGAATTGGATGCCCAGCCTGCAAGTATTACGCTGTAGGAGCCCACTGATGAAAGCGCAAGGATATAGAGTATCCCTATATTAATATCCGCAATCGAAAAGCCCTCCCACATGGGGATGACCGCAAGGGAGCCGATCGCCGCGAGCAGCCCGATGATGGGCGCTATGTAGAAAATGGGCTTGTCCGCGTTCGAGGGTATGATATCTTCCTTGAAAAACAGCTTGATACCGTCGGCTATGGGCTGCAGCAGGCCGTGCCAGCCGACCCTCATGGGTCCGAGCCTTGCCTGCATGTGGCCTATCACCTTGCGCTCAAAGTACACCACATAGGCTACATGCAGCATCAACACATTGACCACGATAAAGACCTTGATAAATATCCAGAGCCATTCCGGCATATTCAACCCCTACCCTGTATTTTCTCTATTTTCACTTCGCATCCCTCCGTACCGGGAGCCTTGGTAATCTTATCAATACTGAAATTCATCAAATCATACACCCCGCTGCCCGTGAAATTGCCGCTCAGGAACACCCTGTTGTCCATGATGGTCCCGTCAACGGACACGGGCGCCTCGCACGAGCCTGCCGGCGTGGACAGCCTGACCTTATCGCCTTCTTTCAACCCGAGCTTTGCCGCACCGGCCGCGCCTATCCTCACGGTTGCCTCAGGGCATATCTTCATGAGCGCCCGGGACCTCCTTGAGAGCGTGCCCGAGTGAAACAGCGGTTTGTCAACGGCAAGATAGAAGTCCGCATTGTAGTCCTTTGCCCCATCCGGCATCTCGGGCACCTCGTACATCTCTCCCCTGAGAGGCTCGCCGTGGTAAGGCCACAGCGCATCTCCCGCCGCTATCTCTCCGTAGGTCAGGTCGCGGTGCAGCGGAGAGACCCTTGCCAGCTCGCGCATCACATCCTCCGGTCCGGAGTAGCTGGCCGGAACTCCCATCCTGCGGGAAAGCTCAGAGAGAATCCTCCAGTCCTCCATGCCCGAGGATGTCTCAACCGCCTTTCTCAGCAGTTGGATCCTCCGTTCAAGATTGGTATATGTCCCGGATTTTTCCGTCCATCCAAGGGCCGGAAGCACGACATCGGCCATCTCCGCGGTCTCGGAAAGGAATATATCCTGGACAACAAGGAAATCAAGGGACCGCAACGCCTCTTTTACAAAGGAGCTGTGCGGAATATTGCGTACCGGGTTGTCTCCCATCACGTACAGGGCCTTGATATTCCCCTTTCCGGCGCCTTCGATGATCTCCAGCAGGGTCAGGCCCTCCCTGTCCGGGACAGCGGCCTTCCATACCGCCTCGAATTTGCCCCTGAAGTCCGGAACGTTGACCGGCCTTCCTCCCGGAAGCATGTCGGGCACACAGCCTGCATCAATAAGCCCCTGCTCGTTCGGTCTGCCCGAGAGCAGGTACAGCCTTGCCTCAAGCAGGTAGGTGAGTCCCGCCACCGCAAACAGGGCCCTGTGGCCGTCCGAGCGCTGGACAATGTCCATACCGAGGACAATGGATGTGGATGCGCTCTGCAACAGCTTTTTCACGGTCTCGTCAATACCCTCGATACCCGTCTTTTTCCCGGATATCCTGTCGGAAAGCTCCCTGATCCCCTTGTCCACATAGGGCATATCACCCCGCACGCCCCTGTCACTGAAGACGCCTGTCAAAACCTCCTCCAGGACCTCGGCCTCCCTGAATACGCGGGGAATCACCTGCAGGGTCCGGAACTTGTCCAGTCCCTTTGCGTAGCCCACGACGATCACGCCGGCCCCGCGCCTTGCAGCTTCTCTTATGGAAAGGCCGAGCACGGGATTCACCGCCGCGGGGTCATCACCAAGGACCAGGATTGTCTCGGAATTCTTAAGGCCGTCCAGGAGATTGGCCGTTATGCCCTGTCCGAGCAGGTCCTCAAAGTATTTCTGCGCGGCCGCAAAACCGGTCCTTGAAACAGAGTCTATATTATTCGTTCCGCATGCCGTCCTCATAAATCTCTGAAATACGTAATTGTCCTCGTTTGTGCATCTCGGCGAGGCAATGCCCGCAATGGAGGCGCCGCCTTCCGCGTTTTTAACAGCCGTTAGTTTTGCGGCGACGATATCAAGCGCCTCGCTCCACGTGGCCTGCTGAAGCGTGCCGTCTTTTCTCACAAGCGGGGTCCTGAGCCTGTCCTCGCTGTGTATGTATTCATAGCCGAACCGCCCCCTTGAACAGAGGAGTCCCCTGTTCACCCCCAGGTCCATCCTGGGGATTACACGCTTTATGGAGTCGTCCCTGACCTGCACCACGAGCGAGCATCCGACGCCGCAGTACGGGCAGACGGTCTCCACTTCCCTGTCCAGTTGCCAGGGCCTGAAGCTGTGAATATACAGGCGGCTTAAGATGGCGCCCACAGGGCACACAGTCAGACAGTTGCCGCAGTACTCGCAGTTGAACGACTCGGATGAGAAGGGCTCCACCCTCGAGCGGTTCCCCCTTCCTATCACGCTGATGGCGGATGCGCCCTGCACGTCGTTGCACATCCTTACACACCTCGTGCATACAACGCACCTCTCCATATTCCTTGCAAGGATATGGTCCTTGTGACTTTCGGGAACCTTTCTCTTTTCCTCGGTGTACCTGCCCGTGGTGGGCCCGTACCTGTTGACAAGGTCCTGCAGCTCGCATTCCCCCGCCTTGTCGCAGTAAGGGCAGTCAAGCGGGTGGTTTATGAGCAGAAACTCCAGTATCCCGCGCCGGGTTCTTGATATCTCCTCGGACTCTGTTCTCACGACCATGCCGTCCGCGGCCATCAGCGTGCAGGAATTCTGCAGTTTCGGCATCCTCTCCACCTCCACCACGCAGAGCCTGCATCCGCCGTAGGGTTTCAAAGCCTCGTGATGGCACAGTGTCGGTATCTTGATGCCGGCCTTCCTGGCGGCGTCAAGCACGGACATCGGCTTGTCCAGCGTAATCTCTTTTTCGTTGATAGTCAGAGTTATCATAAAAATCAGTTACACGCCGCGGGCCGCGGGGTTTTTTCCATAACTCAACCCGCAACACGCAATTCGCAGCGCCTATATTTCAATTCCTGAACTTACACTGTTTATCCCTGATATGTTCCTCGAATTCACTCCTGAAGTGTTTTATCATTCCCGTAACCACGCCCGCGGCGCCGTCTCCGAGGGGGCAGAATGTCCTGCCGGACATCACCCCTGCAACATCGGAAAGGAGATTGATGTCCCCTTCCCTTCCCTTTCCGTGCTCTATCCGCTCGAGTATCTTCCTGAGCCAGTCCGTGCCTTCCCTGCACGGGGTGCATTTCCCGCAGGACTCGTGCTCAAAGAACTTCATGGCCCTGTAAGTCACCCTGACCATGCACACCGATTCGTCCATGACTATCACCGCTCCGGAGCCGAGCATGCTGCCGGCCTTGGGCATTGCCACAAAATCCATGGCGCAGTCTATGGCGTCGGCCGGGAGAACCGGGGTGGAGATGCCGCCGGGGATCACCGCCTTCAGCTTTCCGTTGTCTTTGATTCCACCGGCGTGTTTATAGATGATGTCCCTCAGGCTCGTGCCCATGGGAAGTTCGTATACTCCGGGATTTTCAACAAAACCGCTCACGCAGTAGAGCTTTGGGCCCGGACAGTCGCTGCTGCCTATCGCTGAATATGCCTCTCCGCCGATTTCGATGATATAAGGGATGTTGGAGAGGGTTTCGACATTATTGACAATAGTCGGCATGCTCCATGCACCCACATTCACCGGAAAGGGCGGCTTGGTCCTGGGCTGCCCTTTCTTGCCCTCGATTGATTCTATAAGCGCCGTCTCCTCGCCGCAGATATATGCGCCCGCCCCCTGATGCACGGAAAGCCGGAATCTCACACCCTTGCCGAGGATATCGTCCCCGAGGAAATTCTCCTTGTATGCCTGCTCTATGGCCCCCTCAAGGATATCCTTTGCAGCGGGATACTCGCCCCTGAGATAGATATAACCGTACTCGGCGCCCAGGGCATATCCCGATATGACCATGCCCTCTATCAGCAGGTGCGGATTCTTCTCGAGTATGGGCCTGTCCTTGAAGGTTCCGGGCTCGCCCTCGTCCGCATTGCATATCAGGTATTTCGGAAATTTCGGGTCAGCCATGGCAAAATTCCATTTCATGGCCGTGGGGAATCCAGCGCCGCCGCGGCCCCTGATGCCTGATTTCTTGACTTCCTCCACTATATCCGCGGGCTGCATCTGCAGGGCCTTTGCCAGACTCCGGTATCCGCCGGCCTTCCGGTATTCACCGATGTCGGCGGAATTGGGATTGTCTATGTTTTTCAGCAGGACCTTTTCCATGGCTTCCGTATTATTTATAGTTCTCCAGTATCTCTTCTATCCTCTTTTCCGAAAGATTGTCGTAAAAATCCGTATTGACCAGCATGGCCGGCGCCGTGCCGCATGCGCCTATGCACTCCATTATCACGAGTGAGAACCTGCCGTCCCCGCTCGTGCCGTTGGCAGGCACGCCGTATCTTGTTTCCAGGAAATCCACGAGTTTCCCGGCGCCGAGTATCATGCATGAAATGTTCGTGCACAACTGAATCACGTGCCGCCCCGCGGGCTTGTGTTTATACATCGAGTAAAAAGAGGCCGTTCCCCTCACAACCGCCTCGGGCAGGTTGAGCGAGCGCGCCACGCACGTCATGGCCTCCCGGCTGAGCCAGCCGAACTCCCGCTGGGCGATGTACAGGGACGGCAACAGCGCGCTCCTGCGGTCCGGGTACTTCGCCTTTATTCCCTCGATTTCCTTCAATACGGTATCGTTAAACATATCAACAATGCATCCCTGTCACTTGTTCACTGAATAATCATCAATTGTTTTACCTGTCACATTCTCCCAGAACGATATCAATGCTTCCGATGTTTGCGATTACGTCCGCAACCAGTTCGCCCTCGCATATGGCGGGCAACGCCGAAATATGCACAAAGGACGGTGATCTTATCCTCATCCTGTACGGCCTTCCCGTCCCGTCACTGACGAAAAAGAAACCCAGTTCTCCCTTGGGAACCTCGGTCGCAACATAAAGCTCGCCCTCCGGCGCGGTCTGGGGCCCTTTTGTGATAAGCACGAAGTGGTGTATGAGATGCTCCATGTCGCTGAGCACCTTGTCCTTTGCAGGCAGGGTGAACTTGGGCGCGTCGGCCATTATGGGCCCTTTGGGTATCTTTTCGATACACTGCCTGATAATTGAATTGGACTCGCGGAATTCATCCATCCTCACGCGGTAACGGTCGTATATGTCGCCGTTCTTACCTATGCACACCTGCCACTTGACCTTGTCGTAGACCCCGTAGGATGAAATTTTCCGTATATCGTAGGAAACGCCCGACCCCCTCAGCGCCGGGCCGCTCAGGCCCCAGTTGATGGCGTCTTCAGCGGAGATTACGCCGACACCCTTTGTGCGGCGCAGCCATATGCGGTTTTTGTCTATCAGGGTCTCATACTGCTCCACCCTGCCCGGGAATTCCTCGGTAAACTTGTAAAGGTCTTCCAGCCACTGGTCGTCCACATCGTTTTTCAGGCCGCCGATTCTCGGGTAGCTCACCGTGAGCCTTGCGCCGCAGAGCCTCTCGAATAAATCAAGGATTTTTTCCCTCTCCCTGAAACAGTACAGGAACACCGTCATTGCGCCTATATCAAGTGCATGGGTTGCAAGCCAGAGGAGGTGGTTTGTTATGCGGGCCATCTCCCCGACAATGGTCCTTATGTATTCCGTCCTTTCCGGGACCTTTATGCCGAAGAGCTTCTCCACCGCCACGCAGTAGCCTATGTTGTTGGCCATGGAGGCGATGTAATCAAGGCGGTCCGTGAGCGGTATTATCTGCATGTAGTTCCTGTTCTCCGCGAGCTTCTCAACCCCCCTGTGCAGATAACCGACATACGGGGTGCACTTGACAATGGTTTCACCGCTCAGGTCGAGCACCAGCCTCAGGACACCGTGCGTGGCAGGGTGCTGGGGCCCCATGCTGAGAGTCAGCTCTTTTTCGGACAGGCGTGCGTCGCTGTCCGCTGCATCAACCTCTTTACCGCTGATGTTTTCCATAATGACCGAAATTTCAGTTCGCCTTACAGTTGCATAAAAACACCGCCTGCCGGCTTATGCAACATCAAGGTTTTAAAGAACTGTTAAAAAATACAGGTTATCAAGATTGAATATTCCACTCTTTATCATGGGAATGCAAATCCTTGAGCTCTTCGAAACCCTTGTACTCCCAGCCCTCCGGGCCTTTCAGGGGATAATCCTTTCTTAACGGATAGCCCTCCCAGTCTTCCGGCATAAGTATCCGCCTCAGATCCGGATGGCCGCTGAAGACTATGCCGTACATGTCGCAGGCCTCCCTCTCATGCCAGTTTGCGCCCTTCCATACGGGAACAACCGAATCAACCGACGGGTCGCTCTCGGGCAACTGCACCTTGAGCATGAGCCTGTGCTTGAATTTTATGGAATAGAGATTATACACCACCTCGAAACGGAGTCTCCTGCCGGGGTAATCCACACCGCACAGGTCCGCCAGGTAATTCATCCGGATGTCCGGCGCGTCATGGAGATAGCGGCATATGTCGACGATCTTCTCCCGTTTGACGGTCACGAAGACCTGATCCCTGAACTGCTTCACATCAACGATTTCGTCTGAAAACTTCCCTTTAAGCCTCTCGACTATCTCCAGGGGCTCCATCTGAAATGCTCCTTTTGTATTTTCTCCTGAAGTTTCATTACGCCGTCCATCAACGCCTCGGGTCTCGGGGGGCACCCGGGCACATAGACATCCACGGGCAGAAATGTATCGCACCCCTGAACGACCCCGTAGGTATTGTATATATTTCCGGAGCAAGCGCAACTGCCCATCGCGATCACATACCGGGGTTCGGGCATCTGGTCGTAAACCCTCCGCACCACCGGCGCCATCTTCTTTGTTACGGTGCCCGCGATAATAATGACGTCCGACTGCCTGGGGGACGCGCGGAATATAACGCCGAAACGGTCAAAGTCATAATGGCTTGCACCTGAGGCCATCATTTCAATTGCACAGCAGGCGAGACCGAAGGTCATGGGCCAGAGCGAGTTTTTCCTGCCCCAGTTTATGACATTGTCCAGGGTGGTTATAAACATGTTGGTACCCGGCACGACCTTTGTGCCTTTCTCTACTTCAACCAATGTCGCACTGTCCTTCACCATTTTTCCGTCAACCGTTCAGCGGGCGGCAGCCGTATCCCTCATTCCCACTCAAACGCCCCTTTCTTCCAGACATACACATAGCCTATCAGCAGTATAAATATGAACAGCATCATCTCGACAAACCCGAATATCCCGAGCTTGTCATAGGCAACGGCCCATGGATAGAGAAAAACCGCTTCAACATCGAATACGACAAACAGCATTGCAACAATATAGAACTTGACGGAGAACCTGTATCTCGGTTCGCCGACAGGCGGATTCCCGGATTCATAAGGCGTGAGTTTCTGGGCGTACGGTCTCCTCGGCCTCAAAAGAATTCCCACGACCAGCGCGCCCATACCAATGGCCGCTGCAAGCAAAAAAGTTATCAGTACCGGCAAGTAGTCCGATGGGATGTAAGTTCCGGGCATAGCCCTTGTTTTATACACAAAAACTGTTGCTTCTGTCAATGAATATTAGTCTTGCTTATCATAAGTTTTAACTTATTTATCACCGTGGAGAAAACCGGCTGTCAACAGAGCCAATACTGGCTTGCGGTTATCCGGAAATCACCCGTGTCCGGACAGGCGGTTCCGCGGGACCGGAAACAATTTCTCCCTTTATTTTTTTCCTTTAAAAAAATATAATACGGTTGAAATTATGAGGAACCTCTTTCAGAATCCCAGGAAGTCCATTGCGGCCAAGCTGATCATCGCCATCGGCCTGTTGATGGTTACAGTGAGTTTCATCTTCTGGTACGCCATCCTGAAAAAACAGGAAAAGGACATCATGTCGATCGCCCGCAAGTACGGAAACTCCTTCGTGGATTTCGCAAAACAGAGCACCCGGCAGAGCATGCTTGCCCACCGGCCTGAACAGACACAGCAGATACTCGAAAACCTGAGCACCCCCGAAGGCGTGCAGAGGGTGATGATATACAATCATGACGGGAAAATACTCTATTGTACGCAGAGCCAGCATCCGGGCAAATTTGTCGACAAGTCATCCATAGCGTGCAGGGCGTGCCATTCAGAGCCGGAAAAATCCCCGGACCTGCTCGTGACGCCGCAGAACTGGGCCGTTCACAAGAACGGCAGCGGCTTTACAACGCTCAAGATCGTGAGCCCGATTGCCAACGAACCGGCCTGTTATAACGCAAGCTGCCATGCGCATCCCAGGGAACGGGAGATACTCGGATTCGTCGAGGCCGATCTGTCCCTGGCCATACTTGACGAGGCGCTCTTCAAACAGAGCCTTGCGCTGACCGCATATGTGGTGCTGTTTGTGCTTGCGGTATCCCTGTCGCTCGGCATAATCCTGTACAAGATAGTATCCAAGCCCGTCAACGAGCTCGTCCAGGGCATGAAGAAGGTGGCCGCCGGGGACCTTGATTATTCCGTGCCGATAAAGTCCGTTGATGAAATGGGGGTGCTGGCCGACACGTTCAACTCCATGATAAAGGATTTAAAGGCCGCAAGGGACCAGAGGGAGCGCTGGACCCAGACACTCGAGGAAGAAGTCGCAAAAAAGACCGAGGAGATCAAAAAGACGCACGCCAGCCTCGTGCAGACGGAAAAGCTCGCATCCCTCGGAAGAATGGCGGCCGGCGTGGCGCACGAAATAAACAACCCCCTGACCGGCGTCGTCACATTCGCACACCTGATGAAAAAGCGTTTCCCGCCGGACAGCATCGACGCCGAAGACCTCGACGTGATCATCGAACAGGCGGAACGCTGCGCGAAAATAATAAAGAACCTCCTCACATTCGCACGTGCCACTCCATCTGAAAAAGGTGAGATAGACATAAACAACGTACTGACAAGGACCATAAACCTCGTAAAGAACCAGGAGAAATTCTACAACATCAAGTTCGACATCAGGCTGGCGGATTACCCGCTCATCACGGTCGGCGACTCGCCGCAATTCCAGCAGATATGCCTGAACATGTTCCTGAACGCCGCCGACGCCATGGATGCCAGGGGCACGATAACGGTCGCAACCCGCAAGGTCATTGAAGACGACAAGGCCTATGCGGAGATAGAGTTCACGGATACCGGCTGCGGAATAAAAGAAGAGGACATGCAGAAACTGTTCGAACCGTTTTTCACGACAAAGCCGGTTGACAAGGGAACGGGACTCGGCCTGTCCGTCAGTCACGGCATTGTCAAGCACCTCGGGGGGAATATCCGGGTGAAAAGCACTGTTGGCAAAGGGACAAGCTTTTTTGTTAGACTACCCCTGATAGAAAAGAAAACCGCGGAAAAGAAAAACCATGAAAAAGAAAATCCTGGTAATAGATGACGAGCTGATAGTAAGGAGAAGCTGTGAAAGGACCCTTGAGCCGGAAGGCTTCGATACAAAGGTGTCGGCCAGCGGCAAGGAGGGCATTGAACTGCTCGAAAAGGAGCCTTTCGACCTTGTCCTGCTCGACCTGAAGATGCCCGACATGGACGGCATCGAGGTCCTCAGGAAAATCAAGGCGGCATGGCCTGAAACAAAGGTAGTGATAATAACGGGCTACAGCACCGTGGAGACGGCGGTAAAGACGCTGAAGCTCGGGGCCCATAACTACATAGAGAAACCCTTTACCCCCGATACCCTGGTCAATGCCGTCAAAGAGGTTTTCGAAGAACCGGGTTAATGAATTCACGTGACATTAAGAGAGATAATAGATATCCTTGATGCGACCGTTATAACACCCCTGGGAGATGAAGACTTAAATGCGGATATACGCAGCGCATGCAGCGCCGACCTGATGAGCGCGGTGCTGTATTACCATACTCCCGACTCCCTTCTGATCACCGGGCTTACGCAGGCGCATGTAATCCGGACGGCCGAGATCGCCGGCATAAAGACCATCGTATTTGTCCTGGGCAAAAAGCCGGATATATATTCCATCGAGCTTGCCGAAGAAAAAAAAATATCCCTGCTCAGCACGTCCCTGTGCATGTACACCGCCTCGGGCAGGCTGTTCCGGGCGGGGCTGCCGGGCTGCCTGTATAAATAAAAAACATGCCGATAAACATAGACAAGGAAATAGAGGGCAGCTTCCAGATAATAGGCGGCAACTTTGTCAATGCGGGCGAGGCGTCCACCCAGTTGAAGCTCCTGCTCACCAAGCTCGGAGTGGACGAAGATATAATCAGGCGTACGGCCATTGCAACTTTCGAGGCGGAGATGAACGTAATAATATATGCGGCGGCAGGCAGGATGCACTATCACATCACGCCGCGGGGCATATCAATAAAAGTGGATGACATGGGGCCCGGGATTGAAGACATCGAGCTGGCGATGCAGGAAGGCTATTCCACCGCGCCCGACTGGGTACGGGAGATGGGATGGGGTGCGGGCATGGGCCTGCCGAACATGAAGAAAAACTCCGACATATTCAAGATAGACTCTGTTGTGGGCGAAGGGACAACCATTGAAATGGTCATAAACTTCCCGCAACAGTGAACCTTAACCTTAATGCGGCGTAAACGCGCAGAGGAGTCATGCCATGAAACTCTCGGATTTTGCCGGGGAACTGTCGCTGGAGGTGAAAACCTGCAAAGAGGGACTTGAGCGCGAGATTACGGGGGTCTACGTCAGCGACCTGCTTTCCGATGTAATGGCCAACAGCCGGGCAGGCGACATCTGGATAACGCTTCAGACGCACCTGAACATCGTGGCTGTTGCGGGCATGAAAAATCTTGCGGGGATTATCATCGTCGGGGGCAGAAAACTGCCGGAGGACACCAGACAAAAGGCGGAGGCTGAAAAGATTCCCATAATGACCACGCCCCTGCCGGCATTTGAAGCAGCCGGCAGGATGTACCGGAAGTTGAAAGAGCAGGGCTGAGGGAAACCGTTCAACGGTGTGGTTTTGCCCGCCTGTCCCGGCCCGTAAATCACCGGCGCCTTGTTGGGTCTGATTAATTGCTTCAGATCGTATATGCGTTTAATCATAAATTATCTTTCTTAAATGCTGAAAGAGTTCAGAGCCGACCTCCACATACACACATGCCTGTCCCCGTGCGCCGACCTCGACATGACCCCTTCATCAATAGTGAAAACCGCCCGTGAAAAAAACCTTGATATAATAGCCGTAACAGACCACAACTCAGCGGAAAACACGGCCGCAGCCCGCAGGGCCGCCGGGGGCACGGCGCTGACCGTGCTTGCCGGAATGGAGATCACGTCCTCCGAAGAGGCGCATATCCTGGCCGTTTTCGATGATATGGAAGGTGTCATGAAATTGCAGGACAAGGTATATGAGAGCCTTTTGCCCGCGGAAGACATCCGGCCGTCCTCCCCGTTTGACACAGGGGGTCCCGGGGGGTTCGGAGAGCAGGTGGTGGTTAATGAAAAAGACGAGGTCATGGGATTCAGCAACCGCCTCCTCATAGGCGCAACAGCCCTGCCGGCTGATTCCATTGTCAACACAATACACTCTCTCGGCGGACTCGCGGTGGCCTCCCACGTGGACAGGGAGGCATTCAGCATCATATCGCAGCTCGGTTTCATCCCGGGGGAACTGAAATTCGATGCACTGGAGATATCCGCAAGGGCGGACAGGAAGAACGCCGAACACCTGTTTGAAAACTACAGGTCCTTCGCGTGGATATCCTCATCAGATGCGCATTACATAAAAGACATCGGCAGGGCGGCAACGGTCTTTCTGATAAAAGAGCCGACGGCGGCGGAGATGGCCCTGGCCATGAAGGGTGTCAATGGAAGAAGCGTGAAACGGCCGCGGTTGTAAGAAAACCACATGGCGATTGCATACATAGGCATTGGTTCAAATCTCGGCCGCAGGAGGGAAAACTGCAAGAGGGCCGTTGCGCTCCTGTCGGAAAACGGCATCAGGGTGCGCAGGCTTTCATCAATGATAGAGACAGAGCCGTGGGGGCTCAGGGAGCAGCCGAAGTTTATCAATATGGCGGTGGAAATAGAAACAGAGGCAACCCCCCGTGAGCTGTTAAGGCTTCTCAAAAACATAGAAGCCGCAATCGGCCGGCAGCCGTCCGTGCGCATGGGGCCGAGACTTATCGACCTCGACATACTGATGTATGACGACCTGTGTGTCAGGACGCCCGACCTGGAGATACCGCATCCCGGAATAAAGCACAGGGATTTCGTACTGAGGCCGCTTGCTGAAATAGCGCCCGACACGATCCACCCTGTATACAAAAAAACCATCCGCCACCTCCTCGACAACCTGTCCCCTCCCCGCCCCTGAACTTCCCGGCCGTTTCGCGGAATTGCAATCACCCCGCGAAATGATTATTATATTTTCATGAATCTCTCAGTGGTTATCCTGGCGGCGGGCATGGGAAAAAGAATGAAATCCGGCATACCCAAGGTCCTCCACGAAACCCTCGGCAGGCCCATGCTCCAGCATGTGATCGATGCGGTGACCCCCCTGAAACCCGAAAAGACGGTGGTCGTCGTCGGCAACGGCGCGGACGAGGTCAGAAGGCGTGTCGGCGCCGCACACCTTACCTTCGTCGTCCAGGAAAAGCTCCTCGGCACGGGCAATGCACTCGCAGCCGCCGGGAAAGAGCTGGGCAGGGGCGCTGTTCTCGTACTGAACGGCGACGGCCCGCTGATAACAACCGCCACGTTAAAAAAACTCCTGACAAGGCACAGGCAAAGCGGCAATGCACTTTCCTTCCTCTCCTTTACGGACGATTCAACGGGAGGATACGGCAGGGTCATCCGTGACGGCAGCGGCAGGGTTTCCGCGGTTCTGGAGGACAAACACGCAACACCGTCTGAAAAAATGAGGTTCACGGAATTAAACGGCGGCGTTTATGTGATAGAGACCTCGGAGCTGGGCTGCCTCGAAAAGATCCGGAAGAACAGCGATTCCGGGGAGTATTATCTCACGGACATTGTCGGTATCCTATCAGGCTCGGGCAAAAGGCTCGAGGCGTATAACTGCTCCCCTGAAGAGATCCGCGGGGTCAATACGCGGGAAGACCTCTGGCAGGTCACCGAGATCATGAGGAAAAGGGTCATTGCAAAATGGATGAAAAGAGGCGTGACCTTCATAGACCCCGGCAGGACGGTGGTGCACACGCCGGTCTCGATAGGCAGGGATACCGTGATTTATCCGGACACCTATATCGAGGGAAAGACCGCTATCGGCAGGAACTGCATGATATACCCGGGCGTGAGGATATGCGACAGCACTCTCGGGGAAGGGGTTATAATTAAAGACAACACCCTGATAGAGGAGAGCAGGATCGGAAAAAGCTCCACGGTGGGGCCGTTTGCGCATCTGAGGCCCATGAGCGTGATCGGACGCAATGCGAAGATAGGGAATTTCGTGGAGATAAAAAAATCCACCATAGGACACGGCACAAAGGCGTCCCACCTGACATATCTCGGCGATGCGGTGGTGGGAAGCAATGTAAACATCGGTGCGGGGACCATCACGTGCAATTACGACGGCAGGAACAAGTTCAGGACAGTCATAGAGTCCGGGGTCTTCATAGGGAGCGATTCACAACTTGTCGCTCCCGTGACGATACACAGGAGCGCTTATGTTGCGGCCGGGGCCACGATCACCAAAGACGTGCCGCCCGGCTCGCTCGCAATAAGCAGGGCCAAACAGCAAAATCTTGAAAACTGGGCGAAAAAAAGACGGTTGAAAAACAAATAGGGGAAGAACGGCATGTGCGGAATAATCGGTTATATCGGGAACAAAAACGCCATACCGATACTCATAAACGGGCTGAAAAGGCTCGAGTACCGCGGGTATGATTCCGCGGGGATATCGTTTATCGGGAGCAACGGCATAGGGGTGAGACGCTGTGCGGGAAAGATAAGAGACCTCGAAAGCTCCATACGGGGGCAGAGGCTCAGGGGTATCATAGGCGTGGGTCATACGAGGTGGGCGACGCACGGCAAACCCTCGGAGAGAAACGCCCACCCGCACAGGGCGGGCGGCATCGTGGTGGTGCATAACGGCATCATAGAGAACTATTTCGAGCTCAGGGAAGCATTGAAAAAAAACGGGCATGTCTTTACCTCGGAGACCGATACCGAGGTCATCTGCCACCTCATATTCAGCTATACCCAGAAAGGCCTCGGCATCGAGGAGGCGACAAAAAAGGCCCTGAAACACCTGCAGGGCGCCTATGCGGTCGGCATCATAAGCGAAAGCGAGCCCGACAGGCTTGTGGCGGTGAAAAACGACAGCCCCCTCGTCATAGGCATGGGACGCGGAGAGTATTTTATTGCATCCGATATCCCGGCCTTTCTCAGATACACAAAAGACGTGATAATCCTCGACAACGGCGAAATGGCGACAATCACGCGCAACGGGGTTGAAATATCCGATGTCTTCAGGGACAGGCCGGTGAAAAAAAAGCCCGTGCGGATAACCTGGAGCCCGTCCATGGCGGAAAAGGGCGGATACAGGCACTTCATGCTGAAAGAAATATACGAACAGCCGCGGGCGATCGCCGATACCATCAGGGGCAGGCTGTCGCTTGAAAAGGCCGAGGTGAACCTCGATGAGTTCTCACTGAAAGAGCCCCTGCTTAAAAAGCTGAACAAGATTTTCCTTGTCGCCTGCGGCACGTCCTGGCATGCGGCGCTTGTCGGCAAATACATGATTGAAGACATGGCGCGGGTGCCGTGCGAGGTCGACATTGCATCGGAATTCAGGTACAGGAAACCGATCATACCCCGCGGGAGCCTTGTCATCGTCATCACCCAGTCCGGTGAGACGGCGGATACACTGGCCGCCCAGAGGGAGGCCAAAAGGCTCGGCGCCAAGGTCCTCAGCATCTGCAATGTAATAGGCAGCACTTCCCCGAGGGAGGCGGACGGGGTGTTTTTCACACACTCCGGACCCGAGATCGGCGTTGCATCAACAAAGGCCTTCACGACCCAGCTTACGGCGCTTTACCTTTTCTCGATCGCCCTTGCAAAGGTCAGGGGGGCGCTCACGGCCGGCGCCGTCAGGGAGCTGTTCACCGACCTCCTTCAGTTGCCTGAAAAGGTCGAGGAGGCCCTCCGCGTCAATGACGCAATCGTGAAAATAGCAAGGAAATTCCGCCACGTACGGGATTTCCTCTATCTCGGCAGGGGCATAAATTATCCCATAGCCCTCGAAGGCGCCCTGAAACTGAAGGAGATTTCATACATACACGCCGAAGGCTATCCCGCCGGAGAGATGAAACACGGGCCCATAGCGCTCATTGACAACAACATGCCGGTGCTTGCCCTGGCCCCTGACGACAGTGTGCTTGAGAAGATAATCTCAAACATGGAAGAGGTCAGAACGAGAGGCGGCAAGGTCATCGCGGTTGCATCAGAAGGCAACAGCAAGGTCCTCGCGCGCGCGTCGCATACATTATTAATGCCCAGGACGAATTATTATCTCACCCCCGTCATCTTTGCGATTCCCCTCCACCTGCTGGCCTATCACATGGCGGTCCTGAGAAAGTGCAATGTGGACCAGCCCAGAAACCTTGCAAAGAGCGTCACCGTTGAATAGCAAGGCTATAAAAATTAGAAATGTCACGATAAACAGGTAGCCGTACGCGGTTTTATTTGATATAATAAATATTTAAGGGTTAGCTGACTATAAAATTTATTATATTGCAGGTTCTTCCCGCAGTTTGTTTTCATTTGCAGATCAACTGAACACGGGGGCGGAATGACCAGACACGCATTGCTGAACGAGCTCAATCAACAGCAGAAAGACGCCGTAATCCACGAGACCGGGCCTCTGCTTGTCCTTGCGGGCGCAGGAAGCGGCAAGACAAAGGTAATCACCCACAGATTCGCATATCTTGCCGCGGCGCACAAGGTCTCGCCTTCATCCATCCTTGCCATGACCTTTACAAACAAGGCCGCGGAAGAGATGAAGACGAGAATCGCGGATCTCACCGGCAGGAACACAAACGGGTTGTGGATCGGCACGTTCCATTCCCTGTCGGCCCGCATACTCAGGAGGGACATCGACAGGCTCGGATACGGAAGGGATTTCTGTATCTACGACGACGGCGACTCAGGCAACCTCATACGCTCAATCCTGAAGGAATTCAAGATACACGAGGCCCTGTACAAGGGCATCCTGTCGAAGATATCGTCCCTCAAGGCGTCCCTTGTAGGCCCGGAGGAACTCCTCGCCAATGAAGACAGTTACGGCTTTGACGAAAAGTTCGCCAGGGTCTACGTGCAGTACCAGGAGGAATTAAAGAGAAACAATGCTCTTGATTTCGACGACCTGATAATGTGCACGGTAAGGCTCTGTGAGGAACATCCCGATATCCTGAAAAAATACCAGGAGGCATTCTCGCACATAATGATTGATGAATTCCAGGATACGAACGCCTCGCAGTACAGGTTGTCGAAGCTCCTCGCAGCCGCGCACGAGAACATCTGTGTCGTCGGGGACGACGACCAGAGCATTTACAAGTTCAGGGGCGCGGAAGTAAGGAACATCCATATGTTCCGGAACGATTTCAGGAAAACAAAGATTATAAGGCTTGAACAGAACTACCGGTCCACGCAGAACATACTGGATATTGCGGACAGCGTGATCTCGCGCAGCCAGGAGAGAATGCCCAAGAAGCTCTGGACCGACAGGGGCAGGGGCGAGAAGATATATTACTGCACGACAATCAATGAGAAAGAAGAGGCGCGCTATATAGCTCAGTCGATCAAGGAGCTTTATCTCAAGGGCAAATACTCCTACAGGGACATAGCCGTGCTTTACAGGGTGAACCAGCAGGCCCGCGTCATTGAAGAGGCAATGAGGGAACACGGCCAGCCCTACCGCATATTCGGCGGCACAAGTTTCTACCAGAGGAAAGAGGTCAAGGATATCATCTCCTACCTGAAGGTCATTGCCAATCCCGACGATTCCGTAAGCATCAAGAGGATCATCAACTGCCCTCCCCGGCAGATCGGCGCCGCCACTGTTGCAAGGGTGGAAAACGAGGCGCGCAAAAGGGAAGAGAGCCTTTACATGACCATGAAACATATTGTGGCAAGCAACGGCTATACCGCCTCATTAAGGGAGAAGCTGCACGGCTTTGTGGAGATTATTGATGAGCTGATCGCCGCCCGGGATGCGGACATCCAGGAACTTATCAGGATGGTCTTTGAGAAAACGGATTACCTCAGGTGGGCGGGAGAAGAAAGGGCCGCCAACCTGATGGAGCTGGCGGGCTCGGCAGCGGGCAAGGACCTGAGGAGTTTTCTCGACACCGCATCGCTGTTCAGCGGCCTTGATGAAACCCATGATGAAGACGCAGTCTCCCTCATGACGCTTCACAGCGCCAAGGGGCTTGAGTTCCCGGTGGTCTTCATCGCCGGCATCGAGGACGGGCTCATGCCGCATTTCCATGCTGTCAAAGACCCTGATGAACTCGAGGAAGAGCGCAGGCTCTTTTATGTGGGCATTACAAGGGCGCAGGACATGCTTGTCATGTCCGCGGCCAAGAAGCGCAGGCTCTACACTTCCGTGCAGGAGCAGCAGCCGTCGAGGTTCCTCGCCGACATACCGCCGGGATGCTATCACTGCATCGAGAAACGGCCGAGGGCGGATGCGATTGCAACATCCGCGGTCAAGATGCCCCTGAGCCTGATGAACACATCCCCATTTGCCGCGGGCGCAAGGGTCAAGCATCCGAAATGGGGGATCGGTGTCGTCCGGGACAGTTACGGCGAGACCGATGATGTAAAGGTCATGGTGAATTTCTCGTCCGTGGGTATAAAGAGACTCTCCCTCAAGTTTGCAAACCTGGAGAAGATATGATGGACATCGACCACGTTGCAGCACTTGCGCGTCTTAAACTGACGGACAGGGAAAAAGAGATTTTTTCACGGCAGGTCGTCGATATAATCAGATACATAGACAAATTAAATGAACTTGATACCTCGGGCATAGAGCCCACCGCCCATGTGCTCCCCATGAAAAACATCTTCAGGGAAGATGAAATCCGGGCTTCCCTGCCCCGTGACAGCGCCCTGCGGAACGCCCCTGAAAGGGACGGCGGCTTCTACAGGGTGCCCAGGATTATCGAATAAAACACATTGATTTGCTGTCCTGAAATCGGATAGTATAACCTTAAAGTTGCATAAACGGGCAGGGGAGTCCGCCGGTATTTTATGCAGACGCAGGGTAAGGTTAAGGATGAATTTGATTATTGGATTGGATTATTGGATGTTGAGAGGAGTTTGTGATGCTGAGATGCATGCTGAGGGCTAAAATCCACCAGGCGACCGTCACCGATGCCGACATAGCCTACGAGGGAAGCCTGACGGTCGATGAGAAACTGCTTGACGCCACAGGCATAAGGCCCTACGAGCAGGTGATGGTCAGCAATATGAACAACGGCGAGCGCTTTGAGACATATGTGATCCCCGGAGAAAGGGATTCCGGCGTCATCTGCCTCAACGGCCCTGCTGCAAGAAAGGGTACAAAAGGGGACGTGATCGTTATTTTCGCTTATTCATACTATGATGAAAAAGAGACGGAAGATTTCTCCCCTGTGATCATAAGGCTGGATGAGAAAAACAGGATAATCGGGTAATCCTTCAGCCGTAACGTTTTACTTCTTCACCAATTCTTGCTTAAACAATGTCAAAAAGTATATTATTTCATTAATCCTGCACCGCAAGGGAGGTGAGACGGAATGCCTGTGGTGAAGGTCAAGGCAAACGAGTCTTTTGAACATGCTCTCCGCAAATTCAAAAAGCAGTGTGAAAGGGAAGGTATCATCTCCGAGGTGAAGAAGAGAGAGCATTATGATAAACCGAGCGTAAAAAGAAAAAAGAAGGCTATCGCGGCCAGGAAAAAAGCCGCCAAAAAATCCAGGATGATGTCATCGAGGTAGGGAATGTCCATATCCGGAAGAATTGAAGATGATCTCAGGAATGCCCTGAAATCAGGCGACAAGAACAGGGTCTCCGTGCTGAGGATGATCAAATCGGCCGTTAAAAACAGGGAGATCGAAAAAGGCGCGCCTCCCACTGACGAGGATGTTCAGGCGGTGCTGATGTCCTTTGCGAAAAAGGCGAACGAGTCCATCGGGCAGTTCTCAAAGGCCGGCAGGACGGACCTCGCCGAAAAGGAAATGGCGGAGCTGGCCGTTGTCCGGCAGTACCTGCCGGAGCAGCTCGATGAGGACCGTATCAGGAAAATCGTCGGGGAAACGATTGAAGAAACAGGGGCGGCAGGCGTTAAAGACATGGGCAGGGTGATGAAGGCCGTTATGGCAAAAATCAGAGGACAGGCTGACGGCAGGCTTGTCAACAACATCGTCAGAAAGATGCTGGAGGCTTAAATGAAACTGAGGAAGCTTTACGAGACCGTTGTTGCAAAGGGTATCGACGCGGATCCGCGCGGCAGGGAGGCGGTTCTGAAGTCGCTTGAGAAAAAGAAAAAGGCCTACGGGGAAATGAAAGAAGAGGACCGGGAGTTCTTTGATACGGAGAGCCTGACCAATCCGTATGCGGATACGAGGATACTCTACGGCACGGGCGAGGAGGAGATAGAGACCGTCCTCGTGGGCATTGACATGGAGATGGGGGAAATCCTGCTCGCCGACAGGCTGTCCCAGAAAGGTCGGAAGATCGATCTTGTGATAGCCCACCATCCCGAGGGAAAGGCATATGCCAACTTTTACGAAGTCATGCATATGCAGGCCGACATACTCAAAAAGTTCGGCGTGCCCATAAACATTGCGGAAGACCTTCTTGAAGGCAGGATCAAGGAGGTCCGGAGGAGGCTTGCCCCGGTAAACCATACGAGGGCCTCGGACATGGCCCGGCTGCTGGACATACCGTTTATGTGCATGCATACGCCCGCGGACAACATGGTGGCCGGCCATCTCCAGAAGACCCTTGACGAAAAGGCCCCGGACACACTCGGAGACATCCTGAAAATCCTGAAGGAAATCCCCGAGTACCGCGAGGCCGCCAAGAACAATGCGGGCCCGCATATCCTCCTGGGCTCGGAGGGCAGGAGCGCGGGAAGGATATTCGTGGACATGACGGGGGGCACCGAGGGCGCCAAGGATATCTTCGAGAGCATCGCCAATTCCGGGATAAACACGATTGTGGCAATGCACCTCAGCGAGGACCACAGGGAAAAGGCTGAAAAGCATCACGTCAATGTCGTAATCGCCGGGCACATCTCAAGCGACAATCTCGGCATAAACCTGATGCTTGACGAGCTTCAGGAAAAAGGGGGGCTGGAAGTAATAGCATGCTCCGGTTTCAGAAGATTCAGCAGGAAGAAGTAGAGCGGGAGACATGCCGTTCAGCGACAGGGTCCTCGATGAAATCAGGGACAGGATAGATATTGTCGACCTTGTATCCGACTATGTCCACCTGAAAAAAACCGGGCGGAACTGGAAGGGCCTCTGTCCGTTCCACAGTGAAAAAACCCCGTCTTTCACCGTAAGCCCGGAGAAACAGATATTCCACTGCTTCGGCTGCGGAAGCGGCGGGGACATCTTCACCTTCCTCGCGCGTTATGAGAATCTCACATTCCCCGAGGCCCTGAGAATGCTCGCCGCAAGGGCGGGGGTCACCCTTGAGCAGACGCAGCAGTCCGCTTCAAGGGCGGGGGAAAAGGAGACCCTGCTCGATATGCACAGGGACGCCCTCGAATTCTTCCGGCGCAATCTCGCAGGGAATCGGAGGGCCGCGGAATACCTCGGATCACGGGGAATAGGCGCCGAGGCGCGGGAGGCGTTCTCCCTGGGCTATGCCCCGAAATCGTGGAACGGGCTGCTGTCATATCTCGGCCGCAAGGGCTACAAACCCGAGGCCGTCAATAAGGCAGGCCTTGCCGCAAAAGGGCGTGGAGGTTATTACGATACCTTCAGAGACAGGATCATATTCCCGATTCATGACCTCAAGGGGGATGTGGTCGCCTTCGGCGGCAGGTCGATAGACGACGGTTCCGGACCAAAGTACTTAAATTCCCCGGAGACCCCTATTTTCAACAAGCGCAGGGTTCTTTACGGCCTTCACCGGGCAAAGAATTTTATAAAGGAAACCGGCAAGGCGCTGTTCATGGAAGGGTATCTCGATGTCATAAGCGCCCATGTTCATGATTTCCCGATCGCGGTCGCGCCGCTCGGAACGGCCTTCACACAGGAGCACGGGAAGCTGATAAAGAGGTTCACCGGGAATGTGATCATTGTCTTTGACAGCGACCCCGCGGGGATAAAGGCGGCCAAAAACGCCGCCGGCATACTCTTTGAGAGCGGGCTTGACGTCAGGGTGCTCTCCCTGCCCGCTGGGGAAGACCCCGACGGTTTCCTGAGAAACAGGGGGAGGGAGGCCTTCGCCGGGCTCCTCGATCATCCCCTGTCCATCATTGAATTCTACATGATGCAGGGCGGTGACGAACGCCTGACGGCGCGCGAGGCCATAGAGACGATCTCCAGGGTGCGGGACAGGGTCCTGCAGGGCGGGTATGTGAAAATGCTTTCGGAAAAGCTCGGAATCAACGAGGTCTTCGTCATGGAAGAACTCCGTAAAAAGACCGGGGGGACGGGGAAGAGATACAGGACGCCGGCCGCAGGGGCGGAGGCACGGCCGGCGCCACGCCCCCTTTATGAGGAATATATCATCCGGATACTCCTGCAGATGCCCGAAAAAGCCGGTGAGATATTCGGCGCTGTTTCGGAAGATGACTTCAGGGATGAGGCTGCAAGGGGGATATTCAGGAAGATCAGGGAAGGGACACACGGGCTGAACGAACTGGTATCAAGGTGCGGCGACAGTGAAAGGGACCTTCTGACCCGGATATCGCTTGCAGATGACTTCGAGGAACCTGAAAAGGTGCTCAGCGACTGCATAAAGAGACTGAAAGACAACAAGCGCAGGCTACTGCTGCTGGAGATTCAGAAAAAGATAAAAGACGCGGAGCAGAAAAAGGACCTTGATCTTCTGAGAAACCTGCAGAGGCGGCAGCAGGAAATCCTTTCCCGCCGCTATTGAAAAATAGCCGGTGTCTCTGTTATATTTAATGTTCGGAGGTTACAGTGAAAGAGAAAATTCATCCTGAAATGAAAGAAGTCACGGCCGTATGCGCCTGCGGGGAGTCGTTCACCACCATGTCCACACAGGACTCCATACACGTGGATATATGCTCCAAGTGCCATCCGTTCTTCACCGGCAAGCAGAAACTGGTTGACGCTGAAGGAAGGGTCGAAAAATTCAGGAAGAAATACGCCAAACACAACAAGTAGCTTTGCTGGAAAAGGAAATCACGCGGCTTGTATTTTTATCGGAGATGCGTGGTTTCCTTTTTTATTATGTGGATTTACTATAAGTTGCCTTAATGTTGCACAAGCGGGCGATGTTTTTATGCAACTGCAAGGTGTATTCAAGGAGATGAACAAATGAGCGACGTCGGCGGGCAGGCGGTCATTGAGGGCGTGATGATGCGGTCGGGCAACGTGTACACGGTCGCTGTCAGGAACCCTGAAAATGAGATCGTTCTCAGGAAGGAAAACATCCGCGAATTGCCCAAACCCCTGAAATGGCCCCTCGCAAGAGGGGTTGTCGCGCTTGTCCAGGCCCTGTCCATAGGGATAAAGGCCCTCATGTACTCTGCCGGGGCATCCGGGCAGGAGGAGGAAAAGCCGTCGTCGTTTTCACTGTTCATGACCGTGGCGCTGGCCCTCGTTACAGGCCTCGGCCTGTTCCTGCTGTTTCCCCTGTACGGCACCAGGTTGCTGGGGGTGATATTTCAGTCGATAAACGAAAGCTCGCTGGTGTTTAATCTCGTGGACGGAATCATCAGGGTGACGGTATTTCTCGCCTACATCCTGCTGGTACGCATAAGCCGGGACATAAGGAGGGTATTCGAATATCACGGGGCCGAGCACAAGGCCGTCCACGCCTTTGAGGCCGGCGTCGAGCTCACACCCGGGAATGCGGACAGATACAGCACCCTGCACCCCCGGTGCGGGACGAGTTTCCTGCTTATCGTGATGATGATGAGCATCCTGATTTTCTCCCTCATCCCGAAGGACTGGCCCATTGTTGAAAAATTCCTGTCAAGGGTGGCGCTCATCCCGTTAATCGCGGGGCTGTCTTATGAATTCATAAAGTTTTCATCAAAGAGGATGAACAACAGGTTCATCCGCATGGCGGCAATGCCCGGCCTGTGGCTTCAGAAGCTCACGACATGCGCGCCCTCGCTCGACCAGATAGAGGTTGCCGTAAGGGCATTAAAGGAAGTGCTGGATATGGACCCTGAACGCAGGCGGAAGCGGGAGAGTGGACTGAATGTTATTGGATAAACTGCAGGAGATTGAAGACAAATACGAAGAGCTGAACAGGCTCCTGTCCGATCCGGGGGTGTTTTCGGATTACTCAAAGACGCAGAAATACGCAAAGGAACAGGCCGAACTCGAGGAGATCGTCCGGAAGATCAGGGAATACAGGAAAATAGTCTCCGGCATCAAAGAGGCCGAAGAGATACTGAGGGCCGGAGGGGACGACGCCCTGAAGGAACTCGCGGAACTCGAGATTGAGGAACTGAAAGGGAAAAAGCCGGAGATCGAGAAAGAACTGAAGCTCATGCTCATCCCGAAGGACCCGCGGGACTCAAAGAACATCATACTCGAGATAAGGGCGGGAACAGGCGGTGAGGAGGCGGCACTGTTTGCCGCCGACCTCTTCAGGATGTACGGCAAGTATGCAGAAGGCAGGGGCTGGAAGGTCGAGGTGATGGACATGCACTCCACCGGCGTCGGCGGCATAAAGGAAGTCATTGCGTCAATACAGGGCAAGGGCGCATACAGCCGCCTGAAGTATGAAAGCGGCACGCACCGCGTCCAGCGCGTGCCCGTCACCGAGACATCGGGAAGGATACATACATCCGCGGCCACTGTCGCCGTGCTGCCCGAGGCCGAGGACGTTGATCTGAAGATAGAAGAAAAGGACCTGCGGATCGACACATACTGCGCCTCCGGACCCGGGGGACAGGGGGTCAACACCACGTATTCGGCTGTCAGGATAGTGCATATCCCGACGGGCCTCATGGTGCAGTGCCAGGACAGCCGCTCCCAGATTAAAAACAGGGAAAAGGCCATGAAGGTCCTGCGCTCCAGGCTGTACGAGCTTGAGCTTGAGAGCCAGGAAAAAGAGAGGGCGCAGGAAAGAAAGTCGCAGGTCGGCTCGGGCGACAGGAGCGAGAGGATCAGGACATACAACTTCCCGCAGAACAGGGTTACGGACCACAGGATCAATCTCACACTGCACAAGCTCACCCAGATTCTTGACGGCCAGCTCGACGAGCTTATCGACAGCCTTGTCACGCATTACCAGGCGGAAAAGCTGAAGGCTCTATGAACCTTAATGTTGCATAAACGTGCATAGGAGTCCGCCGTAAGGTCTATTTATAATAAAGGCTTCCGGGGTTCAACGGTTTCAGGGTGTTATGAAGGCCATAGACATACTACATGAGATATCAGGCAGGCTCGCTCCCTGCGGGATTGACGGCGCTGAAAGGGAGGCGGGGCTTTTTATCACCGAAGGGCTTGACATCGACCCTGTCAGGCTGTACAGGGACAATCCCGGCATCAGGGAGGAACAGGCGGTTGCCCTCAGGGAGATGGCGGACAGGCGGAGCAGGCGGGAGCCGCTGCAGTACATACTCGGCCGCATTGATTTCGCGGGGCTTGAAATATCGGTGGGGCCCGGAGTGCTCATACCGCGGCCCGAGACGGAGCTGATGGCGGAACATGCCGCAAGAGCTCTTCTCAGGCGGAGGGCGTCGGGCAACCGGCAACGCACAATGATACTCGATCTGTGCACCGGCAGCGGGTGCCTGGCCCTGGCGCTTGCAAGGGCATTCCCGGATGCGCGGGTCCTCGGCGTTGATATTTCGGAGACCGCGCTTGGCTACGCAAGGGAGAATGCGCGGTTGAACGGGACAGGCAACGTGGAATTCCTCAGGGGACATCTCTTCGAACCGCTCCGGGGCGGCCGGTTGTTTGACCTCGTGGTTTCCAACCCGCCTTACATAAAAACCGGTGACATAAACGGCCTTCAGCCCGAGGTCAGGGACTGGGAGCCACTCGTTGCGCTCGACGGCGGTGAGGACGGGCTTGATTTCTACAGGGAGATAATACCGGCCGCACGGCGGTTTCTCCGGCACAGGGGCGTGCTCATGCTCGAGCTCGGCGCAGAGGCTGCGGAGGCGGTCGCCGGCATGTTCAGGCGCTCAGGCTATACACGGATAGAGATTTTCAAAGACTATGCCGGAATAAAAAGGGTCATACAGGCTGAATGGACAAGATAGAGATCGTGGGCGGCGCCGTTTTAAACGGCGAAGTTGCAATAAGCGGGGCCAAGAACGCCGCTCTTCCGGTAATGGCCGCCTCCATTCTCAGCGCCGGTGAAAGCCATATCTCCAATGTCCCCCGCCTCAGGGACATATCCACAATGGGCAAACTCCTCGCCCGCCTCGGAATGGGCTTTCACCGGGAAGACGACCGCATTATTATCAACTCGGACAATATAACATCAATCGAGGCCCCGTATGATTTTGTCAGGACAATGCGCGCCTCGGTGCTCGTGCTCGGCCCCCTTATTGCGAGGACCGGCAGGGCAAAGGTGTCCCTGCCGGGCGGCTGCGCAATCGGGGCAAGGCCCGTGAATCTCCACATAATGGGCCTGGAGAAAATGGGTGTGCACATAACCCTGTCAGAGGGCTATATAGAGGCACGGGCGGGCAGGCTCAGGGGAGCGACTGTTTATTTTGACATCCCGACCGTCACGGGCACGGAAAACCTCATGATGGCCGCCTCGCTTGCGGACGGCGTCACCGTCCTGGAGAACGCCGCGTGCGAGCCCGAGGTGGTTGACCTTGCGGATGCACTGGTATCAATGGGCGCCGACATCGAGGGAGCGGGAACAGGCATTATCAGGATAAACGGCGTTTCATCCCTCAGGCCCCTTGACTACCGCATCATCCCGGACAGGATAGAAACCGGCACCTACCTTGCCGCCGCCGCCGTGACGCGCGGAAAAGTGAAAATCACCGGATGCAGGCCGGACCATGCAGAGGCGGTTATCAGCAAGATGGAGGAGGCCGGCGTGAAAATCACGCGGGGGCGTGACACCATTACAGCGGAAGGGCCCGACAGGCCGGCGGCTGTGGATATAAAGACCATGCCGTACCCGGGATTTCCAACCGACATGCAGGCCCAGTTCATGGCCGTGGCCGCGGTGGCCGGTGGGACAAGCATAGTCACCGAGAACATCTTCGAGAACAGGTTCATGCATGTGGCGGAGATGAAAAGAATGGGCGCCGACATAAAAATCGAGGGTCCCACAGCCACGGTCAAAGGGGTGAAGACACTGAAGGGGGCGCCCGTAATGGCGACCGACCTCAGGGCGAGCGCCTCGCTTATCATAGCAGGCCTTGCGGCCCGGGGCAAGACCGTTGTCCACAGGGTGTACCACCTTGACAGGGGGTATGAGAAAATAGAGGAAAAGCTCAAGATTCTCGGCGCCGACATCAGGAGGGTGAGAGATTAAGTTCCGCCTCTCCATGCCTTGCGTGAATGCACGAGACGGTATTCGGAACAGCAACCGGGATAATACCGCAGCCATTTCCTGTAATGATTGTGGTCACGGGAACGTACAAATATGAAATTACAGCTTAATGTTGCATAAGCAGGCAGGCGGTATTTCAAGGTTTACTTGCCCGGCGAGCATAACAGATAACCTTCTTCTCACGGACGAGATTACGGGACAGCGGAAAATCCCGCAACTCCGGCAGAACCTGCTCAAACATATCCGCCCTCACTTTCCGCCAAAACACTCATAATATACGAAGTTCGTATTTTCCGCTATTATACGGAAAATACGAATTGCAGGCAATTTTTTATTGACAAAACAGCCAAAAGGTGGTAAAAGATTATCAGGAAAAGGTTACTCAGCAACCCGAAAAGAAATTCGTCTATTAATTGATGGGCGGGGACTAAAAAAGGAATAAGTAAGAAAAAGCGAATAGGGGGGAATCAGATATCTTTCAAGCAAGCAAATATCTTCAATAAAACAATATCTGAAAATTGATAAAAGTCGTCCCCGCCCATCGGCGGAGCTGAGCTTTCGCTTCACCCCAGCGATTCGCTGCTCGACTTAAAGATGGGAGGCGGAAATCTTCTAAGTAACAAAAATAATAATTGCTGAATAGAGTCATTAAGCAATGCAGAGAGTCGCCCATCAAATCGCTGGAGCGAACTGCTCCCTTGGTGTCCAAACCCAAAGCCTTGTCCCCCTCGGTCGCAGTCGCTCAGCTCCGCCGTTAGTGGCGACACGAGGTCGCTTTAGTTATTGTTTAGCTTCAAGAAATTATTGAAGACTAAACCCGGTGTTTCACCACCGGTATCAGGGAAAGGCATGCTACCATTGCGCTGATGATGGGGTGTGAAGCCCTTTCGACAATGTACCAAAGGTCGTCTTGACCGGGGAAGAAATCGTGAGACGGAAACCCTCCTGATAGTCTGAAGTCGGGTGAGGGCTGTGATTGGATAATATGATTAGCATAAGCAAACATCTGCAGCGTCGTCAGGAAGAACAAGCCAAACAGACTGACAGGCGGAAAGTGGACAGGCTATGGCTCTCTAACGTGGCCATACGTGAATGCAGCTCCACCGGCGTACGGGATGAATCTAAATTATCCATAGTAACTAAAGCGGAACGTGGTAAGCCCGTATATCCGCTCAGTGAGAAACCTGAGCAGGCGAAACCGCAAGGCACGCTGTTGGATATGCAGGTAAAAGAATCCGGAGAAAGCAAAGGCTATCCTGTAATGGGGTAGATACGGATTGAAACATAATCCGGCCCGAAAGGGAGCAGACTTCCGGGAGGTGTCTGTTCGTGAGAGAACTTGAAGAACCTTTTCTTTAACAATGGAGAAAGCAAATGACGGGAGTTATAAAACTTACCGGTGCTACTTCAAACTTAGGCAGTCACTGGAAGACCATAAACTGGAAGAAAGTGAAAGCAGAAGTTAAAAGGCTTCAAGTGCGTATTGCGAA